>DATFDO010000102.1:0-9186 GCA_035252045.1 Pseudonocardiaceae bacterium
TGGGCCAGCCAGTTCACGGTGCGCGCATCCAGCATGCGATGCAGGAACGCCAGTTGCTCGTCGTCGAAGTGGAACCGGGCCAGCGCGTCGACCAGCCGGGGGATACCGGCGAGCACGCCGTAGCGGTGACCGCGCAGCCCGCGAGCGAAGACCTCGAACGTGCACCGGCGGGCCGCCGAGCCGTCGGCCAGCGCGCTGGCGAGCATCGTCAGCTCGTACTGATCGGTCAGAAAAGTGGTGCTGCTGGGGGGCATCTGGGGAGCCTATTGGTCGGTGTTGGTGGGAACATTGATTCATGACCACACCCGTCGAACTGGGACAGGCCCGGGTCGACCCCGCAGTGGACCCAGTAACAGACGAGGCCGGCACCGAGGACCGGCCTTGGTTGACGATCGTCTGGAACGATCCGGTGAACCTGATGTCCTACGTCACCTACGTCTTTCAGCAGCTGTTCGGATACAGCCGCGACCAGGCCACCAAATTGATGCTCGACGTGCATCACAAGGGCCGGGCGGTGGTGACCAGCGGATCCCGGGACAAGGTAGAGATCGACGTGGCGAAGCTGCACGGCGCCGGCCTGTGGGCGACCATGCAGCGCGACACGTGAACGGCTGGCGGCGGCGCGGCGGGCTGCTGGTCGGCACCCTGTCCGAACGGGAGGCCGGGCTGCTGCGAGGGATGGTCGGCCAGGTGCGTGATCTGCTTGCGGCTCGGGTCGCGGCCAGCCCGCACGACGAGCTGGCCGAACTCACCGGGATCATCGCCGGACCCACCACCGCGCCCACTGACCGCGTGCTGGCCCGCTTGCTGCCTGACTTCCACCGGGAGGACACCGGGCTGTCCGGCGGTTTGCGAGCGCTGCATGAGCCCGAATTGCTGGCCGCTAAAGCCGGGGTGGCCGGGGTGGTGCTCGAGACCTGCCCGGCGCGGGGCGGCCGGATCCGGCTGTCCGAAGAGCAGGCGCAAGCCTGGCTCACCGCGCTCAACGACGTCCGGTTGGCCCTGGGCACGGTGCTGGAAGTCACCGAGGACATGCCCGACGAGCTCCCGCCCGACGACCCGCGCGCGCCGCACCTGGCGGTGTACCACTGGCTGACGTGGGTGCAAGAGTCGCTGATCCAAGCGCTGGTCGGCACGTAGGATGGAAGTGTGCTGAGGATCCGCCGCGATCTCGTCGACGCGATGGTGGCGCATGCCCGGCGCGACCATCCAGACGAGGCCTGCGGCGTGCTGGCCGGTCCGGTGGGTTCCGGGCGCCCGGAGCGGTTTATCGAGATGACCAACGCCGCACGCTCGGTGACCTTCTACGAATTCGATTCGATGGAAGATCTCCGGCTCGAGCGTGAGCTGGATTCCCGGGACGAGGAGCGGGTGGTGATTTACCACTCGCATACCGCCACCGAGGCGTATCCATCCCGCACCGATGTCACCAGAGCGTGGGGTTACCCCAGCGCGCATTACGTGCTGATCTCCACCCGGGATCCCGATCTGCACGAGCTGCGTTCCTACCGGATCATTGAGGGTGATGTCACCGAGGAACCGGTGGAGGTCGTCGAGTCGTACATGTTCTCGCACACCGGTGCTGACGACATCCCCGATTCGCGCTGATCCGCGCGCCGGCTCAGGCTGCCTGCGGAATGCCCGGGCTCGGTTGTGCGTACTGATACTGGTGAACCGCCGTACGCTACAGGAGGATCCGAGAATGGCCGTCAATGTCTCCGTTCCCACCATCCTGCGCACCCATACCGGAGGCGAGAAGTCCGTGGAGGCGTCCGGCTCCACGATCGCCGAGGTGATCGAGGACCTGGACAGCCGGCATTCGGGAATCAAGGGCAGGCTCGTGAAGGACGGATCCCTGCACCGCTTCATCAACGTTTATGTCAACGACGAGGACGTCCGCTTCGCGGGTGGTCTGGCGGCCGCAGTGCGCGACGGCGACAACGTCACCATCCTGCCGGCTGTCGCGGGCGGTCGTGGGTGATCCCGGCAGCTGGAGCGCGATAGCACCCGAATCGCAGCCCCCACGAGCGCGATCGAAGGGAACGACAATTGGCCCGCTATGACTCGCTGCTCGATGCGGTGGGGGACACTCCGCTGGTAGGGCTGCCTCGCTTGTCACCTTCGTCGGACGTGCGGCTGTGGGCGAAGCTCGAGGACCGCAATCCCACCGGCTCGGTGAAGGATCGCCCGGCCCTGGCGATGATCCAGGACGCCGAGCGCACCGGCCGGCTGACCAAAGGCTGCACCATCCTCGAGCCGACCTCGGGTAACACCGGGATCTCACTGGCGATGGCGGCGAAGCTCAAGGGCTACCGGCTGGTGTGCGTGATGCCGGAGAACACCTCGATCGAGCGCCGCCAGCTGCTGGAGGCCTACGGCGCGGAAATCATCTTCTCGCCGGCGGCGGGCGGCTCCAATCAGGCGGTGGCACGGGCCAAGGAATTGGCTGCGTCGCATCCTGACTGGATCATGCTCTACCAGTACGGCAACCCCGCCAACCCGGAGGCGCATTACCGCACCACCGGTCCGGAGATCCTGCGCGACCTGCCCACCGTGACGCATTTCGTCGCTGGCCTGGGCACGACCGGCACTCTGGTCGGGGTGGGGCGCTACCTGCGCGAACACAAGCCCGACGTGCACATCATCGCCGCGGAACCGCGCTACGGGGAGCTGGTTTACGGCCTGCGCAATCTCGACGAGGGGTTCGTGCCGGAACTCTACGACCCCGAGGTGCTCACCGGCCGGTTCTCCGTCGGCTCCCTCGATGCGCTGCGCCGTACCCGCGAGCTGCTGGAAGTCGAGGGCATCTTCGCCGGTATCTCCACCGGCGGCATCCTGCACGCCGCACTGGCCGTCGCGGAGAAGGCTGCCGGCACCGGCGACCCCGCCGACATCGTCATCGTGGTCTGCGACGCCGGCTGGAAATACCTGTCCACCGGCGCCTACAGCGGCGACCTGGAGGAGACTGCCGCCCGCCTGGATACCCAGCTCTGGGCCTGACTCCCCGCCCCGTTGCCGCGGGGGCCGGGTAGTGTCCGGATTGTGACCGGCGCAGGCGCCCCGATCGGAGTCTTCGACTCCGGGGTGGGCGGGCTCACCGTTGCGCGCGCCATCGCCGACCAGCTACCGCACGAGCGGTTGTACTACGTCGGTGACACCGCGCACGGGCCGTACGGCCCGCTGCCCATCGCGCAGATCCGTGCCCATGCCCTGACGGTTGCCGACGAACTGGTGGGTAGCGGAGTAAAACTGCTGGTCATTGCCTGCAACACGGCATCCGCAGCGTGCCTGGCCGATGCCAGGGAACGCTATTCCATCCCGGTAGTGGAAGTGGTGCGTCCAGCGGTGCGGCGGGCTGTCGCCGCGACCCACTCCGGCCGGGTGGGAGTGATCGGCACCCAGGCCACCATCCGATCCCGGGCCTACCACGACGCCTTCGCCGCGGCACCGCACGTCGAGGTGACCGGGGTGGCCTGCCCGCGGTTCGTGGACTTCGTCGAGCGTGGGATGACCTCAGGTCGCCAGATGCTCGGGTTGGCGCAGTCCTATCTCGAGCCACTGCAGCGCGCCAGGGTGGACACCCTCGTGCTGGCCTGCACCCACTACCCCCTGCTGACCGGGGTGCTGCAGATCGTCATGGGCGACGGGGTGACCCTGGTATCCAGCGCCGAAGAGACCGCCAAGGACGCGCTGCGGGTGCTCACCGAGGCCGAGCTGCTGCGCGCCGAGGGCGACGAGCCCGAGCACCACTTCAGTGCCACCGGTGATCCGGTGTCCTTCGCCCGGCTGGCCCGGCGTTTCCTGGGACCCTCCCTGGCGACCTTCACGCCGACCGGAGGGTGACGATGCTGTTGACCGTGCTGGGCTGTTCCGGCAGTGTCCCGGCGGCTGACTCCCCGGCCTCGGGTTACCTGGTGCGCGCCGAAGGCACCAACGTCGTACTCGACTTCGGCAACGGCACCCTTGGCGCGCTGCAGCGCTACCTCGATCCGTTCGCTCTCGACGGGCTGGTGCTGTCGCATCTGCATCCCGATCACTGTGCTGATGTCTCCGCGCTGACCGTCTACCGCCGTTACCATCCGGACCCGCCACCGCTGAGTCCGTTGCCGCTGTACGGGCCGCTCGACGCGGCCGAGCGGCTGGTCGCTGCGTACGCGCCCAACGCCGCCGAGCGCAAGGCGACCGACCTGTCCGACATCTACAGCTTCGGCGTTTACGGCAAGGTGTCCACCATCGGCCCGTTCGAGCTGCGCGCCACGCCGGTCGAGCACGCCTGCGAGGCCTACGCGCTGCGGCTGCACCACGCGGGGCGAGCGCTGGTGTTCTCCGGAGACACTGGTCCGTGCCGCCAGCTCGTCGAGTTGGCCACCGGGGCCGACGTCCTGCTCGCCGAGGCATCCTGGCCGCACCGGCCGGACAACCCCCGCGGTGTGCACATGTCCGGGCGTGACGCCGGCGAGGCCGCTGCCGCGGCCGGCGTCGGCCGGCTACTGATCACCCACGTACCGCCCTGGACGGATCCCGAGCAGGTGCTCGCCGAAGCTCGGGATGCCTTCAACGGGCCTACTGATCTGGTCTCCCCCGGGGCGGATTACGAAATCTGACGAGCCGCGCTGCCGTGACACTACGGTGAGTAGGCTGGTGCGGTGGCACGTGCAGACGGTAGGACCGACGAGGCGCTCCGGGAGGTGCGCATCACCCGTGGCTACCAGCAGTGGCCTGCGGGGTCGGTACTGATCGAGTGTGGCCGCACCCGGGTGCTGTGCGCCGCCAGCGTGGTGGAGGGTGTGCCGCGCTGGCGCAAGGGTTCCGGGCTGGGCTGGCTCACCGCGGAGTACGCGATGCTGCCATCGTCTACGCACACTCGCAGCGACCGGGAGTCGGTCAAAGGACGCCTCGGCGGCCGGACTCACGAGATCAGCAGGCTGATCGGGCGTGCCCTGCGCTCGTGTATCGATCTGGCCGCGCTGGGCGAGAACACCATCTCGCTGGATTGTGATGTCATCCAAGCTGACGGCGGCACCCGCACCGCGGCGATCACCGGCGGCTATGTGGCGCTGGCCGATGCGGTGACGTGGTTGCGCGCCGCGGGCCGGCTGCGCCAGCCGGATCCGCTGCCCTGCTCGATCGCCGCCGTGAGCGTCGGCGTGGTGGACGGCCGAGTTCTGCTGGACCTGCCCTATGAGGAGGATTCCCGCGCCGAGGTCGACATGAACGTGGTGGCCACCGACAGTGGCAGCCTGGTGGAACTCCAGGGCACCGCGGAGGGTGCCACCTTCGCTCGGTCCACGCTGGATCAGATGCTGGATCTGGCGCTCAAGGGCTGCCAGGAGCTGACCGCCTGCCAAGCCACCGCGCTGATCGCGCCGTATCCCGGCGAATTACCCCGGCCGTGAGCCCCGAGCAGCTGCTGCTGGCGACCCGCAACACCAGGAAGCTGGCAGAGCTGCGGCGGATCCTGGCCCTGTCGGACCTCGGCGGCGTCCAGGTGATCGGACTCGACGACGTGGCACCGTTCCCGGAGGCCCCGGAGACCGGCGCTACTTTCGAAGACAACGCGCTCTCCAAAGCCCAGGATGCGGTGGCCGCCACCGGGCTGGCCACGATCGCCGACGACTCGGGTCTGGAGGTGAATGCACTCAACGGTATGCCCGGAGTGCTCTCGGCGCGGTGGGCCGGCCGCCACGGAGATGACGTCGCGAACCTGCAACTGCTGCTCGATCAGCTCACTGACGTCCCCGACGATCGTCGGGGCGCCGCATTCGTGTGCGCTGCGGCGCTGGTCGTGCCGGGTGCCGGCCAGACAGTGGTGCGCGCGCACTGGGGCGGCACGCTCACCCGGGCGCCTCGTGGCAGCAATGGGTTCGGCTACGACCCGATCTTCGTCCCGGCCGGCGACCGGCGCACCTCGGCCGAACTGGACCCCGCCGAGAAAGACGCGGTGTCGCATCGGGGGCAGGCACTGCGGGCATTGTTGCCCGCGTTGCGCGCACTGGTATCAGACCGAAGCGGTCCCCGTCACCCGTGACTGCGGGATCAATTCACCACTTGCACAACCTGGCCGACCGACAACTTGTCGAAGAAGGTTTGCGCGGCGCTGCGGCTGAGGTGGATACATCCGGCTGAGGGCACCTTGAGGCTACCTTGATGAAATGCGATCCCACTGCTGGTGAAAAATACCGAGTAGGGCATCGGCGCATTGTTGAATATCGAGCTGCGGTGGTTTTTGTCTTTCCACAACACGCGAAACACGCCGGGCGGGGTGGCGTGCCCCGGTTTGCCGGAGGTAATCGGGGTGGGCCCGTAAGTGACTTGGCCGCCACTCATCAGCCAGGCTCGCTGGCTGCCGAGGCTGACACAAGCAGCCGCGGATGGCCCGCACGGCGCAGCCGCCGACTGGACCGCGGCTGCCGCCACCGCCGGTGTCAACACCGCGCACCCGACGGCGACGGTGAGCGATATTGCGGTGTGGCGTAAGAAACCCATCGCTGAGACCCCCTCGGTAGATGTGTCTCAGCGTAAGGCTGCGGTGGGTCATGCCATAGGGTCTGCCGTGACAGAGTGTGATTTTCACAGGGTGACCCGGGACCGTCTCACGAGCGCTGCCGCATAGGCACCCCTCGGCTGCCTAGCGCAACACGGCCGGTTCGTGATCCGATTCAGGGGTGAACAGCGACATATCCCAGGCGAGTCCTGACGTTGACACGATGCAGGCTACTGAGGGCCGCCACATGCCCTGGTTTGACGACCTACCGATCCCGATGGACGCCGTCAAGCTGGGACAGGGCCTCGAGTTGCACCCCCAGTGCGAACCGTTGGCGCCATTGGTGGGTGTGTGGCGCGGGAAAGGTCTGGCGCAGTACCCGTCATTGCTCGGCGAGTTCCCCTTCGGCCAGCAGATCAGCTTTTCCCACGACGGGAGGCCGTTTCTGGTCTACGAAGCACGCGCCTGGCTGCTGAGCCCACAGGGCAAGGTGCTGCGTCCCGCGGCCCGGGAGGTCGGGTGGTGGCGGATGGATGAGGAAGAGACCATCGAACTGGTTCTCGCGCACATGTTCGGTATCTGCGAAATCTACTATGGCGGGCGCACCAGCGAGACGTCGTGGGAGCTGTACGCCAATGTGATCGAGCGGACCGAAACGGCCCGGCAAACCACCGCGGCCGCCCGGTTGTACGGCATCCTCGAGGACGGTGACCTGGCCTACGCCGAGGAGCGGGCACTGCGCGGCCTCCCCATGAAGCCGCACCTGTCGGTCCAGCTCAAACGCATCGCATAGGCGGCCCCGTCCACTTGTCCCGACCCGACAGAGACATATCGGGGTTGCGATGGGTCGTCGACCCGATATGTCTCCATGTCGGGATGAGCGCAGCCGTAGGCTGCGAGCTGATGGCTGATCCGTGCACCTACCGTCCCGCGCCAGGGACCATCCCCGACGAGCCCGGCGTGTACCGCTTCCGGGACGAGCACGCCCGGGTGATCTATGTCGGCAAGGCGAAGAGCCTGCGCAGCCGGCTCAACTCCTACTTCGCCGACCTGTCCGGTCTGCATCCGCGGACCCGGCAGATGGTCACCACCGCGGCTTCGGTGGACTGGACGGTCGTCAGCACCGAAGTTGAAGCATTACAACTGGAATACAACTGGATCAAGGAATTCGATCCGCGGTTCAATGTCCGCTACCGCGACGACAAGACCTATCCGGTGCTGGCCGTGACGCTGCACGAAGAATATCCGCGGTTGCACGTTTACCGTGGGCCACGCCGTCGCGGGGTCCGGTATTTCGGGCCTTACGCGCACGCCTGGGCGATTCGAGAAACGCTTGATCTGCTCACCCGCGTATTCCCGGCCCGGGTGTGCTCGGCAGGTGTGTTCAAGCGGCACGGCCAAATCGGCCGCCCTTGTCTGCTGGGCTATATCGACAAATGTTCGGCGCCCTGCGTAGGCAATGTCACCGCTGACGAACATCGCGCCATCGTCGATGATTTCTGCGACTTCCTGTCCGGCCGGACCGACAAGATGATCCGCCGGCTCGAGCGGGAGATGGAAGCTGCGGCCGCCGAGTTGGAATTCGAGCGGGCGGCGCGGCTGCGCGACCACCTGGGTGCCCTGCGCCGGGCGATGGAGAAGCAGGCGGTGGTGCTCGGTGACGGCACCGACGCGGATGTGATCGCCTTCGCATGCGACGAATTGGAGGCCGCGGTTCAGGTCTTTCACGTCCGCGGCGGACGCGTTCGCGGCCAGCGTGGCTGGGTGATCGAGAGGGTGGAACAGATCGACCTGGTCGGCCAGTTCCTGACCCAGTTCTACGGTGAGCAGGCGGCGCTGGCCGGCTCGGCCGACGACGCCACCCAGCCGGTGCCGCGCGAGGTGCTCGTTCCTGAGCTCCCAGAAGACGCTGACGCCCTGACTGAATGGCTTTCCGAACTGCGCGGTTCACGGGTCCAGTTACGGATCCCCCAGCGGGGCGACAAGCGGGCGCTGGCCGAGACCGTGGCGCGCAATGCCGCAGAAGCCTTCGCGCAGCACAAGCTGCGCCGGGCCGGCGATCTCACCGCCAGGGCGGCGGCGCTGCAAGAGATCCAGGAATACCTGGGGCTGGACACTGCCCCGCTGCGCATCGAATGCATCGACGTCAGTCACGTCCAGGGCAACGACGTGGTGGCCTCACTGGTGGTCTTCGAAGACGGGCTGGCCCGCAAGCCGGACTACCGGCGCTTCGCGATCCGGGACGCCGCCGGCGGCGGCCGCTCCGACGACGTGGCTAGCATCGCGGAAGTGGTCCGCCGGCGTTTCGCCCGCCACGTGCGGGACAAGGAGACACCCGACAAGTCTGGCCTGGATCCCGACACCGGACGTCCCCGCAAGTTCGCCTACCCGCCGAACCTGCTCGTGATCGACGGCGGTCCGGCGCAGGTGGCCGCGGCCGCGCAGGCGTTGTTCGAGCTCGGGGTGACCGATGTGGCGGTGGCCGGGCTGGCCAAGCGGTTGGAGGAGATCTGGTTGCCCGGCGAAGCCGATCCGGTGATCCTGCCCCGCAGCAGCGAGGGCCTGTACCTGCTGCAGCGGGTGCGCGATGAGGCGCACCGGTTCGCGATCACCTATCACCGGCAGAAACGATCGGCGCGCATGATCAGTTCTGCGTTGGATGACGTCACGGGGCTCGGGCAGGCCCGGCGCACCGCTCTGCT
>DATFDO010000103.1:0-4365 GCA_035252045.1 Pseudonocardiaceae bacterium
CCCCAGCGCGGTCCGCGCCCGATGGACCCGCTGGGCGGCCGGCAGCCGGCGGTACAGATGCGGCTGCGTGGAGTAGAACCAGGTCGACCAGCCGGAGCCGAGGGTTGCCTCGGGCTCGCGCAGCTTGCGCAGCAGGGACCGTTGCGCGGGCAGCGGTGCGCCGTTCCAGGTCAGCTTCGAGGTACGGGCGATCACGGTGACGTGCGCGCCGGACTCGTGCAGCAGGGCGGCCGATTCCAGCGCAGACTGACCGGCACCGATGACGGCGACCTCGCGGTCGGCGAACACGGCGAGGTTGTCGTGCGCGCTGGGGTGCGTGCACAGCTGCGCCGGCAACTCGGCCAGGGTGGCGGGTACGTGCGGGAAGTGCTGCACGCCAGTGGCCACCACGACCGAGCGGGCCACCACATCGGTGCCGTCAGCCAGGGTCAGGACATAGTTGCCGCCCGCCTTGGTCACCTGGGTGACCATCACTTCTTCCAGGTTCGGTACCTCGGCGCGGCGAAACCATTCCCCGTAGGCCACGAACGTCTCCCGGGACACCGGCAGCCCGTAGTCGGCGTACTCGCGGCCGGTCGATGCGCAGAAGGCGCGCAACGTGTGCCGCCCGGCGGGATCTGACAGGTTGGACGCGAATCCCTGCGACTTGAGGTACATGCCGGCCGGCATCGCCTCTCGCCACAACTGCATAGACAGTCCGAACTGGCGAAACGGCACGCCCGCGGCACTGAGGTGGGCGCCGAGCGACAGGCCGTACGGGCCCGCGCCCACGATCGCAACGTCGACTGGATCTTCAATGCCGTTTGTCATGCCTGGGCCCTCCGTGCGAGTAGTGGTTTGGTGATAAGGCGGCGAGTGCCAGGCCGGTTCAGCGGACGGGTGATCGCCCGCCACCCCATGCGAAGGCACATCAGCCCGAACGGTGCAAGATCATCACGGGCGAACCAGGCCAGCTCATCGGCCCGGCGCAGCGAGGTCACCCAGGACCGCAGGCCCAGGCCGAGGCGCCGGTAGGCCAGGGCGGCAATCGGGTCGTAGTTCTCCACCAGGAAGCTGCGTCCAAGATGGGGCGCGCCCTGGGGGATTTCCCGGCCGGTCAGGTCCAGATGTGCGGCGATCACCACGTCGACGCCCGCGGTGTCGGAGAACAGCCGGAACTGCGCCCCCAGCCTGGGGTTGAAGTCCAGCAGCTTGTACGTGCCGGTGCGCGGGTCGAACCGGTAGTCAAGGTCCACGATGCCCCGAAATCCCACTCGCGCGACCAGCTCGGTGGCCTGCTCGTGCAGCTGCGGGTTGTCCACCCAGCGACCGAGACTGGTCAGCCCGGCGTGCGCCGGGTAGGAACGTTCCTTGCTGCCGACGAAACCAGGTCGGCAGCGCGACTGGGCATCGCAGTAGGCGTGGAAGAAGTAGTCCCAGCCCTTGACATACTCCTGCAGCATCAGTGCGCCGCTGCCGTGCTCCTCGCAGGCCCGCCAGGTCGACGTGAGGTCGTCATGGGTGCGGATGATCGACGTGCTGCGCAGTCCCTTGGCGCTTTTCGACTGCCATGGGGTGGCGAGCTTGGCGACCAGTGGGAACCCGATCTGTTCGGCGACGCGGGAGGCTTCGCCGAGCGTTTCGGGCAGCGCGGCCGCCGCGCACGGCACGCCGAGTTCGCGGCACCGCTGGTACATCGTGTACTTGCCGGCCAGCTGCCGCGGCAGCTCGGCGGGTGGATCGGAGAACAGGAAAAACTGGCGCAGGTCGCTGCCGTGCTCGGCGAGGAAGATGGCGCCCGCGTCGTCGGTGGGGATGAGCACCGCCCGGCGGCCGATCCGCTCGGCCAGCGCGATCAGCCCGGCATGCACCCGCTGCACATCGTCGGGCGCCGACCGCCAGATACAGCGGCCGTGCAGGTAACGCGATCGCGCCGCGGGCGCCAGCGGGTCCTCATGCACGCCGTACACCGGCACGCCCAGGCGTCCCAGGCTGCGGATCGCACCCAGGCCGCCGTGATGCATCACGTTGTGGTCGAGCTTGAGAATGACCGCCGGGGTGCCGGTGTCCAGCGCAGGGGAGGAAGTCGGGGAACTCATCGCGTTCGGCCTCACACCACGTTGCGATGTGCGGCGGCGTCGAACAGGTAGGTCGCGTCGAGCACCCGCGGGCAGTCCTGCACCCAGCTGTAGTCGGTGGCCGGGTGCACCACCTGGATGATCGCCAGGTCCCAGCCGGCGCCGCTGGGTGTGGTGGCATTGCTCAGCGCCCGGCCCTGGGGTGTGGTGATGGCCGGCACCAGCGGGTCGTGGTAGGCCACCTCGGCCCCGTGCTGGGCCAGCCCGTCGATCAGCGGCAGTGCCGGGGATTCCCGCACGTCGCTGACCCCGGCCTTGTAGCTGACGCCGACCACGATCACCTTCGCGCCGTCCAGCGATCGGCCCTCGGCGGTGAGCACCTCGGCGGCCCGCTCGACGACGCGGGCCGGGCGGGCGTGGATGGACTGCATCGCCTGCTCGATCAGCGGGGTGGGCCGGTTGGCGTCGCGCAGCTGCCACAGCAGGTAGTGCGGGTCGCACGGGATGCAGTGGCCACCCACGCCGGGCCCGGGGAACGCGGCGAGGAACCCGTAGGGCTTGGTGCCGGCCGCCAGGGTCACCTCGATGGGATCCAGCCCCAGCGTGGCGCACACGTCGCTGAACTCGTTGGCCAGCGCCAGGCTGACCGCACGGAAGATGTTCTCGTACAGCTTGGTCAGCTCGGCCGCCTCCGGGGAGCTCACCAGGTACACCGAGTCGGTCAACGCCCCGATCACCCGGGCGGCCTGCGCGCTGCAGGTGGTCGAGACCCCGCCCACCACGCGGGGAGTCTCGCGCTGGACGTGGTCGTGATTGCCCGGATCGATGCGTTCCGGGCTGAAGGCGACGTAGACGTCGGTGCCCACGGCCAAGCCACGCTGGTGCAGTGGTTCGACCAGCAGCTGCCGGGTGGTGCCCACGAAGCTGGTCGAGGTGAGAATGATCGTCTGTCCCGGGTGGGCGTGCGCCACCACGGTCTGGCACGCGCTGGTCAGGGCGGCGAGGTCGGGGACGTGGTGGTCGTCCACCGGCGTGGGCACGCAGATGATCACCGCGTCAGCCTCGGCCAGCGCAGCGGCATCGGTGGTCAGCCGGAAGCCGTCGTCGCCGCGGGCTTCGGTCAGCCGCGCCCGGTCGAGCTCACTGAGATCGACATCGCCGGACTCGATGGCCCGCAGCCGGTCGTTGCTGATGTCGTAACCGGTGATCCTGGATGCGCTGCCTACCAGCGCCAATGCCGTCGGCAGCCCGACGTAGCCGAGGCCCACGATAGCCACCGAACCCAGCTTGGAGTGTCCGTTGCCGTTGCCCGGCCGTGGCTGCGGCATGGCGAAAGGCACGAGACGTCTTTCGAGGAGGCGCTCACGCCCGTTGATCGCCAATGAAAGCCGCTGCTGCGCCACCGTGTCCCCCGACCTGTGCTCCGAATGCCCTCCCGACGGTCGCATCAGGCGCGCGCACGGTCCTCCGTCATAGGCGGTAGGTCACCTACGCCGTTCGACGGATCACGGTGAGCCGCTGCGGCACGTCGCGCTGGCGGTGCGGGCTGGTGGCTGCGCACGGTCGACCGGTCGACCGGTCGACCGTGCAGTGAGTTCAAGGCAACAGCTGCGCTGTCACCGCGAGCACAGCGCGCATGGTCGTATTTCGGCATCGTCTTTGACGGACCTGCAACTTAGCCAAGAGGTTGTGATTCCGATGGCAACCGCCACAGTCATCGACGTTTCCGCCGAAGCCATGAACAACGGGGCTGACCTTCTGCTAGGGGTCAGCAAGGGGGACCCGACTTCTTGGAATGAAGTTATTCGCCGATACGGCGCGCTCGTGTCCGCGACGGTGCGATCCTTCCGGCTGCAGGAAGCCGATGCCCGCGACGCGGTGCAGATGACCTGGTTGCGGCTGGCCGAGAACGCTCATCGGGTGCAATACCCCGATCGGCTGGCCGGCTGGCTGGTAACCACCGCCCGCCACGAATGCCTCCGTATCATGCGCCAGGCCAAGGCCGGTGCAAAACTCATCGACGTCGAGACTGTTATTGTCGCCGACAGTGCGGTGGGACCTGAGCAGCACGTTATCGGCGCCGATACCACGCGGATTGTGTGGACTCTTGTCGACGAGTTGTCCCCCCGCCAGCGGACCGTACTGCGGACGCTGTTCACCGAGCAGACCGTGCGATACGCCGAAGTCGCCCGCGCCGCCGGAATTCCGACTGGCGCGATTGGACCCACTCGAGCGCGGGCTTTACGACAGCTGCGGGATAAGCTCGATGCATACGGGCTGGCTTAATCACGTTCCAGATCACCGTTTG
>DATFDO010000104.1:0-7347 GCA_035252045.1 Pseudonocardiaceae bacterium
GGACGCGGTCAGTGGTATGCGTGCTGGGGTGCTGGATATGTGCCGGAGCGGACGTCCTCGGCGAACTGGCGTGCCGCCTCACGTAACCGGTCACCCAACTCGGCGTAGGTCTTGACGAATTTCGGAGCGCTACCGCCGGGCGCCCGGAACGCCGCCATGTCCTGCCACACCATGACCTGCGCATCGCAGCCCGGACCGGCCCCGATGCCGATAGTCGGCACACTGGTCACAGCAGTAACCTGCTCGGCCAATTCGGCGGGGATGACCTCCAGCACGATGGCGAAGACTCCAGCGGCCTCCAGGGCCTTCGCGTCCTCGAGCATTAGTCCACCCTGTTCGCCACGCCCTTGTACCGAGTACCCGCCCATCGCGTGTACCGACTGCGGGGTGACGCCGAGATGGCCCATCACCGGCACGCCGGCCGCGACGAGGGCTTCCACTTGCGGCACCACCCGCCGGCCGCCCTCCAACTTCACGGCGTGCGCACCGGCTTCCTTCAGGAAACGGGTTGCCGTGTCCAGCGCCTGTGCAGGTGACGATTGGTAGGAGCCGAACGGCAGGTCTGCCACGACCAGTGCTCGTCGGGCCCCCCGGACCACGCCGCGAACCAGGGGCAGCAGCTCGTCGACGGTCACCGGCACCGTCGTGTCGTAGCCGTAGACCACGTTGGCCGCCGAGTCCCCGATCAGCAGCACCGGAATGCCTGCGGCGTCGAGCAGCGTAGCGGTGGAGTAGTCGTACGCGGTGAGCATCGCCCACTTTTCGCCGCGGCGTTTGGCCGCTATGAGGTCCTGGACACGGACGCGCCGAACTTTCTGGGTGGGTCCCACCGCCCCGCCGTACAGCGCAGGTTGGCCAGCAACTGCGGTCATCGTCGACCGTCCTCCCTCGAGGCCGGCCATACTCGCCGGTCCCCGGGTCATGCCAGATGGCTTATGCCACCAGCCTGACATCGATCGTCAGACCATGGCATGAGCGTGCGACGAGATTCACAGCCGCCAGCCTTGCTGTTGCCTCCGGTGCGCTTACGGGGCACGTTCGCGCCAGCGATTGGTGATCGGTAACCGCCGGTCTCGGCCGAACGCCTTCAAGGTGATCTTCGTGCCGGGCGGGTACTGCCGGCGCTTGTATTCCGCGGCGTCCACCATGCGCACGATTCGTTCGACCAGGTCGGCAGGGAAACCCGCCGCCACCAGATCGCCGAACCCGCGGTCACCCTCCACGTAGTCGTCGAGCACCTCGTCGAGCAGCAGGTAATCGGGCAGCGAGTCGGTGTCCAGCTGACCAGGTCGCAGCTCAGCAGACGGTGGCTTGCCGATCGAATTCGGTGGGATCGGCGGGGTCTCACCGCGCTTGTCGGCCACCGCGTTGCGCCACCGCGCCAGCGCCCACACCACGGTCTTCGGCACGTCTTTGATCGGCGCGAAACCACCGACCGCGTCGCCGTAGATCGTCGAGTAGCCCACCGCTAGTTCCGACTTGTTGCCGGTCGCCAGCACGAGGTGGCCGTGCTGGTTGGACAGTGCCATGAGCGTCACCCCGCGGCAACGGGCCTGCACATTCTCCTCGGCGAGCCCGGACAAACCGAGCTGGCGCACGAATACCTCGACCATGTCGGCGATCGGCTGCACCCGGTAGTGCAACCCGGTGCGCTCGGCGAGGTCAGCCGCGTCGGTCCGGGAGTGCGCCGAGGAGTAGGACGAGGGCAGTGACAGCCCGTACACCGCGTCGGCCCCGAGCGCGTCGACCGCCAGGGCAGCACACACCGCCGAGTCGATTCCACCGGATAAGCCCAGCACGACCGAGCGGAATCCGTTTTTGTGCGTGTAATCCCGCAGGCCGGTCACCAGCGCGCCCCACACCTCGGCTTCGTCGGACAGCGGTTCGGGTGCCGGCGAAACCGGCGCGGGTCGGTACGCCGGCAGCGGATCGTCGGTCAAGATGATGCGGCGGACGTCGAGGCCGGCATAGCGCCCTTCTCGCCTGGACGAGCCGGCCCGCAGATCCAGGTCGTAGGGCAGGAAGTGCTCGGCGAACTGCGGTGCCCTCACGAGCAGCTCACCTCCCCCGTCCACGATCATCGAGTCACCGTCGAAGACCAGCTCGTCCTGTCCGCCCACCAGGTTGGCGTAGGCCAGCGGCACGCCTGCCTCGGCGGCCCGACGCCCCACCAGCGCGAGTCGTGTGTCGTCCTTGTTGCGTTCATAGGGCGACGCGTTGGGCGAGACGATCAGGTCGACTCCGGCTTGCGCCAGGGCGGTGACCGGGCCGCCCTCCTGCCAGAGGTCTTCACAGATCACCATCCCGATCTCCAGGCCGTGCAGCCGGAACACGGTCAAGGTGGTACCGGGAATGAAGTAGCGGCGTTCGTCGAACACCCCGTAATTGGGCAGGTGGTGCTTGAACTGGCGGCCGACCACCCGCCCGCGGTGCAACACCGCCGCCGCGTTACGCGGCCCTCCGCCATTGCCAGCGTCATCGCAGTCGAGGTACCCGACCACGGCGGCCAGCTCGCCGCAGCCGTGATCGACCAGCTGGGCAGCCAGCGAATCGAGAGCGCGCACCGAAGCAGCGACGAACGACCCCCGCAGCGCCAGGTCCTCCACCGGGTAGCCAGTGAGCGCCATCTCACCGAAGACCACCAAGTGCGCACCGGCGGCGGCGGCGTCGCGGCAGCGCGCGGAGATCATCCTCGCGTTGCCTGCGATTTCGCCGACGCATGGGTTCACCTGGGCCAAGGCGATGCGCAGCTGGGTCATGTGCCTATCATCCACTCGTGGGTGCCCCCCGCGGCGAGCCGTCGGCGGCACCCTAGGATCGCGCGGGTGTTGCGCCTGTTGCGCTCGGCTGCCGTGCTGGCGATTGCGTGTGTCCTGAGTGGCTGCACCGCCGCGGGCAATGGATTGCCCGACTACGACGAAGGGCCCGTAGCCAACGGTGGGCCCGTCCCGTTCCCGCCCACTGCCGTCGGGCGAGTACCCCCGGGTCTGGACCGGTTCTACAGCCAGCGCCTGAGTTGGGGGGGCTGTCGGCCCTTCGTCACCACCGACCGTGATCGGCAGCTGTTCGAGAGCCTCGCTCTCCAGTGCACCCGGTTAGAGGTGCCGCTGGACTACGCCAACCCGCAAGGGCGCACCGCGCAACTCGGCCTGCTCCGCCGGCCCGCTGACAACCCGCAAGAGCGGCTGGGTTCGCTGCTGGTCAATCCGGGTGGTCCCGGGGTGTCGGGGATGGCCGCGGTCGCGTCGTTGGCCAAGGCGGTCGAGGGCACCGATCTGGGTCGCCGGTTCGATCTGGTCGGTTTCGACCCGCGGGGAGTCGGCGCTAGCCAGCCCAAGATCGTCTGCCGGAATACCCAGGAGGAGGACACCGAGCGGCTCGACGTTGACCTGGACACCTCGCCGGCCGGGGTGGCACAGACTGAGGCTGAGAATCGCGCCTACGCCGCGTTGTGTGCCCAGCGAGTGGGTAAGGACATGCTCGCCAACGCCGGCACCAGGGACGTTGCACGAGACATGGACGTGATGCGTTCGGCGCTGGGTGACTCGAAGCTCACCTATCTCGGTTACTCATACGGGACCCGGGTCGGCACCTCCTACGCCGAGCAGTTCCCGGGCAACGTGCGGGCAATGGTGCTCGACGGTGCGCTGGAGCCGAATGGCAACCTGGTGGAGAGCTTGGCCAACCAGGGCGCAGGATTCCAGCAGTCGTTCGACGCCTTTGTCGACTGGTGCCGCGCGCAAGCCCAGTGCTGGTTGGGCGACACCCCGCACTTTTTGGCCAATCAGGATTTCCAGCATTTATTGCTGCCGCTGGCAACGGCGGCGCTGCCGGTCGGCACCCGCAAGCTGTCCTACACCGATGCGACCATCGGCACAATCCAGGCCCTGTACACCGATCAGCTGTGGCCTCGGCTCAACCAGGGCCTCACCGAGCTGACCAAAGGGAACGGCTCGACGTTGTTGGCCCTGGCTGACATCTACTACCAGCGCGACGCGCACGGCTACTCCGGCAGCCAAGACGCCTTCACCGCCGTTCGCTGCGTGGACGACCCCCCGGTCAAGGATCCGGTAATAGTCCGGGAGGCCGATCGGCGTTACCGGGAAGCCGCGCCGTTCCTCGACGACGGGCAGCCTCCCTCAGCCGCCCGGGATGTCTGCGCTTTCTGGCCGGTGCCGCCCACCGGCGACCTGGGGGCCGATCAGCTCGACGGGCTGCCGCCGGTGCTGGTGGTCTCCACGACGGGAGATCCGGCCACCCCCTACCAGGCTGGAGTGGAACTGGCCCGGCGGCTGCGGGGGAAGCTGCTCAGCTACGAAGGGAACCGGCATACCGTCGTCTTGCAGGGCGTGAAGTGCGTGGATGAGACAGTGACCGACTACCTGGTCCGGCTGGTACTACCCAAGCGTTCCTCGCTCTGCGCCACCTGAGTGGCTTGGCGGGTGCCTGCCCTGCCGCCGATCAGTACCGCGCCGAGGGCGCCCAGCACGCACACTCCCGCGGTCAGCAGGAAGATGTCCCGGTACTCGGCACGCAGCGCGGTCTGGATGGCCAGTTGGTAGGCGGCGAGCTGCTGCTGATACACCTCTACGCTGACCCCGAACGGCAGCGGAGTGGCCAGCTGGGCGGTGAGCTCGCGGAAACGATGCAGACCCCAGGCCGACAGCGCTGCCACGCCCACCAGCATGCCGGTCATCCGGGCCACCACCACCGCGGCGGACGCCACGCCGTGCCGATCGGGAGGTGTTGCGCGCAGCGCGGCGGTGGATACCGGCGCGATCACCAAGCCGAGACCCAAGCCGGCCAGCGCCAGGTCAGTGTCCAGCCGCGGCAGATTCAGCGGGCCGAGATGGTGGCGGGCGGCCAAGACATCGGCGGGCCAGCCTGAGATGAGCAGGTAGGCGCCTGCCGCCAGCAACATCCCGACCACCGCCACCACCGGGTTGCCCAACTTGCTTGCGGCCAGCCCGCCCAGGAACGCGCCGATGGGCAGCGCCACCAGGAAACGGACCAGGATCGCCGTCGCGGCGGTCGCCTCGCGCCCCAGCACGGTCTGGGCGTAGAGCTGGACGTCCACCAAGGTCACGAGCAGCGCCGCGCCAGCCGTCAGACTGACCCACAGCGAACTGGAAAAGATCCGCCACTGCACCCCGACGGGATCGAGCAGCCGCACCGTGGCATGCCGCTCCCACAGCACGAACGCCAATCCCGTCACGGCGCCCGCACCGAGCACCGGGACGCCCCAAGAGGGCAGCACCGCAACGTCGGGATCGGGGTTGTACAGCCCCACCACCAGCAGAGCCAGCGTCACTGCCAGCAAGCCGCCGCCGATGAGGTCCAGCGGTGCCCGGCGCGACGAGCCCTTCGGTTTGGCGGGAACGGCGAGTTGCACGGCCACCACGGCCACCGCCGCGAGCGGGATGTTCACCCAGAACACGCCGCGCCAGCCAACCACGGCGGCCAGCGCGGCACCGTAGAGCGGGCCCAGCACGCTACCCAGCTCCTGGGCGGCGCCCAGCGTGCCCAAGGCGGTGGACCGGCCGCGATCCGGCCACAGGTCTGCGGCCAGCGCCATGGACACGGGCAGCAACGCGCCACCCGCGACACCCTGCAACGTCCGACCTGCTACCAGGACATCCAAGGTCCCCGCGGCCGCGGTCACCGCCGACGCGGCCGCGAAGGTGATCAGGCAGATCTGCAGCAGTGCGCGGCGCCCGAAGCGATCAGATGCCTGCCCCAGCAGGGGCATCGCCGCGACGTAACCGAGCAGGAAACCGGTCACGATCGGAGTGGCTCGCTCCAGATGGTTCAGCGGAATCTGCAGATCCCGGACCATGTCGACCAGCAGGCTGACCACGACATAGGCGTCCAGCGCGGCGAGCAGGGTGACCAGTGCGCCTGAACCCAGCGCCAGCCCACGGCGCCGCACCGAGGTTACCGTCGCGCTCATCGAAGTAGCACGAGATCACACGGGTGCGGTGATCTGAGCAGGGGCGTCGTAATCCGAGAAATGAGCGGTAACACCGCCGCTGGTGGTCGGGAACTGGGCTTTGATCAACCGGGAGCCCTGCACCGCGATCCAGATATCGCTGGGCTTATCCGTGGCCAGCCCGGGTACCAGCGTGCCGAGTGGCTGGGCCGGGAACGTCGCCTGAACCCGGTAGGTGTCCACGCCGTCGACCTGCTCGCGCTCTTGGGTCGTGGCGTCCTTACCGCTGGCCAGCGCAGCCGCGATGCCCCGGTCTGGGTTCAGGATGATCGACGGGTCGTACACCGTGCCGGCGAAGGACAGCGGGAGTTTCTGGACCGGACCGGTCGGAGGGCGCAGGTACAGGTCCTGACCGATGATCGTGAATTGCAGTTCGAGCAGCTGCCTGCCTTCGTCCACCTTGGCGGTGCCCTTCGCCGACCCTTCCCGGGTGAGCTGGCCCTCGGCCGAGCGCAGCTGGACACCTGGTGTGTTTCCTTGCACATCGAAGGCGAAGTGCACGGTGTTCACCGACTTCATCGCGGTGGCGGAATCGGTGAGCACCGTCGCGCCTTGCGGCAGATTCGCCGTCTGCCCGGCGCCGGCGCACGCCGTGACGAGCG
This sequence comes from Pseudonocardiaceae bacterium, assembly GCA_035252045.1. Classification (GTDB taxonomy): domain Bacteria; phylum Actinomycetota; class Actinomycetes; order Mycobacteriales; family Pseudonocardiaceae. Next base: position 6,592 of record DATFDO010000104.1, read on the forward strand.
CGATGATCAGAGACATGATCAGAACGAAGGGAGCGGCGAGGCGCATCCCGTCATCGTAGGGGGCAGACCACAGCGCCGTCACGGACTGTCCTCTACCCTGCGCGCATGGATCGCCAGCAGGAATTCGTGCTGCGCACGCTGGAAGAACGTGACATCCGGTTCGTTCGGTTGTGGTTCACCGACGTGCTGGGGTACCTCAAATCGGTGTCGGTGGCGCCGGCTGAGCTAGAGGGCGCCTTCGCCGACGGAATCGGCTTCGACGGGTCCGCCATCCAGGGTTTCGCCCGGGCCTACGAGTCCGACATGATCGCCAAGCCGGATCCGGCCACTTTCCAGGTGCTGCCGTGGGAGAACCCACGGGGTGAGCACTACTCGGCCCGGATGTTCTGCGACATCACGATGCCCGATGGTTCGCCGTCCTGGGCTGATCCGCGACACGTGCTGACCCGGGTGCTGTCCAAGGCGGCCGAGGCCGGGTTCACCTGCTACGTGCACCCCGAAATCGAGTTTTACCTGCTCCGCGATCTGCCCGACAACGGCTCCGAGCCGGTGCCCGCCGACTCGGGTGGCTACTTCGACCAGGCCAGCCACGATGCCGCCCCGCATTTCCGCCGACACACCATCGAGGCGCTGGAGCAGATGGGCATCTCGGTGGAGTTCAGCCATCACGAGGGCGCGCCCGGCCAGCAAGAGATCGATCTTCGCTATGCCGATGCGCTGACCATGGCCGACAACATCATGACCTTCCGGTACGTC
>DATFDO010000105.1:0-7163 GCA_035252045.1 Pseudonocardiaceae bacterium
CCACGGGTTTCGGCGGCGCGGTGGCCACCGTGGACGCGGACGCCAGCCGGGCCGGCATCGACGTGCTCCGCGAGGGCGGCAACGCCGTCGACGCGGCGGTCGCGGCCGCCGCGACCCTGGGCGTGACCGAGCCATACTCCGCCGGCATCGGCGGTGGGGGGTTTTTCGTCTACTACCAGGCCGCTACGCACCGCGTCGTCACCCTGGACGGGCGGGAGACGGCACCGGCGGCGACGCGCGCAGGCGCGTTCATCGATCCGGCGACCGGGCGGCCGTTGCCCTTCGCCGAGGCGGTGACCAGCGGCCTGTCAGTGGGTGTGCCGGGCACGCCGGCCACTTGGGCGCAGGTGCTCGATCACTGGGGCACGCGCAGCTTGGCGCAGGTGCTACAACCGGCGATCCGGGTCGCCGACCGCGGGTTTGCGGTGGATGACACCTTCGCCCAGCAGACCCAGGACAACGCAGCCCGCTTCGCTCATTTCAGCTCCACGGCCGCGTTGTTCCTGCCGCACGGGCGTCCACCGGTAGTCGGCAGCACCTTACGTAACCCGGATCTAGCCCAGACCTACCGGCAGATCGCCCATCACGGGGTGGACTGGTTGTACCGCGGCGCGCTCGCCGGCGAGATCGTGACCGCGGCGCGGCGCCCGCCGCTGGTCACCGATGATCACTACAACGCCCGCCCCGGGTTGATGACTGCGTCGGATCTAGCCGGCTACCGTGCGATCCCGCGCGATCCGACCCACGTCCAGTACCGGGGCCTGGACGTCTACAGCATGGGGCCGCCCTCGTCAGGTGGCTCGACAGTCGGCGAAGCGCTCAACATCCTGTCCCATGCCCACCTGTCTTCGGCTGATCCGGTGGGTGCGCTGCAGGCTTATCTGGAGGCCAGCCGGCTCGCCTTCGCAGATCGCAACCGTTACGTCGCAGACCCCGACCAGGTTGCGGTGCCCCTGGACCAGCTGCTGTCGCCGGGTTTCGCCGCACAGCGGGCCTGCCTGCTCGACTCGCGGCACGCGGCAACCGGTCCGGTAGCGCCGGGTAACCCGGATGGCGACTACCACGGTTGCCCGGCACCGCGCGGATCAGCCGGCGGGGGCCCGGCCGAAGGTCCGAACACCACGAACCTGGTGACCAGCGACCGGTGGGGCAACGTAGTGGCCTACACGCTGACCATCGAGCAGACCGGCGGCAGCGGCATCGTGGTACCCGGCCGCGGCTTCCTGCTGAACAACGAGTTGACCGACTTCGACTTCGCGCCTGCTCAAGGCACCGCACCAGACCCGAACCTGCCCGCTGCCGGCAAGCGACCCCGCAGCTCGCTGGCCCCGACGATCGTCCTCCGGCGCGGGGCGCCGTTGCTGGCCGTCGGGTCGCCGGGCGGCGCGACGATCATCACCACCGTGTTGCAGATCTTGCTCAACCGGCTCGATCTCGGCATGACCTTGCCTGACGCCATCGCGGCACCGCGGGCCAGCCAACGCAATACCGCCGCCACCGAGGCCGAACCGGAGTTCTTACACCGGTACGAGACGGCGCTGAAGGCCCGCGGCCAGCAATTCACGACGAATCCGGAGATCGGCGCGGCGACCGGCTTGGAGTTCCTCGGATCCGGCAAGGTGCTCGCCGCGGCGGAGCCGGCCCGCCGTGGTGGCGGCAGCGCGCTGGTGGCGCACTCCGGCAACCCCACGCCCGGCAACCCACCCCGGTAAAACCCACTCAGGTAACTCCACCGGTCCGGATACCCCCCGTCGGCACTCGGCATGGGTGGGGCCGCCCCACACCCACGCGAATTGGACAAACCGGCTGTTCGTGTCCCCTTTGGCACCCAATCGACGATCATGCACACACGGTCGGCAGCAGGGCGGCCGCTGAGCCGCGAACAGCCCCGCAGATCTCAGCGACAGTGTGCCGGGCGACAGCATGGCGGGCGTTCGCGAGCGGCGGGATCGGCGCGGTAAGCGGCGCAGTCCGCAGCGGTGATCACGAGGTGGCAGCGACTCGTGACGCTGCGCGAGACGCGGTTTCCACTGGCAGTTCCTGGCGGACCGTTGGTCGCTTATCGGGATGACTTAAGTGGCGAGACCACACGAAGGCGGGTTAGGCTACACCCGAGTGAGTTAATGAGGTACTCACTACGCGTTACTATCAGTTCCGATATGTCCAGTAACTGGAGGTGAAGATGACCCCCGTCTGCACTATCGCGCCGATCGCCGCCCCCGACCCCGGCGGTGTTGAGATCGGCCAGTATGCGCCAGACCAGTACGGGGTAGAGGTCGGCTGAGTACCCCGCCAACCCCGCCCAAATCCACCGAACACGCGCTGATCGGGGGCTGTAGGCGGGAGAGGATGCAGCCCTTAAGCCACCGCTGGAGGCTCGTGTGCGTGCGAAATGGCGTCTGTCAGGCGCCGCGGCGCTGCGCCGGCGAGCGGTGGCGTCGAAGGCCTTCGCGGCCATCCTCACCGTCATCGCCGGCGCGACCGGGGTCGCCGTGGTGGCCACCTCGACCGTCCAGCCGGATTTGCGCACCCTGCTCGGTGGCCTGGGGTTGGCGGCGGCCTTCGGGGTCGCTCGGGCCCTAGCTATCGAGGTCGAGGTACGCCGGGACAGCGCACGGATCACCCCTACCGAAATCCCGCTGGTCTTCGGGCTGCTGTACCTGCCGGCTCCCGTCGTGCTGGCGGCCTACGTCGGAGTCGTGGTGATCGCGCGGTTGGTGCGCCGCGACACGATGACCAAGCTGCTGTTCAACATTTCATATGCGACGCTCACCATCTCGGGCACCGATCTGCTGGCCCGGTTGGTGTTCGAACCGGCCTGGCACGGGCCGCCGAAATGGACCGCGGTACTGGCCGGATTCGTCATCGCCCACGCCGTGACGTCCTGGCTGACCTGGCTGTTCATCGTGCTGCTTGATCGCAGGCGCCCAGGGGAGAGCGCGCGCCCGGTGGTGCACCTCTACCTCACCGGCCTGCTCAACGCCGCGTTGGGAGTCACCGCTGCGGAACTGGTTCGGACCGTGCCGTGGGGCTCGGTGCTGGTGGCCTTGTCGGCGTTGACGCTGGCCGCGGTATACCGCGCGTACTACGGGCTGCTCCGCGATCACCGCGACCTCGGCGTGCTCAACGACTTCAGCCTCGGAGTGGCCGCGGTCGGCCGAGGAAGTGACGGCGAGGCGCCGGAACTCGATGAGGCCGCCTGGAGCGCCGCCATGGAGCTGGCCCGCGAGCAGCTCAACGCCACTCGGGTCGTCTTGCAGCGGCTTCCCACTCCGGGCGCCACCACCCTGACCGGGTCACCGACCGTGGTTGCCGGTCTGCCGCTGCCCCGCGCGCTGACCCAGCACGACGTCCTGGCGGTTGGCCCGCGGGCCCGGACCGGGCAGGTGATACGCCTGCTGGATAGCGATCCGGATCCGGCCGTCGCCGCCGCGCTGGCCGCGCGGGACGCCTCCGAGATACTCGTGGCCCTGCTGCACGGATCTGATCAACTCCTGGGTGCCATCGAGGTCCATGACCGGCATAGCCGACTGCGCGGCTTCGGCGCCTCAGACGTGCGGTTGGTCGAGACACTGGCCAGCCACCTCACCACCGCGCTGGACAACTGCCGGCTGCTGGCCCAGTTGCGCCACGACGCCTACCACGACAGCCTCACCAACCTGCGTAACCGGCTCGGTTTCCGGGAGATGGCGTCGGAGATACTGCGCCGGGACACCCGGCCATGCGCGGTGGTCGTGATCGAACTCGGATTGTTGTCGGCAGTGAATGATGCGCTGGGCCAGGTGTGGGGCGATCGGGTCGTGCTGGGCGCGGGCCAGCGGCTGCGCCGGACCCTGTCAGAGCAGGCACTGACCGCCCGTCTGGAGGGCGACATGTTCGCTCTGCTACTGGCCGGAGTCGGCGCGCAGGACGCGCACCAGGTGGCCGAGCGGGTGCAGGCAGCGCTCAGCAAGCCTTACCCGGTCGACAAGCTCGCCGTGGAATGCGCCGCCGTAGTCGGAATGGCGCTGACCGGCGTCGAACCGACCCGAGACGCTGACGTCTTGTTGCAACGGGCCGAACTGGCGTTACGTTGCGCGCGCCGGGCAGACCAGACCGTCCGCAGTTACCTGCCCAGCATGGGACAGCTGTTGGGACGCCGATTCCAACTGGTCACCCAGTTCCGGCAGGCACTGGACACCGGGCAAGTCGATGTGCACTTCCAACCCCAGCTGGCGTTGCCGACCCGCCAGGTGATCGGGGTCGAGGCGCTGGTGCGCTGGCAGCATCCGGAATTCGGGATGCTCGATCCGGCAGAGTTCGTCACGCTGGTCGAAACCACCGGCCTGATTGACCCGCTCACCGACTACGTACTCGACCGCTCGCTGGCGCAGTGCCGTAGCTGGCTGGACCGCGGCCTGTCGCTTTCGGTGTCGGTCAACCTCTCGGTCCGCAACCTGGCCGATGCCGAATTCCCCCGCCGGGTGACCGACGCGTTGGCGCGCCACCGGGTGCCCGCGGCACTACTGGGTTTAGAGCTCACCGAGTCGGCGGTGATGACCGATCCACAGCGGGCACTGCCGGTGCTGCGCGAGCTGCACGCGCTGGGTGTGCGCATCGCGGTGGATGACTTCGGTACCGGGTATTCGTCGCTGGCCTACCTGAGGCGCCTTCCGGTGGATGAAGTCAAGATCGACAAGAGTTTCGTGCTGGGGCTGGCCAGTGACCTCGGCGACCTCGCGGTGGTCCGGGCGATCGTCGAGCTCGGCCATTCGCTCGGCTTGAGCGTTGTCGCCGAGGGCGTCGAGCAGGACGCCACCCGGGACCAACTGGTGGAGATGGGCTGTGATGTCGCGCAGGGTTACCTGATCTCCCGGCCGCTCGGGTCGGACCGGTTCGACGCGTGGCTGGCGGCCCGGACCGTGCGCGCCCCTGGAGCGCGCGACGAGACCGTGCTCACCTTGGTCCCGTAGCGCTCAGTGGCCGGGCCCGGTGTACTGTAGTCGGCGCTAGTCGTCGCTCGTATTGCCCCAATAGCTCAGACGGCAGAGCGTCTCCATGGTAAGGAGAAGGTCTACGGTTCGATTCCGTATTGGGGCTCGGTCAAGCGTGGGAGGGGCATCCCTGAGGCGGTGTAGCTCAGTCGGAAGAGCAAGCGGCTCATAATCGCTGTGTCGCCGGTTCGAGTCCGGCCACCGCTACCATCGGTCCGGCACGGTATGTGCTGGCCGCAAACGGCAGTCCCCGGACTGCATCAGTAACAGCTTTGGCGAGAGAGAGGCACCCGTGGCACGCGCCACCGACATCCGGCCCAAGATCACGCTGGCCTGCGAAGAGTGCAAGCACCGCAACTACATCACCAAGAAGAACCGGCGCAACGATCCGGACCGGCTCTCCATCCGCAAGTACTGCCCGAACTGCAACACCCACCGGGCGCACCGCGAGACCCGCTGAGTCACCGCGCCGGTAGATGGCACTCGACGCATCGTTCGTCGGACGGCGCTACCCCGCAGCGGCCGGTTACCAGGTGGGGCGGGAGAAGATCCGGGAGTTCGCCGAGGCCATCGGGGACGATAACGCCCTCTATCGGGATCCCGACGCGGCCCGAGCCGCGGGATATGCAGATCTAATAGCCCCACCCACCTTCGCGATGATCTTGTTCCTGCGCGCCCAGGAAGAGCTGATCAACGACCCGAAGCTCGGTCTGGACTACCGCCGGATGGTGCACGGCAGCCAATCCTTCACCTACCATCGCCCGATCACGGCAGGCGACGAGCTGTCCGTGACGTTGCACGTCGACGGCATCCGCACGATGGGGGGCAACGACATGCTCACCGTGCGCTGCGAAGTCACCGACAGTGCCGGCGATCCGGTGACGACCGCTCGGGCCATGCTGGTCGTCCGGGGGCCCGACCAGTGAGCCAGCACCGGTGCGCCGAAGTCGGCGCAGTCGCCGAGGGCGACGAGCTTGCCCCGCTGCAAGTCCGTCTCACCCGCGCCGACCTGGTCCGCTACGCCGGGGCTTCGGGCGACTTCAACCCGATTCACTGGAGTGATCGCGCGGCTCGCGCCGCCGGGCTACCCGAGGTCATCGCCCACGGCATGCTCACCATGGCGCTGGCCACCCGATTGGTGACGACCTGGATCGGCGATCCGGGCGCGCTGATGGACTGCGCCGTCCGCTTCACCCGTCCGGTGGTGGTCCCCGACGACACCGACGGTGCGCTCATCGAATTGTCCGGCAAGGTGACCAAACGGCGCGACGACGGCACCCTCGTCGTCGCCATCACCGCGCGTGCCGCCGGCCAGACCGTCCTGGGCAACGCCACCGCCACCATCGCCCCTTCACCCCCACATAAAGACATATCGGGATGAACCGGCCTCATCCCACCCCGATATGTCTCCATGCCGGGTGGAATGAGGATGGGACAGATGGCGGTTGGAGGTGGGCGGGGGTGGTGGCCTACACTCTGTGCGGCTGGGCTTCCAGCGGATCTCCCGTGCCCGTAGTGCGGCGTCTCGGGGAGCCGGTGGGTAAAGGGGTGTAGCTCAACTGGCAGAGCAGCGGTCTCCAAAACCGCAGGTTGCAGGTTCAAGTCCTGTCGCCCCTGCGTTGACCTGAATCGACGAGACAAGCTAACCGCCGGCGGTACGGCGGAGCGGAGGATTACAGCGTGAGCGACGATCGCGCCCACGAGACGGAAGACCGGCTGGACCAAGCCGATGCTCCGCCGGCCGCTGCCGCCGTCCGCCGGGAGCGACTTACCCAGGTCCGGCCGGTCACCGGCAAGGGCCAGCCAACCAGGGCCCGGGATGCTGCCGACGCCAAGGTGGCGGCACCGGCCCGACTCATGCGCTTTCTCCGCGAAGTTGTCTCCGAGCTCACCAAGGTCATCTGGCCGAGCCGCCGGGAGCTGGTGGTCTACACGTCGGTCGTACTGGTCTTCGTCAGCTTCATGGTGGCCTTAGTGGCATTGCTCGACATGGGGCTGGGCAGGTTGGTGCTGGTGGTGTTCGGCTGATGCCGGCTACCAGGCGCAGGACCAACGACGGCAAGACGCAAGGACAGAAAGCGAGATAGACAGTGACTTTCACCGGAGGGACTTCCACCGGAGGGACTTCCGCCGACGACGGGCAAGATCTGACGGGGCTGTTCGGAGATGTCCCATCCGATACCGGCAGTG
>DATFDO010000106.1:0-2591 GCA_035252045.1 Pseudonocardiaceae bacterium
CCTCCGGGTAGACCGCAGGTACGGCGAGCACCAAAACCAGCAACGGCAGCAGCAGGAAGAACATGCTGCTGGTCAGCAGCTCCAGCAGCAGCACCGTGAGCATCGCGCTGAACAGGCTCAACCGCGGCGGATGGCGGCGCACCGTCTGCCACAGCCCCAGCCCCCATCGTTTGATCTGACGGATGTAGTCGCGGAGATTGTCGGGGTCCTGGGTGACCGCGACTGCTCCCAGCGTGAACGCGACCTTGCCCAGCCGTTTGGCGTAGACCTCGAACGTCATGTTGAAGTCCTCGATCACCAGGCCGGGCGGGTTCATATCTATCAACGGCAACACCGACGTGCGATACACGCTGGCGAATCCGGGCACGATGTGGGTTGCGTTGGTGAATCGCCAGGTCTGCCCGTATTTCAGCAGCCGCTGGGTGATCGCGTAAATGCGCTGCCGGTGGCAGACCAGCACCTTGCCGATGAACGACAAGCCACGCTCGTGCCGGGTTCGCACGGCGCCGGCCACCGCGACCACCTTGGGGTCGTCAAAGCACGGCAGGGCAGCGTCGAAATAGCCCGGCTCGATCGCCGTGTCGGCATCCAGCAGCAGTACCGCGCTGAATCGTTCGACCAGCCCGAAGCGGTCGATCGCCTCCTCCAGTGCCCCGGCTTTGCCGACATTGGTGCGGGTGGAGATGACATTGACCCCGGCTTGCTGCGCCAGTTCCACGGTCCGATCGGTGGAACCGTCGGACACCACATGGATGTTGCACCGGGGGACCAGAGCAGCAATCGCCTCGATGCTGCTTCCGATCACCAGCTCTTCGTTGTGCGCGGGGATCAGCACCGCGACGTCCTGCACGGTCATCGAGGGCTGGCGAGGCGGCTTGCGCCGCCGCCAGGTCTCCTCGAGCAGCCGGGCCAGACCGATCGCCGCCCACACCGTGAAGTTGACCCCGAACACGATGATCGCTACCGGCCACCAGGACATCAGCGTGACGTCCCTTCAGTACTGGAAGGGGCCTTCACGGGCATGATCTTGTGCACTGTGGACCAAGTCCGGTCGTCCTCCGAGCTGATCATCCACAGGAAGACACCGCGGATCCCGGCGGCCTTGGCCGCCTGAAGCTTCAGCGCGGTGCTGTCGGAGTTTTCGAACCAGACCTCGTGCTGCCGGCCCTGCTCGTCGGTGTACTTGAACGACGGCGACTGGCTGAGCCGGTCCCACTGCGTGGTGACGTGGTATTTCTGGGCCCGCCCGTAACACTGGATCCAGGTGACCACCTCAGCCTGGTCGCCCACCCAGTCGTAGCCAGACAGGGCGATCCCGAGCACGATCTTGTCGGCGGGCATCTGGGTCTTGGCGTAGGCCAGCGCGTCGCGGACCCACGGCATCGGCGCGACTGATCCCGGCGTTGACCCGGACCAGTGGTAGTCGTAAGCCATGATCCGGACCTCATCGGCTGCCGCGCCGATGGCGTGGTAGTCCTGTCCGACATTGCGAGGGTCGTCGCCGGCGTCGGTGGTCTTGGCGAACAGCGCAATTGTGAGGATCTTGTTCTTGGCGTGTAACGCGTCGGCCAGGCGGGTCACGAACGTGGTGAACACCTGCCGGTCGGTGGCCGGCAGATCTTCGTAGTCGATGTCGATCCCGTCGTAGTTCTCCCGCTGGACCAGTGCGACGATGTCGTTGATGTGCCGGGTCATCGCGGCGGGATTGTGCAGAATGTTCGCGACCGGCTCGTAGGTCCACTGACCATTGGTCCGGTTCGCGATCGACGGAACCAAGGGAATTCCCAACGTGCGCAGCTGCGCCATGCCCGCCGAGATTTCGGCGGCCCGCCCAGGCAACGTCTGCGGGACGATCTGACCGTTGCTCGCGAGCCCGTAGACCCACGGAGAGACCTCGTTGAAGGTGCCCGGGTTCGCCGCCAGGACAGTCTGACCTGCGCTCAAATTCCAGAACGGGAGTGAGGCCACGACGAGCGTGCCCGGTTTGTGGGCCGGCCCGAACATTCGCGGCACCGTGACCAGCACCGCCACCGCGGCCACGAACAGCGCGATGAGAAAGGCCGAGCCGGTCAGCAAACGCCATCGTCGGGGCCCTCGCGGGTGGGGGACGCCTGGGTGGCGCGGCTCGACGCTGATCTTGGTCATCAGACCACCGCTGCTGGTGCCAGTACTGGCCGGGTCCGCTCGGCGATCACCGATCGGAGGATGTCGTCCAGCGAATGGGTCGGCCGGAAGCCGATCAGCTCGTGCGCCCGGGAGCAGTCCGGCACCCGGCGTTGCAGATCTTCATATCCCGGGCCGATGCCCTCCTCGTAGGACATTTGCACGATCTCGCTGGCCGAGCCGGTCAGCGCCAGCACCCGCTGCGCCAGCCCGCGGATGGACACCTGCTCGGAGCTGCCGACGTTGACGGCTGTGCCGTAGGCCCCGGAGTGCTCCACCAGCGCGACCAACGCCGGGACCACGTCGAGCACGTGGCAAAAGCAGCGCACCTGCTCGCCGGTTCCGAACACGGTGATCGGCTCGCCGGCCAGGGCCTGGCTCACGAACCGGGGGATCACCATGCCGTAGCGCCCGCTTTGGCGCGGCCC
>DATFDO010000107.1:0-2787 GCA_035252045.1 Pseudonocardiaceae bacterium
CTGATAGCCCAGCCGACCAAGTGTTCATTGCGGCGCTGGTACAGCCTCCTCGCGACCGGACCGTCGGGAATCGGCGGGATCTCGATCTCGACCTTCCTGATGACGCCGGTGAACGGGAACGGGGACTGGCAGGCGTAACTCTGGTCCACGGGCAGCCCGTTATCCCGGCCGATATCCATGCCGGCATATGCGGTGAAGACGACCGGTACGGTGTTGTCCATGCGCATCCGGCTGACCAGCTGGTGATCGTAGAAGAGCTCGGCGGTGCCTGGCGTGCCCGGTATGTTCTCGTCGGCGGTGAACACCATCCGTACGGTGACCCGACCGGTGGGAAGCGGCCGGCTGGCCCGCTGGCGGTAGGTCCGCACCCCCAGCATGCTGTAGGTGTACTTAAGCGTGTTGTCCTGGACGAACAGCGAGAAGCCGCCGAGCTCCGCCGCTTCGGCGATGATCACCCCGTCCGCCCCGTCGCCCGGGATCTCCAGGTCGGCGCTGATCGTGTACGACCGGCCGTAGATCGGCGGTATCGAGCCGGGCAGGATGTTCTGCACGTCCTGGTAGTAGGTGTACTTGGTCCGGTTACCCAGCGAAGGCAGGATGCCGAAGAAGGTCGCGAATCCGGCAAGCAGCGGTGTGACGTAGTTCTCCCTGGCCACCCGGAAGAACAGCGCCTTCAGCTCATCGAGCCTGTCGGGGTACTGTGCGGCCAGGTTACGAGCCTGCGAGTAGTCATCGGGCAGGTAGTACAGCTCCCATGGGTACTTACTCGGATCGTATACGCCTGGACGGAACTCGTTCATTGTCTCCGGGGTTACGTCCCAGGGGATGCGCGGCAGCATCTGCGAGGCCCACCAGCCACGGTCGTACATGCCGAGGTTGCCGTAGATCTCGAAGTACTGCTGGTTGTGCCGTTCGATCGCGCCCGGGGTGCCGAAGGTGTACGCGAAACTGGTGCCCTGCATGCGTTCCTGGGCGATGCCGTTGACCGACTTGGCTTCCGGCAGACGGACGATCTCCAAGATGGTCGGGGCGATGTCAATGCAGTGGGTGAACTGGCTGCGCAGGCCGCCGGGGTCGCTGATCAAGCCGGGCCAGCGCACGACCATGCCGACCTGGGTACCGCCGAGGTAGCAGGCCACCTGCTTGCCCCATCGGAAGGGTGTGTTGCCCGCCCACGCCCAGGCGCAGGCGTAGTGCGGTTCCATTCTGTCGGTACCCCAGGCCTCGATGCCGCCGTGCTCCTCCGTCAGCTCCAGCTGCTCTTGATCGGTGAGAGGAATGCCGTTCTGCATGGTCAGCTCGTTGAACGAGCCTGTGGTGGTGCCCTCCATGCTGGCGCCGTTGTCGCCCCAGACGCAGATGATGACCGTGTTATCCAGTTCGCCCATTTCGGTGATCGCGTCGATGACCCGGCCCAGATTCCAGTCGGCGTTCTCCTGGAACCCGGCGAAAACCTCCATCTGCCGTGCGTACAGCCTCTTCAAGTCCGGGGTCAGCGAGTCCCAGGCAGGCATGGCATCCGGCCGCGGGGTCAGTTCGGTGTCGGCGGGGATGATGCCCAGCTCCTTCTGCCGGGCGAAGGCGTTCTCTCGGTACCGGTCCCAGCCTTCGTCGAACTTGCCGGCGTAGCGGTCGCTCCACTCGGGGGGCACCTGATGGGGGGCGTGAGCGGCGCCAGTGGAGTAGTAGATAAAGTACGGCCTGTCCGGGTTTACCGCGCGGACCTGGTGGATCCACTCGATCGTCTTGCTGGCCTGATCGTCGGGGAGGTAGTAGTGGCCGTCGGTGGACTCGGGAACGCCGATGACCGTGTTGTCCTGGGTGATCACCGGGTCGAACTGACCCGCCTCGCCGCCGAGGAACCCCCAGAAATGGTCGAAGCCCCACCCGCTGGGCCACCGGGTGACCGGGCCGGCCGCGCCTTGCTGGTCGTTCGGGGTCAGGTGCCACTTGCCGAACGCCGCCGTGCTGTACCCGTTGAGCTGCAGCAGCTTCGAGACGGGGGCGCACGACTGCGGCAGGTTCGCCGAGTAGCCAGGGAACGGCGCGGCGAACTCGCTGATCGAGCCGAATCCGACCCGGTGGTGGTTGCGCCCGGTGAGCATGGCTGCCCGGGTGGGCGAGCACAGCGCGCACACCTGGAACCGGTTGTACTTCAGGCCGTCGGCCGCTAGGCGATCCAGCGTGGGCGTGTTGATCACGCCACCGAACGTCGTCGGGTTGGCGAAGCCGGTGTCGTCGATCATCACGAGCAGGACGTTGGGCGCGCCCGGTGGTGGCTGAACCGCCGCGGTGATGCCCCAGTCCGGCACGGAGCCCTCGAGGGTGAGGTTGCTGGTCCCCGTGAACGCAGGGTCGGGTATCGGCAGGACAGAGCGGTCCGGCTCCTGTGGCAGGTGTTCCGCATCAGGCATGATTCTCCCCAATTCCGCTGTTTTGCCCGACTGTAGGCCGGGCCTTCGCACTACGGCGTCACCCGGCCGGGATGACGTCCGCCGCGCCCGCGGGCGGTTCGCTCGTCATATCCTGGCCATCACGGCGGCGGCGCAGCGCCCGGTATTACCCCACCGGGGTGATGCCAGGCGCTCCGGTCGCCAGGCACGCTGTCCCCATGACCGCAGCGTCCCGCGATGTGCTGACCATGCTCGGTGCACCCCCGGCGTTTCACCTGCTAGCCAAGCCCACCGGGGCGATCTGCAACCTGGACTGCGAATACTGCTTCTTCCTGTCCAAGGAGATGCTCTATCCGGGCAGCCGGTTCCGGATGGCCGACGAGCACCTGGACAC
>DATFDO010000108.1:0-14493 GCA_035252045.1 Pseudonocardiaceae bacterium
GTCAGCAGCGCATCCGCCGCGGCTGCCGCAGCGTCGATGTCCAGGTCGGCCAGCGCTGCGGCCAGCCGCAGACCAGTGCCCTCGCCCAACACTGCCACCGCTTCGGCAAGCCGGGTGGCCGCCACATCCAACCGCCGCAACCGGGCCAGCACCGTTCGCTCCACTTGACCCGGAACCCGCTCGACCACCCCCGCTGCCTGCGTCGCCACCGGCGTGACACCGTCAGCTGCCAGATCGAAGATCAGCTCCCGCAGCACGAACGGATTGCCGCCGCTGGCCCTCGCGCAGGCGTCCACGAAGACCGGGTCGGGCACCGCGCCCAACCCGTCGTGCACCAGCCGGGCCACCGCAGGCCCGGTCAGCGGCCCGGGACACAGAACCTGGGCGTTGCGCACCGTGAGCAGCTCGGCAAGCAGCTGGCCATGTCCCGGGCGCAGCGGGCGGGTGGTGGCAGCGACCAGCACCGGCAGGCCTTCCAGGCGGTGGCACAGGTACACCAGCCACCGCAACGATGGCTCATCAGCCCACTGCAGATCGTCGACCGCCAGCACCAACGGCCCGGTGGTGGCCAGATTGGCGACCAGCCAGTAGAGCCCGTGCAATGCCGCGAACGAATTGCCGCCACAGCCCGCCAGGCCCAGTACCGGTCCGGCCAGCGCGGCCGCGCCGGTCAGTAACTCGGCCCTTTCGACCTCGCTGGTCAGGACCAATCGCCTTTCGAGCAGCTGGCGGACGATGCCGAAGCCGAAGTCGCGTTCCAGCTCGCTGGCGCGCGCGGTCAGCGTCTGCACGCCACGCTTGAAGGCGTGCTCGCACACCGCCCGTAACAGGCTGCTCTTGCCGATCCCCGCCGCACCTTCGATGATCAGCGCGCTGCCGTGCCCATCTCCCAAGGACGCGATCGACTGCTCAATGCGCGCAAGCTCACCGCCGCGCTCCAGCAACCCAGGCCGCGTCGCGGGCCCGTTGCCCAGCAGGTCCTCGTCTGATCTGCCATCGCGGACCTGCCATTCCACCTGCAGCGCCGGCATCTCAAGATCCTCTCCTCCTGCTCGAAGAACAGAGCGTGCCGACCACCCGCCAAATACCTCCTACCCGGTCCCGATCGTGTGAACGCCAAACATCCGGTGGGGGGAGGCAAATTTTCCGTCGTCGGATCCGATGTTGTCGCGACCTTCGGGGCGAATGGTTGGGTTACCACGGCCATGGAAGGTGCGAGCAATGTGGGACAACCAGCGGTGGATCCGCGCCGCCATCCTGTCGTACCCGGCAGTCCGGGACTGTTTCGTCGCACCTAGGGATGCGGACGAGTTGGTGGCCTATGTGGTCGCAGACGGGTTACTCGATGAAGTCGCACTGGCAGATTTCGTGCGTTCTCGGCATCCTGCTGCCGCGCCGCACTTGACCGTCGTGACGGTCAGCAGCCTGCCGCCCGTCCTGGATCCCGCCTCTTTCACGGTGGCCGGCGGCCCGGTGCTCGACGACGATTTACTGAATGCGTGGCAGCGCACGGTGGATACTATCGCCGGGAAAGGCCGGTTACAGGTCGGCACCGCCGCGACGAGCGGAAACCAGGGCATCATTCACGTCGTCAATAAGTGCCAACCTTCGACGACGAACATACCAGCGGTGGTCGAAAACGGTGACCCGGTGGCGATGTCTGTCGTCGATGGTGGCGCCGCCCAACTCAATGCTGCCCAGACCATGGTGGAGCTATTGTTGCGGGCTGCCGACCTGCAGGGAGACCACGGCATTATCCACGTCGACGCCGATGGTGTTGAGCGTGTGCAGACATATCGTGAGCTGGTTGTCGATGCCTGCCGGGTTGCGCAGGGGGTGAAACTTCTGGGCCTGGATCCCGGCGCCACCGTCTTGTTGCAGCTGGCTTCAAGCCACCAGTTCTTCACTGGCCTGTGGGGTTGCCTGCTCGGCGGATACGTTCCGGCGTTGGTGGCCGTTCCTGCGGGTTACGTCGAGGGAGTTCCGGGTTCCAGCAAGGTGGAGGCGGCCTGGCGGGCCCTGCACCGGCCGCCGATTCTCACCGTGGCCTCGCACAGATCCGGGTTGCGCGACTTCGCCGAGGCCCGCGGATGGGATGGGCTGAAGATCGCCTGCTTGGAGGATCTCCTCGATAACGATCCGGCGCAGCCATACCGGGCGGGGTCCCCGGATGACGCCGCGTTGATGCTGTTCACCTCTGGTAGTACCGGTGTACCCAAGATCGTGGTGCAGCAGCACCGGGCGATCGTCACCCAGATGCTCGGATCCGCGCGGCGGCTGTCTTTGGCCGGCTCGGACGTCGTCCTCAACTGGATGCCGTTGGACCACGTCGGCAGCGTCATCATGCTGCATGCGCTCAGCCTCGCCCCCGGTTGCTCGCAGGTTCATGTGCCCACGCACCACGTGCTGGGCGATCCGTTGCGCTGGCTGGATTTGCTGGCGCGGCACCGGGCCAGTGTGAGTTGGGCGCCGAATTTCGCTTTCGGGCTGGTGACCGACAGGCTGGACCAGATCGGCGCGGACGGCTACCGGTGGGACCTGTCCCGGGTCCGGGCGATCATCAACGGTGGGGAGGCGATTTCCGCCCGCAGTGCCCGCCGTTTCCTGCGGATGCTGGCGCCCGCGGGCTTGCCCGGCACCGCCATCTGGCCGACGTGGGGAATGGCAGAAACGTGCTCCGGTGTCGTCTACTCAGAGCGTTTTTCGGTGGCCACGGCGAACGACAATGATTCTTTTGTCGAGCTTGGCCGACCGATCGCCGGAATCCGGCTGCGTGTGGTGGACGACAATAACCGGGTGTTGCCTGAGGGCGGCATTGGACGGCTTCATGTGCAGGGCGCGATGGTGACCGCGGGATATTACGAGAATCCGACAGCGAACGCTGAGGTGTTCACCGCAGATGGCTGGTTCGATACCGGAGATCTCGGATTCCTGAAAGGCGGTCGTTTGACTCTCACTGGTCGAGCCAAAGACGTCATAATCATCAATGGCGCCAATTACGCCGGTCATGAGATCGAGGCGGTGGTGGAAGAGTTGCCGTTTGTCGACCGGTCCTACACAGCCGCCTGCGCGGTACGTCACCAGGACGCCGGTACAGATCAACTCGCTGTGTTCTTCCATTTGTTGCCGGGCACCAAAGAACGAGACGCTCTGCGCGCCATACGTTCGGTGATCCTCCGGGAAATCGGGGTGAACCCGGATCACCTGGTTCCGGTCCGCCGCGAAGACATTCCCAAGACCGGCTTGGGCAAGATCCAGCGCACGAAACTCAGCGAGGAATACGGACGACGGTTGCTCGGCTCCGCGCAGGCTGCTGCGGGTACCGAGCTGCCCGCCTGGTTCTACCGCCCGCGATGGTGTCCGTCGGCTGTGCCACGGCTGGCCGGCCATGCGCCCGGCGCAGTGCTGGTGTTCCTGGATCGACTCGGTCTCGGCGACGCAGTATGCGACCTGCTGCGCGGGCGGGGCCAGCGGTGTGTATCGGTGCGCCAGCAACCAGGTGTGGCCTTCCGCCGGGTCGCCACCGACGCCTTCCTCATCGATCCGGACAACAGCGCCCACTACCGGCTGCTGGTGGGGGCAGCCGGGCAGCACGCACCGGCACAGCTGGTGCAGCTGTCCGATTACGCGCCGCACGTGCAGTTGTCGGACAGCCAGGCGATCCGGGATAGCTGCCGCGCGAGCAGCGGCTGGCTGGTGCACCTGCTGGCGGCGCTGGATGCCGCCGCCTGGGATTCTCCATTGTCGTTGCGGGTCGTCGGTGCCCACACCCAGCGCATAGCGGGCACCGATCAGGTCACCTTCCCCCGGGCACCCCTGCGCAACCTGCTGAAGACAGCCGCGCAAGAAATTCCATGGCTGCGCTGTCACCATCTCGATGTGGAGATCGGCGACAACCATGCCAATGCGCAACGCATCATCGACGAAATCGACGACGACACCGCCGATCCGGAGGCGGCCTACCGCGCCGGCCGCAGAATAGTGCCGCGCCTGGTTGCCCTCCACCGTGCCGATGAGACGGTCACCGTTACACAATTCGTCACCGGCGGTCTCTACGTGCTGTCCGGCGGCTTGGGGGGTGTCGGTGTGGAAGTCGCCCGCCATCTGCTCGTCAACTATGACGCGAAGGTGCTAGTTTTCGGGCGCAGTTGCCCGGACGAGGTGGCGCTCAAAGAATTGCAGGCGTGCGGCGCCGACGTCCGGTACGCCATTGCCGACGTCACCGATGAGCACCAGGTACGCGAATGTATCGAGCAGGCCGAACAGCACTGGTCCACCACGGTCGCCGGCGTCATGCATCTCGCCGGTCACTACACCGAACAATCGCTTTCGCGGTGCTCGGTGGATGAACTTCTTGCGGCGTTGGAACCGAAGCTCTGCGGGGCATGGTCGCTGCACGAGGTCCTCAAGGATCGTCCCGGTGTCCCGCTGCTGCTGTTCTCTTCGGCCACCGGCTACTTCGGTGGCGTGATGCAGGGTCCGTATGCGGCGGCCAATGCCGGGCTCGACGCTTTCGCCGATCATCTGCATACCGAAGCCGCCCAACTAGGCGCGATTTCTGAATGCCGAAGCATCGGGTGGAGCGTGTGGTACGAGACGGGCATCAGCCAGGGAATGGCGCTCACCGGGCAGGCCCCGCTGCGGGGCTACCAGATGATGACCCCGCAGGACGCGCTGATGTCGCTGTCCGTCGCCGCCGCCGATTCGAGTCCTTTTGTCCTGGTCGGTCTCGATCCGGACGGACGGACCACCCGCCGCTATATGGCCGGTCCACCACGGCCGGCGCGCAAGATCGTCGCTCGTATCGACGAGCCGGATGCCGTCGATCAGATCGCTCGGATGCTGGCCCCGATCCGCCTGCTGGACCGCTACGGCACCCCGGCGTCATGCGAGGTCGTGGCAGGCTCGCACGCGGCGCAGGAACCGGCGCGGCCGCAGTCAGACCTCGAGCGGCGGATCGCCTCGGTGTGGCGCGGTGTGCTCGGCCAGCGCACAATCCAGCTCGATGACGACTTTTTCGACTTGGGCGGCACGTCTTTACAGATGGCGCAGATGCATCAGCAGATATGCCAGGAACTGGGCCGTGATTTGCGGTGGTCCGATGTGTTGCGCACCCGCACCATCAGGGCCATTGCCGCGTTGATCGGCGGCCCTGGCGTGCAAGCCGTGGACACGATCAGCTGGCAGGGGATCAACTACACCTACCGTTACCTGAAAGACCGGGCAGCGCCCGAATCGATCCCCCTTGTGCTCATCACCGGCGCATTCCAGGGCATGTATTCCATGCCGCGGCTCGAGCATCTGCTCCGCCCGCTCGGGAACATGATCCTGGCGGATCTGCCGGGATCCGGATCCGCAGATGACCTGTCCAGTGACTATGGGTTCGACTTCCTCGCCGATTGCCTGAATCATCTTCTCGACGAACTCGCCATCCCGCGCATCAACCTGGTCGGCGTGTCCTACGGCGGGTCCATCGCCTACGAATTCGCCCATCGCTGGCCCGATCGCATCCATCGACTCGCGGTGTCCGGTGCGGTCAACTCATTTCCCGCCGAGGTACTCGCAGGTCGCGAGTCGAGCAGCCGAATACTGCAAGGTGGACGTCTCGACCGTTTTGTCGATCACATTGTGGCAGCGACCATGTGCCTGAGCCCGGACGTTGTGATCCGCAACCGGGAAACGACTCGCGTCTTGATGGAGAAGATATTGCGCGAATCGACGCCCTGGGAGGCGGCGCGCTACCTCGACGTTCAGAATCGCGTGCTGGCACCGGCGCGCAAACCCGAAGACGGTGTTTTCGACCGGCCTAGCTTGATCTTCACCGGCGAGCACGACGTGCTGACACCCCCGGCGTTCGTGCGCGATCTGGCCGCCACCATCCCAGGTGCCCTGTACACCAGCATCAAGGACGCTGATCACCTGGTCCCCATGGAGTGTCCGGAGGAGATGGCGGACCTACTGATCCGTTTCTTTACCGACCAGCCCCTCGACAACCTGCCCTACTGCCATCCGGTGGAGCAGCCCGGCCCCCACCGCGTCCGTACCCCACGCGCCGCCTAGCCCGTCGCGAGCGGTCAGCCACGCCACCAGGGCCGCAGGGGAACGTGCGCGTTGCCTTGGGCGTCGGGGCGGACAGCGAGTACCTGGTGCAGCTCGATGCCGTTGCGCTCGAAGGACAGCCGGGAGGCGGCCATGTACAGACCCCACACCCGGGCGGTCGGCAAACCGACTTCGGCCACGCACTCATCCCAGTGCGCCACCAGGTTGGCGTTCCACTGCTTGAGCGTCAGCGCGTAGTGCTCCCGCAGGTTCTCCACATGGCGCACCTCGAAGCCACTGTTCTGGGCCTCGGTGATGATCCTGCCGGCACCGGCGAGCTCGCCATCGGGGAACACGTAACGGTCGATGAACGCGTCGCTGCCCGGCTTGGCCCGGTTATCCGGCACGGTGATGCAGTGGTTGAGCAGCCGCCCGCCCGGGCGCAACTTGGCCAGCAGCTTGGCGAAATATGACGGGTAGGAGTGCACCCCGACGTGCTCGAGCAGCCCGATCGATGAGATGGCGTCGTACTCGCGGCCGGGGGCGTCTCGGTAGTCCAAGTGGCGCACCTCAGCTAACTCGGCCAGGCCCTCGGCCTCGATCGCCTGCTGGGCCCACTTCGCTTGCTCGGCGGACAGCGTGACGCCCAGCGCGCGCACTCCACGGCGCGCCGCGTAGCGCACCATGCCGCCCCAGCCGCAGCCGATGTCGAGCAGTCGCATCCCGGCCCGCAGCCCCAACTTGTCAGCGATCAGCTCGTGCTTGCGTTCCTGGGCCTGTTCCAGGCTCGCCTCGGGATGGTCGAACACGGCGCAGGTGTAGGTCATCGACGGGCCGAGGAACATCTCGTAGAACCGGTTGGAGACGTCGTAGTGGTGCGAGATCGCCGTTGAGTCCCGGTGCCGGGAGTGCGTCAGGCCGTCGAGCGTGCGGCGCCACCGGGGGCGCGACTCCTGCGGCGGCGGCGGCACCGGCCGTAACAGCTCCCAACCCAGTGAGCGGGTGATCAGCGTCAACTCGGCCAGGGTCGGGCGCCGGAAGCGCACCTCGTCGGCCATCAACCGCATGGCGACGTACGGGTCACCGGAATGCACCCCGGAAGCCTGCAGATCACCAGCGATGTAGGCGCGGGCCATGCCGAGGTCCCCGGGTGCGGTGAATATGTAGGTGGCGCCCCGCGGCGTCGCTAGGTGCACGCTGATCTCGGAGTCGGGCGGGCCGGTGGCACTGCCGTCGTAGGCGGTGAACCTGACCGGGAACCGGCCATCGGACAGCAATTCCACGATCTGCGCCAGCGACAACCGATCCACACCCGCCGGGGCCTGCGCCGGGCTGGGGCTACGCCGCTCTCGGAAAGTCGTCATCGACGTCGCACCGCCTTCGCGTAGAGGTCCAGCAGCCGCCGGTCCGGGTCGTGGCGCTGCTTGAGGGTCGCATACTGCTCGCCGCCGTAACGAGCGTCGAATTCTTCCCGGGGGTAGAAGGACTCGGAGTACAGCGACTTGTGCCCGCCCACGGCGTCCACCTCGTGCTCGATCGCCCGGTTGGTATCGGTGGGCGACCCGCCGGGGGCGATCGGCACGCTGGACCAGAACCCGACGTTGACATAGTCCCGGCCGGGTTTCAGCGGGTACAGCGGCCAGGAACGCTCACCGCGCAGCCGCAACGGGCACAGCCACACCGGCTCGATCGGCACGTGCTCGACGAACCAGCGCAGGAACTCCGCGGTGCGCTCCAGGGGGATCTCGACGTCCTGGATCACCCGTTCCCGGCGGGGCCGGCCCCGCCACACCTCGAAGCGGTTCTCCAGATCGAACCGGTTGGCCAGTGCCACGATCTTCCAGTAGACGTCGCTGCGCCGCAGCCGGGCCGGCCACAGCGCACGGATCACCGGGTGCTGAGCCCCCAAGCCGCCCGAGCACCAGAACCAGTCGGTATCCCAGCGCCACAGGTAGTCATGCGTGGTCAGCACATCGCGGCGACGCCGCTGGATCGAGCGGTAGAAGATCTGCATCCCGGTGTAGTCGCTGGCCGGGCCGCCGAAGTCGGTACGCCGGCCCAGCGTCAGGTACGACTCGGCGGCGGAGAACATCACCCCGTCGAGGTAGTCGACGTCCTCCCCATCCCAGTGCCGGGTCGCCATGATGCGCGCCACCGCGGCGCACAGCTCGTCCAGGTCGTCGAACCGCACATGCCGCAGCGCCACGTGCGAGCGCACCGGTTCCAGCTCGATGCGCAACCGGGTGGCGTAGCCCAGGGTGCCGTAGGAGTTGGGGAAACCGGCGAACAACTCGTCCCCCGGGGTGGCCGTGACGATCTCACCGGCGCCGGTGAGCACGTCGAGCTCCAGGACCGACTCGTGCGGCAGGCCGTTGCGAAACGACGCCGCCTCGATGCCCAGCCCGCTCACCGCGCCACCCAGAGTGATCGTCTTGAGCTGGGGGACCACCAGCGGTGTCAGACCGTAGGGCAGCGTGGCCGCGACCAGGTCCTCATAGGTGCACATCCCAGCGACCTCGGCGGTGCGGTTGGCGGGGTCCACCGCCAGCACGCCGGTCAACCCGGACACATCCAGGCCCGGGATACCCGTCGACGCGCGCGGCCGGAACAGGTTCGATGTTCGTTTGGCCAGCCGTACCGGCGAGCCGGCCGGGATCGCTCGGTAACTGGCCTCCAGTCGCTGCACCGCCTCGTGATGGCTACGCCATGCTCCGGTGACCTGCACGTGCACCACGCTACGACCTACCTGGCACTACCGCACCGGTTTCTCTCAGCCCAAGGTGGCTACCCTGTGCCGCACGGGCCCACTACCTCGCGTGGGCCCGGACGCGATGAGAGGAGCCGCCGTGCAACCCGGTGGAGCGCCTGACATGCAGATGATCCTGCAGCAGGCCCAGAAGATGCAGCAAGATCTCATGAGTGCGCAGGCCGAACTCGCCGAGTCCGAGGTCACCGGCCAGGCCGGCGGTGATCTGGTCACAGTCACGCTGGCCGGGTCCGGAGAGGTGCGCAGCGTGACGATCGACCCCAAGGTGGTCGACCCCGACGACGTGGAGACCCTGCAAGACTTGGTGATGGGAGCGATGCTCGACGCGCACCGCGCCCTGCAAGACCTCACCCAAGAAAAGATGGGCCCGCTCGCCAGTGCCCTGGGCGGCCCTACCGGAGGCTTCGGCCTACCCGGCATGTGACGCGCCGCGTTGATCCCGCCTTCCGCGCTTTCCGCCCATTTCCCGACAGGGAGACCTATCGGGTCAAAACGCCCTGCGGGTAGCCCGACATGGAGACATATCGGGCTACCCGCAGGTGGGGCATGATGGCGTGGTGTACGAGGGAGTCGTTCAAGATCTGATTGACGAGTTGGGGCGGCTGCCCGGTGTGGGGCCCAAAAGCGCCCAGCGGATGGCGTTTCACCTACTGGCGGCGGATCCGGCTGAGGTGACCCGGTTGCAGGATGCGCTGCAACGGGTCAAGGACGGGGTGGTGTTCTGCGCCGTCTGCGGCACCGTCTCCGAGAAACAAACCTGCCGGATCTGCGCGGACCCGCGCCGCGATCCGCGAGTGGTCTGTGTGGTCGAAGAGCCCAAGGACGTGCTCGCAGTGGAACGCACGCGGGAATTCACCGGCCGCTACCACGTGCTGGGCGGGGCGCTGGATCCGCTGTCCGGGGTCGGTCCGGATCAGCTACGGATCCGCGAGTTGCTGATCCGCATCGGCGCTGACGAGATCACCGAAGTGATCATTGCCACGGACCCGAACACCGAAGGTGAAGCCACCGCCACCTACCTGGCGCGGATGCTGCGTGACTTCCCGGGCCTGTCCGTGACCAGACTTGCCTCCGGGTTACCGATGGGCGGTGATCTGGAGTTCGCCGACGAGCTGACGCTGGGACGCGCGCTGTCCGGCCGCCGCGCCGTCTGAACGCCGCGCCGCTACCCGAGCAATTCAGTCTGGGACGACAGTCGACACGAAGTGGCGGTCGTGCTCGGACGCCGGGGCAGTGCAGCGTGGGCACCGACCATGCCGCCGGTGGATTGCGGCCCACTCTTTTGCCAGCATGCGACGCTCCTGCGCTTGCTGATCAGCCTGGTGCGCAAGCCGCTGTTGGAGAATCCGGCCGGTCCAGAATGCTCCGAGCATCGCTCCGAAGCCAATCAGCAGGATTGCGCCCGCTACGGTTAAGGTCACCATGGCCGACGATGCTTTCCGCCGCGTGTCGCGCTCCGGTAAGAGGTCGACATGATCGCGTGTCCTTCCCGTGGTCGGTGCTGGATCCGCGGACGTACTGGGATGGCAGCAGCCCGCTCGGCCATACCCGAGCAAGTGTAAGGTTCCTGTGCAATTGCATAAAGAGCCAGTCACGCAGGCTAACAGCTGCTCTCCGGTTCAGGAATACGTTCGTAGGTTCACGCTGTGACCCGCTCGCCATGCTGATGCGGTCAGTCATCGTCCAGCTCCTCGTCCTCGTCGTCGAAGTACCCGCCCGCCGATGACAACCGACATCCACAGCGTGGGCACCGAGCGAAGTGGACCGACTGCGCAGCGTCCCGAACCGCCTGCCACTCTGCATTGATCTGGCGACGTTCCTCGGCTTGCCGGCGCAGGTTGGGCTGGACGGCCTGGACGGTCCACGCCGTCCCGAGCAACATCCCGATGAACAGACAGGCCAGCACGATCATGCCGACCGTCTGGACGGTCATCGCGCACTGCGGTAGATCCCGCCGCGACAGTGCGTTTCCTGACCGTGGCCCGTGCTACGGGCCTCGGGGACGCGTGTCGCGCTCCGGTGAGATGCCGACATGATCGCGAGCCCCCTTCTTCGGTCGGTGGTCGGGTCCGCGAAAGC
Source organism: Pseudonocardiaceae bacterium (assembly GCA_035252045.1). Taxonomy (GTDB): domain Bacteria; phylum Actinomycetota; class Actinomycetes; order Mycobacteriales; family Pseudonocardiaceae. Next base: position 10,886 of record DATFDO010000108.1, read on the forward strand.
TCGTGGGTAAGAGCTGTGCGGAGACCGGGGCTGTGCGTGTGTGCAAGCTCGTGGCTAGGATGCACGAAGCAAGGACATGGTGCAATTGCAAGGTGTATTATTCTAGTGTGATTCACCGAAGAGGAGTAGCGTGTCGCCTTTGGGGTCCGTACGTGGTTTGGACATGCTGCTGACAGGTGAGCCACAGCATGCGGAGGCGTGATGTCCCCAGTACGTGGTCCGGTGGTGCCCCGACGTCGGCTCGGCGCTGAACTCCGCATGCTGCGTGAGCGGACCGGGCTCACGATCGAAGACGTGGCCAAGGAACTCGAGTGCTCAGTGTCTAAAGTCAGCAGGCTGGAGACCGGCCAGGGCATCCCGAAGAATCGCGATGTCCGTGACCTGCTCGATCGCTACAAGGTCACCGACCAAGCGTATCGAGACCGGTTGATGCGCTGGATGCGAGACGGGCGGCGCCAAGGTTGGTGGCATGACTTCTCCGATGTGCTGGCGCCAGACCCTTCAGACCCGCTACTGCCCGACGACCTCGATCGATACGTTGCGTTCGAGCAGGATGCCAGCGAGGTACGCAGCTTCGAGAACACGCTCGTGCATGGCCTGCTGCAAACCGAGGACTATGCTCGCGCTATCCTCGGCGCACTGTCCACTGCGGACTCTGAGGCCACCGACCGCCTCGTCGAGCTCCGGATGCGACGGCAGGATCGGCTCTACGTTGACGAAGATCCGCTGAAGGTTCACCTGATCTTCGACGAAGCGGTATTGCACCGCCCGGTTGGGGGTGAGCAGGTGATGCGAGCGCAGCTGAAGAGGCTGGTCGCCGATGCGCAGCGCCCGAACATCACCTTTCAGGTGCTTCCTTTCAGTGTCGGGGCGTATAGCGCCGCCCATGGTGCCTTCGTGATGCTTGCTTTTCCTGATTCCGATGACGGCGATCTCGTATATGTCGAGGGTCATCTGCGTGATATTTACCTCGAAAAGGAACGCGACGTCGACGTCTACGAACGGATGTTCAACGAGCTGGTTGACGTGTCGATGTCTGCCGAGCAGTCCCTGGAGTTCGTGACTGAGCTTTTGACGGACAGTCAAAAGAAAGGAAAGGAAATCCAGTGACCATTGCGTTCCACTCCACACCTATGTACCGCACGAGCAGTCGGTGCACTAAAGGGGGATGTGTGGAGGTTGCGCCCCTACCCGGCGGCGGCGCCGTCGTGCGAGACACCAAGGATCGGGCCCGTGAGCCACTCATGTTCGATCGGCAGGAGTGGGCCGACTTCGTCTCAGGCGTGAAGAATGGCGAATTCGACTTTGATGGGGATGCGCGAAGACGGTGAACAGCGCCAGCAGGCCGACTAGATCGTAAGTCGCGGATCATCGTCCCTCAAGACCGCCGTCGTGATCGATTGATCAAGCTCTCTGGATCCGAACCGGTCAGCTACCCTGGTCGAGCAGATACGGTCGCCAAGGTGAGGGAAGGTAATGGCTGACGCGCCTCGCAGCGAGCTGCTATTCCAGAGGAGTACCCGGTGCTCCAAGGGCGGATGTGTGGAGGTGGCGCTGCTGCCCAAGGGCGGTGCCCTCCTACGTGGTAGCAAGGACCGCAGCCGATCTCTCGTGGTCGGCAAGCAGGAGTGGTTTCACTTCGTTTGCGGAGTGAAGAACGGTGAATTCGATCTTTAGATGTCGGTGTGTAACGGTTCGTAATAGACCGTTACACACCGACAGTTTGCTAGCGCAGCGCGCGGTTGACTGCGGATACCACCGCGTTGAGTGAGGCGGTGACGATGGACCCCGAGACCCCGACGCCCCACAACACCTGCTCGCTGACGGCGCACTCGACGTACGCGGCCGCCGCAGCGTTGTCGCCGGCCGACATCGCGTGTTCTGAGTAGTCGAGCACCCGGACGTCAAAGCCCAGCGCGGCTAGCGCATCGATAAAGGCCGCGATCGGGCCATTGCCGGAACCGGTGATGTAGTGCTCCTCGCCCTCCACCAGCACGGTAGCGAAGATCTCGTCATGCCCCTCGCCGTCGTCGGACAACCGGTGCCGCAACAACCGCAGAGGAGTCCACCGATCCAGATACTGCACGGCGAAGATGTCCCAGATCTGTTGCGGCGACACTTCGCCGCCATCGGTATCGGTGTGCTGCTGGATGACCCGGGAGAATTCGATCTGTAGCCGGCGGGGCAGCTCAAGCTGGTGCTCGGCCTTCATGACGTAGGCGATACCGCCCTTACCGGACTGGGAATTCACCCGGATCACGGCCTCGTACGTGCGCCCGACGTCTTTGGGGTCGATGGGCAGGTAGGGCACCTCCCAGCGGTGCTCATCGACGTCCACACCAGCCCGGTCGGCGTCGGCGTGCAAGGCCTTCAAGCCCTTGTTGATCGCATCCTGATGGCTTCCGGAGAATGCGGTATAGACCAGATCGCCGCCGTACGGGTGGCGCTCGGCCACCGGAAGCTGGTTGCAGTACTCCACTGTCCGCCGGATCTCGTCGATATCGGAGAAATCGATCTGCGGGTCGATGCCCTGGCTGAACAGGTTCATCCCCAGCGTCACGAGGCAGACGTTGCCGGTGCGCTCCCCGTTGCCGAACAGGCAGCCCTCGATGCGTTGCGCACCGGCCTGGTAACCCAGCTCGGCGGCGGCCACCGCGGTACCGCGATCATTGTGCGGATGCAGCGACAGCACCACCGCATCGCGCCGTGCCAGGTTGCGGTGCATCCACTCGATGGAGTCGGCGTAGACGTTCGGGGTGGCCATCTCCACAGTGGCCGGCAGGTTGAGGATCACCGGCGCCTCCGGCGTGGGATGCCAGATCTCGGTGACCGCGTTGCACACCTCAACGGCGTAACTCAGCTCGGTGCCGGTGTAGGACTCCGGTGAGTACTCGAACCGGAAATCCGTGTCGGAGTACTTACCCGCATACTCCAACACCATCTCGGCCGCTGACGTGGCGATCTTCTTGATGCCCTCGCGCTCCTCCCGGAACACCACCTTGCGCTGCAGGATCGATGTCGAGTTGTAGATGTGCACGATGGCCTTGCGCGCACCTTGTAAGGCCTCGAAGGTGCGCTCGATCAGCTCGGGCCGGCACTGCGAGAGCACCTGGATGCGGACGTCGTCGGGGATCGCGTCCTCGGTGATGATCTCGCGGACGAAGTCGAAGTCGGTTTGGCTGGCGGACGGGAATCCGACCTCGATCTCCTTGAACCCCATCCGGACCAGCAGCTCGAACATCCGCCGCTTGCGGGCTGGGCTCATCGGATCGATCAGGGCCTGGTTGCCGTCTCGCAGGTCGACCGCGCACCACAGCGGTGCCCGGCTGATCGTGACGTCGGGCCAGGTGCGATCCGGTAGTGAGATCTTTTCCACGGTCTGGGCGAAGGGCCGGTAGCGGTGCACGGGCATCGCACTGCCGCATTGCGGGTTCCAGACGTCCTGATCAGGCGGTGGAGGGACCTGGGGGTGGCGGATACCGCTGGTCTTCCCGGTGGCGAAGGCGCCGGCGCTGATGTCGACGCCTTGGCGTGTCGGTTTGAAAATCATGGTCTGCTTCTGCGCTTCCTCGCTGGTGTCGCTAGTCGGAAAATCCGACCGGCGGATG
>DATFDO010000109.1:0-2450 GCA_035252045.1 Pseudonocardiaceae bacterium
ACAGTGCACTGATGTCCAACCGGTGATCCACGAAGTCGAAGTCGATGCAGAAGATCGTTGCCCCATCTGTCATCGGCCGGGTGGTGATTCCCCGACCAGTCAGGTGGAAGGGCACATTCCACCAGTGGTTGCGCCGCGGGCTGGCGGCTAACCGGATCTTGCCGACGATCTGGGCGAATCGGTGCAGGGTCGCCAAGGTGTCCTTCCACCCGGCGAACGGGATGTCGGGAAAGATCTGCATCACCATCTCCTCGTCCTACCGGCACTGGTTCAGCCGTCACTCAGCTGGGCCAATCTGCGGATCGGTGTCGCCAGGGTGCTTACCAGCGGTGGTGCGGTCTCGGATGAGTGTGCTGCCGTGCGCCCAGAACCGCAGCCCCCATCGATACTGCTCGACCTTGATCGCGGAGATGTCCCACTCCAGGGTGATCTTTTTCGATACGAGCACGCCGCCGGTTCTCGGTGCGGCGTTCCACGCACGCGCGAGCATGTCACCGTTTCCAGCGGCCTGGAGTGGAGCCCAGACGGTTTCCCTCGCCTATTACAAACGACACAGTGACTCACCGCATCGACGTCTTCGACTGTGACCGCAACGAGGGATTGACTGCGCGGCGTCCGTTCGCGGAGGTCTTCGTCGCCTTCCTCGATAGGTCGAAACGGCCACCTTCCCACAGCCTGTCCGCCGTCACAGGCCCGCCGGCTTAACGATCACCCGCAACAAATGCCACTAACTTCGGCCAGATGACACAGTGAAGCCATGACGCCCGCGTGGTCAGGCGCCGGCTCGAGTGTGTCGCATGGTCCGGGACCGGCGAACCACGGCGGCGCAACGCAGACACTGTTGATCCTGTGGGCAAGCGGCGACTTGACCTCGCGATTGTTGCTACCAGGCCTGGATGGGCTGTTGAGCAGGGGCAGAATCGGCGGCTTAACGCTGATCGGCTCCAGTCGGGACGATTGGGACGACCAGCGCTGGCGTCAGCTCGTCGCTGATGCGTTTGCCGCCGGCAACGCCAGCGGGCGCGGGCCGAGGCGGTGGTGGAGGGTGCGCGGTACCTTCGAACCGACGTCACCCTCGAGGGCGACCTGCGTAGGCTGCTGGACGCTTGCCACGGACGGGTGGCTAGTGCTGTGGCTCTGAACGACCTGCTGGCGCAGCTGGTGCCGGAGGATCAGGTGTACCGGGTTGATCATTATCTGGGTATGTCGACGGTGCTGAACATCGTGGGATTGCGGTTCGCCAACCGGATGTTCGAGCCGGTGCTGAACGCCGGGCACGTCCACTGCGTCGATATGTCAGGCCTGCGGGGAAGCCCTATCGGATTGGCTGCCGCGAGGAGGAAGTCATGGCCGCTGCGTCGCCCGCGTCGTCTGTGCTGGCAGGTCTGGCTGCCGTGCGGTCGTGGCAGGAGGCTTTTTATCGGGATTTGCATGAGCATCCGGAGTTGTCCCACCAGGAGCGGCGGACCGCTGAGAAGGTCAGCGAGCGGCTGGGCCGGATCGGCTACCAGGTGCATCAGGGTGTCGGCGGCACGGGTGTGGTCGGGGTGTTACGTAATGGGCCTGGCCAGACGGTGCTGCTGCGGGCGGACATGGATGCTCTGCCGGTGCGCGAGGCGAGCGGGCTGCCCTACGCCAGCACCGTTACGGCCTTCGATGCCAGTGGAAGCGAGGTGCCGGTGGCGCACGCCTGCGGCCACGACGTGCACGTCGCCTGCCTGCTCGGCGGCGCTCGGCTGCTCGCCGAGGACCCGGGCCGGTGGAGTGGCACCGTGGTGGCGTTGTTCCAGCCGGCCGAGGAAACCGGTGACGGCGCCCGTGCCATGGTCGATGACGGTCTGGCCAGCTTGATTCCTGCCCCGGATGTGGCGTTGGCCCAGCATGTCCTGCCGTTCCCGGCCGGGCAGGTCGGTACCCGCGCCGGGCCCACGCTTTCTGCCGCGGACAGCATGCGCGTGACCGTGCACGGGCGCGGTGGCCACGGTTCGATGCCGCAGGCGACGGTCGATCCGGTGGTGCTGGCCGCGATGATCGTGGTGCGGCTGCAGACCGTGGTCTCTCGGGAGACACCACCGGAGCAGACCGCGGTGCTGACCGTGGGCAGCATCCAGGCCGGCGCCAAAAGCAACGTCATCCCCGACCACGCTGTGCTGCAGCTCAACATCCGCACCTATAGCGAGCAGACTCGCCGCTCGATACTGGACGCGGTGCGCCGCATCGTCACTGCGGAGTGTCAGGCGTCGGGCTGTCCGAAGGACCCAGACTTCGAGCTGTTCGACCGTTTCCCGATCACCGACAACGACGCCGCGACCACCGAGCGGGTGGCTGGCGCGTTCGCCGAGTTCTTCGGCGACCGGGCCCAGCCGATGGGCCAGCAAACCCCAAGCGAGGACTTCAGCGACATCCCCACCGCGCTCGGCGTGCCCTACACCTACTGGGGAATCGGCGGC
>DATFDO010000110.1:0-11697 GCA_035252045.1 Pseudonocardiaceae bacterium
GATGGGCGACCGCACGGCCGCCGCCCGGCATTTCACGGCCGCCACCCAGGCCGCCGGCACCGCAGGGGGGCCCCGGCCGCGCCAGCGCAGCGCAGCCGAGAACCCGCAGTCCGTCGCGTCGGAGGGTGGCAACGTCTTTCGCCGCGACGGTGACTACTGGACCATCCGGCATCGCAGCGTCGAGTTCCGCCTGCGCGACAGCAAAGGCCTGCGCGATTTGGCGGAACTGCTGGCCCGGCCGGGCACGTCGATCGCCGCGCTGGACCTGGCCACCTCCCTGGGCGAGCGCCGCCGTCCCCGGCACGATGGGCTGCACCTGCCCTCGGATACCGGTGAGGTCCTGGACGCGACCGCACGAGCGGCGTACCGGCGGCGCCTGCAGGACCTCGAACACGAGGCCGGCGACGCCGACGCGATGGGTGACGCCGAACGCAGCGCGCGGCTGGCTGCCGAACGAGACGCCCTGGTCAGCGCGCTGACCACCGCGTACGGCCTGGGCGGTCGAGCGCGGCGGGCGGGGTCCCCGGCCGAACGCGCGCGGACCGCGGTGACCACCCGTATCCGTGACGCGATCCGCCGCATCAGCCGGTCCGATCCCGATCTCGGCGAGCACCTGTTCCGTTCGGTGCGCACCGGCACGTTCTGCGTGTACGACCCGGCGGTGCCGGTGCACTGGTCAATGTCAGATCCGGCCTGACACCGTGCGGCGCGCTCTGACGCCTATCGGGTGACCACTATCCGACGCGAAGGAGCCCGCTATGCCCCGCACCAGCAAAGCCGATGCCCCCGTCGCCATCGACGAACCCGTGATCGAAGGCCGTTACGTTGAGCTCGACGGCTACACCGTCGGGTACGAGACGCACAAGGCCGACATGGACCCCGGCCCGCTGTTCGAGGGCCTGCCCGACAACCGCTGCCAGTGCCCGCACTGGGGCGTCGTGGTCAGTGGACGCGTGATCTTCCGCTACCCCGACCACGACGAGGTCTACCAGGCCGGTGACGCCTACTACGGCCGTCCGGGCCACCTGCCGCTGATATTCGCGGGCACCGAACTGATCGAGTTCAGCCCCACTGAGGCGCTCAACGCGACCATGGCCGTCGTCGGCAAGAATCTTGAGGCCGCCAAGGCCGCGGGCGTCAGCAGCGGGGCGTGAACCATGGACACCGCTGTTACCGCTGACCTCGGTAAGAAGATGACTGACTTCCTGGGAACCGGCACCGTGCCCGAAGGCCTGTTCCGTTCCGATGCGGTGCTCGACGTCAGCGTCCCGACCTGGCGTATCCAGGCCCGCAGCCTGGAAGGCCTCATTCAAGTGCGTAAGGACAGCCATCCGTGGCCAGGCACGGTCACCGCCACTCGCCTCGACCCGATCCCGCACGGCTTCGTGCTCGAGTTCGAGGAACGCTGGGAACACGACGGCCAGCACTGGTATTGCCGGGAAATGCTGCGGGCCGACGTGACCGACGGCCAGATCAGCGAGCTCACCGTGTACTGCACCGGTGACTGGGACGAAGCCCGCCAGCAGGAATATGCGCGCCGGCACGCCGCGGCCGCCGCGAGCCACGCCGTGCGGTAAGTCGCCCGAGTAGCGCATGATCGCTGTTCGGGTGCCCAGCGCGACAAGGAATGTCGCGTTCGACACCCAAACAGCGATCACCGCATCGGGCCTCGGCGCCGCTGACCGGACCCGCCGCACCGGCGCAGCTGTGATCGTCACCGGTGTCGACACCCCCGAACAGGCGCATTGGTGGCACAGTGCCGGCGCCGACTACGCCCGCGGTGCCTACTTCAGCCCAGCACTGCCCCCTTGGAGCTATCCAACTGATTGTCCTGACATGGAGACCGGTCGGGCAGAGGTGATCAGCGCGAGAGGTGGCGCCAGAGGAATTCGTAGCCCAGCGCGGACATGAACGCGGCTTGCTCATTGTCCGCCGCACCGCCGTGGCCGCCCTCGATGTTCTCGTAGTAGGTGACGGGCAGGCCGTATTCACGCATGCGGGCCACCAGCTTGCGGGCGTGGCCGGGATGCACGCGGTCGTCGCGGGTAGAGGTGGTCAGCAGAATCGGCGGGTAGCGGCGGTCGGCGCGCAGCTGGTGGTACGGGGACAAACGCAGCAAGTGCTCGCGGTCAGCAGGATCCTCGGGGTCGCCGTATTCGGCCATCCAGGAGGCACCGGCCAGCAGTGTGTGGTAACGCAGCATGTCCAGCAGCGGCACTGTAGCGACGATGGCCCCGAACAGCTCCGGGTATTGGGTGAGCATCACGCCCATGAGCAGCCCGCCGTTGCTGCCGCCTTTGGCGCCGAGGCGAGGCGGTGTGGTGATGCCGCGCGCCACGAGTTCTCGGGCTACCGCGGCGAAGTCCTCGTAGACCAGGTGCCGGTTGTGCTTGAGGGTGGCGGAATGCCACCGCGGACCGTACTCAGCACCACCACGGGTGTTCGCGCTGACGTAGCAACCACCGCGCGCCAGCCAGGCGCGGCCCAGCGCACCGCTATAGCCGGGTTGCAGGGACACCTCGAAGCCGCCGTAGCCGTACAGCAGAGTAGGCCAGCCACCGGCTGGCACGGCCGAGTCGGGGACGACCACGAAGTACGGGATCCGGGTGCCGTCGTCGGAGACCGCAAAGTGCTGATCCACGGTGAAACCAGCCGAGTCGAAGAACGACGGTGCCTGCTTAAGCACGGCAGCCGGCCCGTCACCGATGGTGCCGATGGCCAGGGTCGACGGAGTCAGGAAGCCGTCGACGTCGAGCAGGTACTCGTCGTCGAGGTACGAGTCGGTGCCATGCGCGCTGACGCTGGCCAGCGGTGGGGTGCCGGTCAGCGGCTCGGCGCGCCAGTCCTCGGCCGGGGTCAGCACCGACAGGTGGCTGACCACGTCGCGCATCACCTCGAGGACCAGGTGGTGGCGGGTCCAGCTGTAGCCCGCCAGCGAGGTGCGCTCGTCGGGGGTGAACAGCACCCGCATCCCTGCATCATCGGCGCCGCGCGTGATGAACTGCTCGTAGTCGGCCACCAGCAGGCAACCAGCGGGGTAGGTCTGTCCGATCGTCCAGTCACTGCGCAGCTCAATCAGCAGCCATTGCCGGTGCACGCCGACGATCGCGTCGTCCGGGACCTCGATGCGGCGCAGCCCCTCGCCACAACGCTGGTACCGCTCGCAGCGGTAGAACTCCAGCGTGCGCCGGACGAAGTCGCGCTCGAAACCCTCGGTGTCATCGTGGTAGGCGGACACGCTGACGTCGTCGGGTTTACCCTCGTACACCAGCTGCGCCTCGGCCAACGGTGCGCCGCGCCGCCATTGCCGGACCGTGCGGGGGTAGCCGCTCGTGGTGAGCGTGCCCGGGCCGAAGTCGGTGGCGACGTAGATATGGTCGGCGTCAATCCAGTCCACGACGGATTTCGCCTCGGGCAGCTGGAAACCGTCGGTGCGGAACTCGCGGCGCTCGACGTCGAATTCCCGCACCACCGACGCGTCCGCACCGCCTCTCGACAGCGAGATCAGCGCCAGCCGGTAGTCCGGTCGCAAGCATTGGGCGCCGTGAAACACCCAGTTCTCGTCCTCGTCGCGGGCCAGGGCGTCGACGTCGAGCAGGATCTCCCAGTCCGGCGCCTGCTTGCGGTACTCGGCGAGCGTGGTGCGCCGCCACAGGCCGCGCGGGTGCTCGCGGTCGCGCCAGAAGTTGTACCGGTACTCGCCGCGCCGGGTGATGTACGGGATGCGGTCGGTCGAGTCGAGCACCTCGCGGATCTCGGCTTGCAGCGCCGCGAACCGGGATTCGCCGGTCAGCTCCGCAACAGCCTCGGCGTTGCGTTCCCGCACCCACGACAAGGCCCGCTCGCCCGTCACGTCCTCCAGCCACCGGTACGGGTCAGCCACGCTCATGACACCAGTCTGCTGCACGAGCGGGTACCCCCGCGTCCAGGAGACATATCGGGGCGACGCAGGCGCGTTGGATCCCGATATGTCTCCAGGTCAGGCTCAGGCGGGTCAGGTGGGAGGGAGGCCGGTGAGCCGGATGCCGGCGTGGGCGCGATAGCGGCGATTGACCGCGATCAGGTTGGCGGTCAGCGCCTCCACCTGGGCGGCATTGCGCAGCCGTCCGCCGTACACGCCGCGCACCCCCGGGATCGCGTCGGCCAGCGCCCGCACCTGATCGACGGCCGCTCGATCGTCGCCCAGGACCAGCACATCGCATTCCACCTGAGTGACGGACAGGTCGGCCAGGGTCACCGCCGAGACGTGGTGGAAGGCGGCGATCACCCGCGAGTCGGGAAGCAACGCCGCAGCCCGTTGCGCAGCGCTACCCTCCGCGACCGCGAGCGCGTACGGTCCCCGCTCGTCGAAGCCCAGCGGGTTGACGCAGTCGACCACGATCTTGCCGGTGAGCGGCTCCCGCAGCGTCGTGAGCAGGGCGTCGTGCCCGTCCCACGGAACCGCGACCAGCACGATGTCCGCCCCGGCAGCGCATCCCGCATTGTCCGCCCCGCTGACCGTGTCCGTGCCGGTTCGTCCGGCCAGTTCCCGGGCAGCCCGCTCAGCTCGGCCGGAATCCCGGGATCCGATGATCACCCGCAGTCCGGCGGCGGCCCAGCGCAGCGCGAGACCGCTGCCCTGCGGCCCGGTGCCACCCAGCACGCCGATGGATAGCCCGCTGCCGCTCATGAGACGTTCACCGCCGCCTGGTACAGGTCGCGTTTGGAGACTCCGTAAGAAGTCGCGACGGCCGCCACCGCGTCCTTGAGTCGCTGCCCGGACGCGACCCGTTCGCCCACCTCGTCGACGAGGTCAGCGACATCCGGCGGATCCGGCTGCGGTGCACCCGCCAGCACCACGGTGATCTCGCCGCGTACCCCGGCGGCCGCCCACTCGGCGAGCGCACCCAATCCACCACGACGGATCTCCTCATAAGGCTTGGTGAGCTCCCGGCATACCACCGCAGCACGATCGGCCCCGAGCACGTCGGCGGCCTGGGCCAGCGTCGCCGCCAGCCGGTGCGGCGACTCGAAGAACACGCAGGTGCGCGCTTCCCCGGCCAGGCCGGCCAACCAGCGACGGCGCGCAACGTCGCGGCGCGGCGGGAAACCCTCGAAGCAGAACCGGTCACAGGGCAGCCCCGACACAGCCAGTGCGGTGGTCACCGCCGACGGTCCGGGCAGGCATGTCACCCGCAACCCGTCCTGCACGCATGCGGCTACGAGCCGAAAACCCGGATCCGACACCGCGGGCATCCCCGCGTCGGTCACCACCAGCACCGTCGCGCCGCCGCGGATGGACGCCAGCAGCGCGGGGATGCGCGCGGACTCCACCGCGTCGTAGTGCGAGACGATCCGGCCGCGCACGGTCACCTGCAACGCCGCGGCGAGCGCCCGCAACCGGCGGGTGTCCTCGGCAGCCACCACGTCCGCGCTGCCCAGCGCCGCCGCCAAGCGGGGCGAGGCGTCCCGCGAGTCCCCGAGAGGGGTGGCAGCCAGGACCAGCACCCCACCGGAGACAGCAGAGGCCGGGTTGCGAGGCACGGATCCGAGCCTACGATCCTCCCGTGACAGTGGTCCGGGACGCGAGTGCCGACACGCAGGCCGCGCTGATCAGACCGGCTGGCCCACTGCCACGGCTGGTATCGCGCCCGCTGACCGACCGGATGCGCGGCTGGGTGGTCACGCTGAGCCTGACCCTGATCGCCGGCTTGGTGCGGCTGTGGAACCTTGGTGTTCCCACCGACCGCGGTACCCCGGTGTTCGACGAGAAGCACTACGCGCCCCAGGCCTGGCAGATGCTGCGCAACGGCGGGGTGGAGGACAACCCGGGATACGAGCTCGTCGTGCACCCGCCGCTGGGCAAGCAGCTCATCGCACTGGGCGAGGCGGTGATGGGCTATGACGGCTGGGGCTGGCGGCTGTCCGCCGCGCTGGCCGGCACGTTGTGCGTGCTGCTGATCGTGCGGATCGTGCGGCGGATGACCCGATCCACTCTGCTGGGCGGGATCGCCGGGGTGCTGCTCGTCGCCGACGGTGTCAGCCAGGTGCAGTCCCGCATCGGAATGCTCGACGTCTTCCTCGCGATGTTCGTGCTCGCGGCATTCGGCTGCCTGATCGTCGACCGCGAGCAGGTGTACCAGCGGCTGGCCACAGTGGTTCGGGAAAGGCGCATCGCCGAGACCGACTTCGGCCCCCGGTTGGGGGTGCGCTGGTGGCGCTTCGGCGCCGGGGTGCTGCTCGGGCTGGCCTGCGGGACCAAATGGTCTGGGGTGTACTACCTCGCCGCGTTCGCAGTGATGAGCCTGCTTTGGGACGCCTGCGCGCGGCGCGCCGCGGGGGTGCACCGGCCGTGGGCCGGCATGCTGGCCCGGGATCTCGGGCCGGTGTCGTGGGCGCTGGCGGCTGTGCCGGTGGGCGCCTACTTGGCGACCTGGTGGGCCTGGTTCGGCAGCGAGACCGCAATTGACCGGCACGCCGTGGGCCACCAGATCGGCACCGGGGGCCCGTTTTCCTTCGCCCCAGCCGCGCTGCGCGGGCTGTGGTACTACAGCGCTGCGGTGCTGCGCTTTCATGAACACCTGTTCACACCGGCCCATCCGCACCCGTGGGAATCCAAACCGTGGAGCTGGCCGATGGGGCTGCGGCCGATGCTCTACTACTACCAATCCGGCGCTGGTGCCCCCGGCTGCGGGCGCCAGGACTGTGTGGCCACCGTGATGCTCATCGGCACGCCGGCGCTGTGGTGGTTCGCCCTGCCGGTGCTGGCATGGGCGCTGTGGCGAGCCGCCAGCGGGCCGGACTGGCGCTATGCCGCCACGTTGACCGGCTACGCCGCCGGCTGGCTGCCGTGGTTCGGCAACATCCACCGCCAGATGTACTTCTTCTACATGACGCCGGCGGCGCCGTTTCTGGTGATCGCGGTGACGCTAGTGTTGGGCGAGATTCTCGGCCGGGTCGCCGACGGGACCGAGCGACGCGGGACCGGGCTGCTGGTGGTCTCGCTGTACCTCGGACTGGTGGTGGCGAACTTCGCCTGGCTCTGGCCGATCCTGACCGGCGCATCGATCACTCCGGAGCACTGGAACGCCGAGCTGTGGCTGCCCTCCTGGCGCTGAGCCATGCTCAGGTTTGCAGCACCACCGCGTCCCCGGAGACCGTGATCTGACGCGCTGCCAGCGATCGCTGCGCAGGACCGTGGACCACCGAGCCATCAGCGATGGCGTACTTGCTGCCGTGGCACGGGCAGTCGATGGTGCCATCGGCGACCTTGTTGACCGTGCAGCCCTGGTGCGTGCAGATGGCCGAGAAAGCTTTGAAGGTGCCCGGCGCCGGCTGGGTCACCACCACCTTGTCCGCGCCGAACACCTTGCCGCCACCGACCGGGATGTCACTGGTGGACGCGAGCCGCTTACCGGTGGGTGCCGCGGACTCTGCAGGCGGTTGCCCGGCCGACGTGGGGGGCTGCTGCGACTGCGACGCGGGTGCCGCGGCCGGCGTGCGGTCGCTGCTGCACGCCGCGAGTGCAGCCGACACCGCCAAGATCCCGGAACCCGCGACGACAGCGCGCCGGGTGAGCTCGGATCCGGGTGGGGAATCGTGCAACATCATCATCCTTCCAGAACACGGAACCCCGACCCAAACCGAACACTATCACTGGTAGTGATGGAGTAAAGTGATCTTAACTCGACTGATGCACCCCATTAGTGTGCCTGCAGGGAGTGCCCGCATCGGCGCCACAGCCCGACCATGCCGAACCACTTCCCCACCCGGGACGAACGTTCCGCATAGGGAGGTCCTCATGAGCAACGCAGCCAACCATGCCGCCGGCCGGCCCCGCGCAGCTCAGCCACAGAACCGGTACGTTGAGCTGGCTCCCCAGCACCTCCACTGGTCAGATACCGGTCGCACCAAGCCCGTACGGCGCAGCGTCGACCTGTCCCCGACCTACCACGCCCAGCTGACCCAGTGGTGCGTCGAGGCCGCCAAAATCATCGGTACCCCCCGGGTAACCGGCCAGGACGTGATCCGTGCTCTGGTCGCTCGACTGCTGATGGACGAGTCCCTCGCCCGCCGGATCCGGGACGATCTCAGCATGGACATCTGACCTCGCCTGGATCCCGGATCGCGCCGGGTCCGCGGTGGCCGTGGTCGGCGTTGCGTCGAACTGCTGGCGGGACTGGCCGCACGTGTGCGACCTCGCCCTGGACATGTTCGAGTCCGTCTCCTGGACGCCCTAGGACTCGTGTTCGGCTAGCGCGCTATGAGGGCGGTAGCACGGTGTCGGGTCACCGAGCCGCACCGTCGGCCCAGCTGGAATCGGCCCGGGCGCGGCATCGTAGGCAGTTCCAACTCACGCTGCATCCGGCACAGTCCCACGTGGCGGCGGCGATTTCGGGACGCGCGCTCGCCGCTGATCACGGTGGCCACGATCAGCCAAGCCAGCACCGGAGCGACCGCCGTCCGGCTCGGTACGTCCATATCCGCGGTGGCGAAAAAGGCACCGAACAGCAGCGTGAGGCCGGCCGAGACGCTGAGCGCCAAGGACCAGTTGAGCATGGACGGGCGCAGGCCACCCGACTGGTCGAAGGCCAGTTCTGCGCGCACCAGCCACAACCGCCGCAGCCGCGGGTCCGGCGGAACGTCAGCACTGGGGGCGGGAGCAGGCGGCCCAAGCCGTGGCCCGGCACGGCTGGACATCCGGCAGCTGCGCCCACGCTTGCGGGGCTAGCCAGCCGGCGCGGGGATCCGGTTCCCGGTCCTAGGTGGGCACGCCTCGGTTGCCACGCCGGCGCAGCAGGATCCTGGCGCCGGCGGGGCAGCCCAGCGTGATCATCCCGAGATGGTGGTCGCGAGCATCGCCGGGAGGTGATCTGAATAGGTCGCGGCCTGCCCCGCGGGCATCCCGGTCAAGCCCGACCCGATCACCCCGGCGACAAGCAGTACCCAACCCAGGCCACGAGCCACGCGGTTCCTTCTCACCGCGCGTCGGGGCCTCCCAGATGCGCGCGGAGGAAACCTATCGTCGCGTCCCACGCCTTGGCGGCCTGGTCCGGGTCGTAGGTGCCGAGCAGGTTCTCGTCGTTGAAGAAGGCGTGACCGGCTGGGTAGAAGCGGAAGTCAGGCTGCTGCCCGGACTGCTGCTCGATGGTCGCCGCCAGCTCCCGAACCTGTTCGGGACTGTGGAAGTCGTCCTGCTCACCGAAGTGGCCCAGCACCGGAGCGGAGAGGTTGTCGAAGTCGGGGTATGGCTCGCCGAGGACTGCATAGAACGGTACCGCGGCGCCGACCCTGTCACCCTGCTGTGCAGCGAGCACCAGCACGAAGCCGCCGCCCATGCAGAACCCGACCACGCCGACCTTGGAACTGGTCACCGCATCGTGGTCCAGCAGGTAGTCCACCGCGCCACCCAGATCGCGGGCCGCCTGATCGACTGGGAGTTGCTGCATGAGCTTGCCCGCCTCGTCGGCGTTGTGGGTGGTGGTGCCGCCGTACAAGTCGGGAGCCAGCGCGACGAAGCCCTCGGCGGCCAGCCGGTTGGCCACATCGGCGATGTGGCTGGTCAGCCCCCACCACTCCTGGATCACCACCACGCCCGGTCCCCGGCCGCCGTCCGGCACCGCCAGGTACCCATGCGCAGTTCCCCCATTACTCCCAAACATCACATTCTGCACCGGATTCTCCATACCCAAATCCCACCACACCCCCTCCCCCACTGCCTTCTGGATGCAGACTGCCCTTTTGGAAGCCCGAAAACGGCAGTCTGCATCCAGACTGGCGTCTCAGCGGATGAGGTGACCGGTTTCAGTGGTCGAGTAGCCACCTAGGGATGTGATCTTGGTATGGAAGAGGGGATCTGCCAGGAGGGTCCAAAGGGGGGCTAGCAGCGGGGAATCGTAGGTCTCCCGGGTGAGCACAAGGTCGTAGGGTTCCCGTGTGACGGGCACGAAGTCCAATCCGTGCGCCCGCGCGGCGGCGAGGATGCCCAGCCCGGCGTCGGCTCGCCCGGCAGCCACCGCCGCCGCGACGGCGAAGTGGGTACGCGCCTCGCGCCGGTAGCCGGCGACGTCGCCAGGCTCGATACCTCGCCGGCGCAGCTCGTGATCCAGCAGCACCCGGGTTCCGGCCCCAGGCTGCCGGTTGACGTAACGCAGCCCCGGACGGCGCAGGTCCGCGATACCGCTGATCTGCAGCGGGTTACCCGGCGCGACGATCAGCCCTTGTTCGCGGTGCACCAGGCGGACCACCGTGACCTCGGTGTCGCCGAGCACCCGTGGCAGGTAGGACACGGTGTACCCGCCGGTATCCGGGTCGAGCAGATGTACGCCTGCGACATGACACAGGCCGTCGCGAACGGCGTGCAGCCCGGCCAGCGAGCCGACGGTGGACGAGGTGAGCGTGATGGCCGGGTCGATGCCGCGCAACGCCGACGCGGCCAGATCGATCACCAGGTCGTGCGAGCCGATGGCCACAATGGTGCGGTCGATCTCATCCAGCCTGCGCAACAGGTGGACCTGGACGTCACTGCCGGCGTGGTAGCCGTCTTGCCCGGCCGGAACGACCGCCAGCCCGTCGGCGCGCACCAGCGAGGTCAGCGCCCCGGCCCCGCGCGGCATCGGGGTGGCCACCAGCCGTCCGGCGACCTTGCCCAGCCGGACGCGCACCCAGTCGTCCTTGCCGATCGGCGAGACGAGCGGGCGCGCGAGCGTGGCACTGGCCCGAGGGCGAGTCGGGGTTGTGGTGCCTTGAAGATCCGCCAACAACGGCGCAGCGAACAGCTCGAAGCTCAGCGCAGCCGAGACCGGGTACCCGGGAGCACCCAGCACGGGAGTACTGGCCACAGCTCCCAGTACCACCGGATGCCCGGGACGCACCGCCACCCCGTGCAGGGCCAGGGTGCCCATCCGGGCCACCACCGATGCGGTGTGGTCACTGCGGCCGCCACTGGATCCGGCGATGATCACTACCAGGTCGGCCTGCTGTGCCGCGCTGAGTACCGCCGCGGCGATCCGCTCGGGATCGTCCGGCTCGATCGGCAGCGCCAGCGCGGTACAGCCGTATTCAGCGGCCTGCCCGGCGAGCATCAGCGAGTTGGTGTCCGGGATCTCCCCGATCTCGGGTTCGCAGCCCAACGGCCGGATCTCATCGCCGGTGGGCAGCACCGCGACGACCGGACGGTGACGGACCAGGATTTCGGTCACCCCGGCAGCGGCGGCCGCGGCGACATCGACCGCGCGCAGCCGGTGCCCTGGGGCGACCAGCAACTCACCGGCCGCGACATCCTCGCCGATGGAACGGACGTGCTGGTAAGCCGGCGCCGCCGCGACCAGTTCAGCGCCATTGGCGGCCGGGCGGACGTGCTCGCGCATCACCACCGCGTCGCGGCCGGCCGGCAGCGGGTCACCGGTGTCGATGAGGTCGAAGTCGGTCAGCGTGAGCGGGACCGCGGCGCTGGCGCCGGCGGTGTCCGCCGCACGCACGGCAATGCCATCCATCCCGGCTGAATCAAACGCGGGTGAACTGCGCCGCGCCCACAGCGGCTCGGCGGTGACCCGGCCGATCGCCTCGGCCAGTCCCAACCGCTCGGTACCCACCCGGTTCGGACATCCCGCAGCAGCGCAGGCAGCCCGCCACGCGTCGAGCGACTGGGCTGCCGGAACGTCACCCACGAAACACGGTACCTGGCGCTGCGCCGATCAGGATTGCGCTCCGGTGCCG
>DATFDO010000111.1:0-20867 GCA_035252045.1 Pseudonocardiaceae bacterium
TGCGGGTCGCCAGCGGGCCGGTGCCCGGCGCCCGGATCGTCGAGGATCCGCGCCCGGTGCCGCCTCCCGAGCCCCTCACCCGCGCCTGATGGCCAACCTGGTCAACGTCGAGGCGGTGTCGAAGTCCTACGGAGTCCGCCCGCTGCTGTCCGAGATCTCGCTCGGCGTCGACGCGGGGGACCGGATCGGTGTGGTCGGGCTCAACGGTGGCGGTAAGACCACCCTGCTGGAGCTGCTCGCCGGCCTGGAGCCGCCGGATGCCGGCCGGATAAGCCGTACCAGGGGACTGCGCGCCGCGGTGCTCACCCAGCGCACCGAACTACCCGAGCACGCCACCGTGCGCCACGCGGTGCTGGCTGGGTTGAAAGTCAGCGCGGAGCACGAGTGGGCTGCCGTTCCCCGGGTGCGGGCCGTGCTCGACGGGCTGGGCATCCCGGCGCTCGGTTTGGACCGGCCGGTTGCCGGCCTGTCCGGGGGCGAGCGCCGCCGGGTTGCGCTGGCCGCCGCGCTGGTGGGTGAGCTGGACTTGCTGATCCTCGACGAGCCGACCAACCACCTCGACGTCGACGGTGTGCGCTGGCTGGCCGAGCACCTGCTGGCCCGCCGGTGCGCGGTGGTGGTGGTGACCCACGACCGGTGGTTTCTGGACACCGTGTGCACCCGGACCTGGGAGGTCGTCGACGGCCGGGTGGACGGTTACGACGGCGGCTACGCCGACTGGGTCTACGCCCGCGCCCAGCGGCTGCGGCTGGCCACCGCGACCGAGCAGCGACGGCGCAACCTGGCCCGCAAGGAGCTGGCGTGGCTACGCCGGGGACCGCCCGCGCGCAGCTCCAAACCGCGCTACCGCATCGAGGCCGCCGAGGCACTGATCGCCGACGAGCCTGCGCCGCGCGACACCGTCGAGCTGGCGGCCTTCGCGCGCCGCCGCCTCGGTCGCACCGTGCTGGAGCTCGAGGACGTCACCGTCATGGTGGGCAGTGTCGATTCTCGACCCTGCAAGCAGGTCTTCGGTCGCCGGTTGCTCGACGCCGAGACCTGGCGGGTGGGTCCTGGCGAGCGCATCGGGTTGGTCGGGGTCAACGGATCGGGCAAGACGACGCTGTTGCGGCTGCTCGCGGGAGAGATCGAGCCGGCGGCGGGGCGCCGGGTGCAGGGTCAGACGGTCCGGCTGGCGCACCTGCGCCAGGAACTGGAGGACCTCCCGGAATCGGTGCGGGTGCTCGAGGCGGTCGAGGAAGTGGCCCGCCGTGTCACGCTGGGAGCGCGGGAACTGTCTGCCTCGCAGCTGGCTGAGCGTCTCGGATTCCCGGCGTCCCGGCAGTGGACACCGGTGGCGGAGCTGTCCGGCGGGGAACGGCGCCGGCTGCAGCTGACCCGGTTGCTGATGACCGAGCCGAACGTGCTGCTGCTCGACGAACCCACCAACGACCTGGACATCGACACCCTCCAGCAGCTGGAGGACCTGCTGGACAGCTGGCCGGGCTCCCTGGTCGTGGTCTCCCACGACCGCTACCTGGTTGAGCGGGTCTGCGACACGGTGGTGGCGCTGCTCGGTGACGGGCGGATCACGCACCTGCCCGGCGGCATCGAGGAGTACCTGACCCGGTACCGGCCCACGCCGGCGCCGGGTGCGGCCCCGCCAGCGACCACCGAATCCAGCCAGGCTGCCCAGCTGCGGGCGGCTCGCAAGGAGCTGGCCCGGCTGGAGCGCCAGCTCGAGCGGTTGGCCGGCCGGGAAGCCGAACTGCAGCAGCAGATCGTCCAGCGGGCCGCCGATCCCGCCGCGTTCCGCGAGCTGGATCGCGAACTTCGCGAGGTACTCGCTGCGAAAGATGACCTGGAGACCCGCTGGTTGGAGGTCGCCGAGGCCACCGGCTGACATGCGGGTTCACCTCGCACAGACGTAAGGTGACTGGTTGTGAGCGCGTTCCTCGACACCCTGCTGGCCCATTGCTCGCCCGATTCACCCAACCGGTCCGACCGTGGCATCACCACCGGTGAACCCACCCAACCATGCCGTACCACCTGGACCGAGGTGCACCACAAGGCGCTGCGCGCCGCCGGATACCTCATAGGCACTGCCACTCCCGGGCTGCAGCAAGGTGACGCGGTCGCCGTCCTGGCCGGTGATCCCGCGCTGATCGCGCCCGCGGTGCAAGGGGTCTGGCTGGCCGGCGGCAGCGTGACCATGCTGCACCAGCCCACCCCGCGGGCCGATCTGGCCAGCTGGGCGGCCGACACCGTCCGGGCGCTTGGCATGATCAACGCCAAGCTGGTCCTGCTCGGCCCGCCGTTCGACCGGCTCGCACCGCTGCTGGACCAGCGCGGGATCAGCTACCTGATGCTCGCCGACCTCGACAACCCCGCGGTCGCGCCGCTGAGCGCACCGGTGCCGATCGACGAGGACGACACCGCCCTGCTGCAGCTCACCTCCGGCTCGAGCGCGGAACCCAAAGCGGTCCGGATCACCCACGGCAACCTCGACGCCAACATGACCGCGATGGTCCAAGCCGCGGCGCTGGACCCGGAACACGACGTGATGGTGTCCTGGCTGCCGCTGTTCCACGACATGGGGATGGTCGGCTTCCTGACCCTCCCGATGGCGCTGGGACTGGAGCTGGTCAAGGTCACCCCGACGGATTTCATTTCCCACCCACTGCTGTGGGCGGAGCTGATCAGCCGGCATCGCGGCACGATCACCGCGGCGCCCAACTTCGGCTACGCGCTGCTGGCCCGCCGGCTAGCCAACACCGATGAGCGCTTCGACCTGTCCAGCCTGCGCTTCGCGCTCAACGGTGCCGAACCCATCGAGCCCGCCGCGGTGCGGGCGTTCACCGCTGCCGGTGCGCGGTTCGGGCTATCAGAAACGTGCATGGTATGCGCCTACGGGATGGCCGAGGCAACCCTCGGGGTCTCCTTCGCCCCATACGGGGTGGGCATGCAGGTGGACTGCGTGGACGCCGCGGCGCTGGAGACCCAGCGCCGCGCCGTGGTGGCTGATCCCGCTGCCGCGCACGTCCGCGGCTTTCCGCGGCTCGGGCCGCCGCTGCCCGGCTTGCAGGTGCGGGTTGTCGACGACGGCGGTCACCGGGTGGGGGAGCGCGTCGTCGGCCGGCTGCAAGTACGCGGCGGGTCGGTGACCCGCGAATACCTGACCACCGCCGGACCGCGCGCGACCCAGGACGCCGACGGGTGGCTGGACACCGGCGACGAGGGCTATCTCGCCGACGGTGACGTGGTGGTCTGCGGGCGGCGCAAGGACGTCATCGTGATGGGCGGGCGCAACATCTATCCCATCGACATCGAACGAGCCGCTGGGCAGGTCGAGGGTGTGCGGCCCGGCAATGTGG
This sequence comes from Pseudonocardiaceae bacterium, assembly GCA_035252045.1. GTDB lineage: Bacteria > Actinomycetota > Actinomycetes > Mycobacteriales > Pseudonocardiaceae. The sequence continues at coordinate 3,354 of DATFDO010000111.1, forward strand.
CGGCGGTGCGCCTCGACGCCGGGGCGCGGCGGGAGTCTTTCGCGGTGGCGGTCGAATCTTCGCGGGCCGGCGACGCCGAGGCCGAGCGCATCCTGCGCAGGGAGGTCGCCGCGCGGGTGGTCGACGCGGTAGGTCTGCGCCCCGGCGCCGTAGTAGTCCTGCCTCCCGCTGCGCTTCCCAAAACCCCCTCCGGCAAGCTGCGCCGCCCTGCCGTCCGGGAACGGATCGCGAAGTACCTGGCTTGACCCGCTGCCCCGCGTGTCGCGCTCTCGTGCTCGGTGTGTCGTGCCCTGGTGCGCAGCTCAGTGCAGCTGATTCTGGGTGGCGGCAAGCCCTTGGGTGAGCAACTGCTCGACGGCGTCGGCGCAGCGGTCCACCAGCAGGTCTAGTTCCCGGCGCTGGATGAGGGAAAAGTCACGCAGCACGTAATCGGCGGGATCCATCCGTCCAGGAGGCCGGCCGATACCGAACCGCACCCGCAGATAGTCCCTACTACCCAGGCACGCCGAAATCGAGCGCAGGCCGTTGTGCCCGCCCTCGCCGCCGCCGCGTTTGAGCCGCAGCACCCCGTACTCGAGGTCGAGATCGTCGTGCACGACCACCACGTCGGCCAGTGGAATTTTGAAGTAACGCGCCGTGGCAGCGACCGCCGGGCCCGATACATTCATAAACGACCGTGGCTTGGCCAGGACGACCCGCCGGCCGGCCAACCGCGCTTCGAGTAGGTCAGCTCCGCCCTTATGGACGGTGAACCGACCGCCCACCCGGCGCGCCAACTCGTCGACCACCATAAACCCAGCGTTGTGCCGGTTGCCGGCATAACCGGGGCCCGGATTGCCCAGACCCACGATCAGCGCGATATCGCCGGCGACCCCGTTGGTAGTGCCCGCAGCGGTCACGGCTGCATCGAGGATCGGCCTCAGGACAGCTCGGCGGAAGGCTCGGTAGCGGGTTCTGCCTCTTCCTCCGCGGCGCCTTCAGTACCAAGGTCTTCACTGCTCGGCGCGACTACGTTGACGATCAGCTGGTCCGCATCGGCGCGCAGGGTCACGCCCGGTGGCAGCGTGATATCAGAAGCCAACACCCGGGTGCCCACCTCAGCGTCCTGGACGGATACCTGGATCTCGTCGGGGATCGCCAGCGCGTCGGCTTCCACCTGGAGGTTCGTCAACTCCTGGGTGACCAGGGTGCCCGGGGCTGCGTCGCCGGTGACGACGACACGCACGTCCACCACGACCTTCTCACCGCGCCGGACGATGAGCAGATCGACGTGCTCGATGTAGCGGCGGATCGGGTGCACGGTGACAGTCTTGGTCAGCGCGAGCTGGGGTGCTCCGCCCAGATCCAGGTTGAGCACGGCGTTGCTGCCCTGCTCGCGCACGACCCGGGCGAACTCCAAGGCAGGCAGTGCTAGATGCTGCGGATCGCTGCCGTGCCCGTAGAGCACCGCGGGGATCTTGCCGGCGCGCCGGGTGCGACGGGCGGCGCCCTTGCCGAACTCGGTGCGTTGCTCGGCGGCGAGGCGGACCTCGGACACGATGGACTCCTTCAACGAGTGGTTTGGCGGCCTGCGGCGGTGAGTGATGCCCGCGCTTCGCGATCGGGCACGGGCGCGCTGTACGCGACACCGCCGCGTCGATCACGAAGAGCGCTGGGCTCTCCCTCGCCGAGGCAACCCGTCAAGTGTAGGCAGATCGGTCTACCGGCTGAGCACCAGGGTTCGACACACCGCACACGGGGACGCGACACGCTGGGCAAGCGGGGGGCGTTAGGCGTTGCCGTCGAACAGGCTGGTGACGGAGCCGTCGTCGAAGACCTCGTGGATCGCGCGAGCGAGCAGCGGCGCGATCGACAACACCGTCATGCCCGGGAAACGCTTCTCGTCCGGGATGGGCAGTGTGTTGGTGAGGATGACTTCCCGGGCGCCGCAGTTGGACAGCCGCTTGGTTGCCGGGTCGGACAGCACCCCGTGCGTGGCCGCGATGACCACATCGGTCGCCCCGGCCTCGTGCAGCGCTGCCACGGTGCTGGTCACCGTCCCACCGGTGTCGATCATGTCGTCGATCACCACGCACAGGCGACCGTCGATGTCGCCGACCACCCGGTTGGCCACCGCCTCGTTGGGCTTGGTGGGGTCGCGGGTCTTGTGGATGAACGCCAGCGGGGTACCGCCGAGGGTGTCGGCCCAGCGCTCGGCCAGCCGCACCCGGCCGGAGTCGGGCGAGACCACGGCCAGCTCACGTCCGGAGTAGGTCTGCTTGATGTGGTTGGCCAGTACCGGCAGGGCGAACAGGTGGTCCACCGGACCGTCGAAGAAGCCCTGGACCTGCGAGGTGTGCAGGTCCACCGTCATGATCCGGTTCGCGCCGGCGACCTTGAACATGTCCGCGATCAGCCGCGCGGAGATGGGCTCGCGCCCGCGGTGTTTCTTGTCCTGGCGGCTGTATCCCCAAAACGGCATCACGGCGGTGATCCGCTTGGCCGACGCACGCTTGAGCGCGTCCACCATGATCAATTGTTCCATGATGGCGTCGTTGATCGGGGCTGTGTGGGCCTGCATGACGAAGGCGTCGCAGCCGCGGACTGATTCCTCGAACCGCACGAAGATCTCGCCGTTGGCGAAGGAGTAGGCCGACTGCGGGGTGACAGCGACGTCGAGATGTTTGGCCACCTCGTCGACCAACTCCGGGTGGTAGCGCCCGGATAGCAGCATCAGGCTCTTCTTCGGGATCGCTGTCATGGTGGAACTCATGGTCACTCCTGCCGCGTGGTGTCGCCGCCGGCCTGCTGTGCTGCGTGCGCCGCCGGGGTACCCGGGCGGCGCCGGCTCACCCAGCCTTCGATGTTTCGTTGCCGGCCGCGGGCCACCGCCAGCGCGCCCGGCGGCACATCCTGGGTGATGACCGAGCCGGCTGCGGTGTAGGCACCGTCGCCGATAGTGACGGGCGCGACGAACATGTTGTCGGCGCCGGTCCGGGCGTGCGCGCCCACCGCGGTCCGGTGTTTGGCAACGCCGTCGTAGTTGACGAACACGGTGGCCGCGCCGATGTTGCTGCCTTCACCGATCGTCGCGTCCCCAACGTAGCTCAGGTGCGGCACCTTGGCGCCAGGGCCCAATTCGGCGTTCTTGGTCTCCACAAAGGTGCCGACCTTGGCCCGCTCGCCGACCCGGCTACCGGGCCGCAGGTAGGCGAAGGGGCCGATTTGCGCTCCGTCGGCGACGACGGCGCCGACGGCGTGCGTGCGCACCACGGTGGCCCCCGCGCCGATGGTGCACCCCGACAGCGTCGAGTCCGGCCCGATTGTGGTGCCTGGACCCACCGTGGTGCCCGCGTGCAGTTGCACGCCGGGATGCAGCACAACGTCGGGGGAGAGCTGGACGTCGGTGTCCAGCCACACCGAGGCCGGGTCGATGACGGTGACGCCGGCGCGCATCCAGTGCGCCAGCAACCGGCGGTTGAGCTCCGCGCCCACTGCGGCCAGTTGCACCCGGTCGTTCACCCCCGCGACCAGCCACGGGTCGGCACATGGGTGGGCACCGACCGGCAGGCCCTTGTCGTGAACCAGGCCTAGCACGTCGGTGAGGTACAGCTCGCCCTGGCTGTTGGCTGGGCGCAACTGGCTCAGTGCATCGCGCAGCACGGTGGCGTCGAAGGCGAACACCCCGGAGTTGATCTCACGGATGGCGCGTTGTGCGGTGGTTGCGTCCCGGTGCTCGACGATGCCGAGCACCGCGCCTGAGCAGTCTCGCAGCACCCGACCATATCCGGTGGGATCGTCCATCAGCGCGGATAGGACGGTGACCGCGTGGCCGGCGCGGCGATGCTCGGCGATCAGGTCGGCCAGCGTGGTGGCGTCCAGCAGCGGCACATCGCCGTAGCTGACCAGCACGGTCCCGGACATGTCGGGCGGCAGGACGTCCAACGCCGTAAGAACCGCGTGACCGGTGCCGTGCTGCTCGGCCTGTACCGCGGTGCGCACCTGGCGTCCCAGGGCGGCCGCGACCGTGCGCAGGTGGGCATCCACCGCGTCCCGACCGTGACCGATCACGACCACCAGGTGCTCGGGGTCCAGCCCGGCGGCGGCGCGCACAGCGTGTTCCACCAGGGGCCGACCGGCCAGCGGGTGCAGCACCTTGGGGATCGCCGAGTGCATCCGGGTGCCTTCACCGGCGGCCAGCACGATCGCTGTCGTGAGGCTCCCGTCTGGGAGCATCGCCAGGTGTCCTTCCCTCATCGTGGTACAGCCGTACAGGCCGGATCCTACGGGGACGCGAAGCGCGGCGGGCCGACGCCGTGGTAATTCGTTGCTCAACTGGTAGCCACCGGCCGTCTGGTCAGCCCCAGCACAGCAGGCGACTCGCGCGTTGAAGGCCGCGCCGGGCGATGACGCTGATGATGTCCTGGATAGCGCGCATGAACGTTGCCGCCTGCAGCAGGCGGGCGATCTCCGATGGCCGGTCCCGGGTGGTGACCAGTCAGCCGTCGAGTTGCTTGGCTTTGAGCCGGTAGCCGACGCAGCACGAGCGGTTCAGGCGCACGGTGCCCGCAGGTTTCCCTCTGTCAGCGCCGTCCCTCCGGTGTGACCACTATTGTGTTCACCGGCTCCTGGACTTGGTGCCATCGACTAAATCACCATTCGACTGGTGCAACAAAGATGGCGGGCGGTGTTTCACGGTTCCACCTCCATTTAGCATGGACGGCGTCTACGCCGCAGCACTTCCACGGCGCAGGAACTTTACTTAAATCGTTCAGTGACAGGGTGGTTACTTAGCGTGTAGCCTGCGGATGCTGACTGATTTCGACTACTCTCTGACAGGGATCCGATTCGCGGCGTAAGTAATTGCGCACCCGCAGTCTTTTATATTGGACGGCGCGTTGCCGAGTGATTACTCTTTCTGCTGTTCTTTCCGGAAGTGTTACGGCTTGTGGATGAAGAGACTGGTTGCGTCATCACATTTCTTCTATCGTTCATACCTGGACGCTTTGGCCGACAATCTTGTGCCCAGACGCCGCAGACTCAAGGAGTGACAACACCGCGACAGACAGCACTTTTGTGAGAAAGCATCCTCGCTGGGCAGCAGGGCGCGCGGTGAGGCTTGCGTGGAACTTGACACGGTGGCTGGCTATCAGCAAAAGGGGCACCCGGTGACTACGCTTTCAGTTCTTGGCCCGCAAGCGTCGGTGACACGCACCGCGCGCTCCGAGACGGCATGTGCGCCTATCAGGATGTCGGGTGACGACCGGGATGTGTTGATCAGCGCTGCCGTCGAGGGCGACTCCGCGGCGATCGATCGTGTGTTCCGGTGGATCCGGCCGCTCGTGTTGCGCTATTGCCGCAACCGTGTTGGTGGTCAGGAAAGGACGTTCACCTCAGCCGACGATGTGGCCCAAGAAGTCTGCATCGCGGCGCTGACGGCGCTACCCGGTTACCGGTACCAGGGCCGGCAGTTCCTGGCCTTCGTCTACGGCATAGCTGCCCACAAGGTGGCCGACGCTCGCAGGTCAGCGGCACGCAACCGAGCCGAGCCGGTCTCCGATGTTCCGGACGCCAGGGACTCGGCCGATGGCCCGGAGGAACACCTATTGAATGACGAGATTGCCGGGCAGATGACCAGGTTGCTGCAATCCGTGTCGGGCAAGCAGCGCGAGATTCTCGACTTGCGCGTCGTGCTGGGACTAACCGCAGAGGAGGCCGCCGAGGCCCTGGGCTCGACGCCGGGCGCGGTGCGGGTGGCTCAGCACCGAGCGCTGAACCGGCTTCGCGAAGTGCTTTCGGCGAAGCCATCAGCAGGCGACGCAACGGGGCAGCGGACGGCGAGCAGCGCAGGGCACACGTGTTTAGAATAAGGACGGCGATGGATGACTGATGTAGTGATGGGCTATAAGCGCTTATAGTCCATCGCGGATCTAGTATTTCAACTACGCGATCCTGGCGACACTATATGCGGCGGTTGGAGGGTGAGTGTGTTGACATGGTCCGGCTGATCGATCAACTCAATACGTGGATAGACGATTAAGGACCGCACAAGCCGCTACCGCCAGGCCATACCAGCTGGTCGAAGGTAGCCCCCGCCGGCAGCTCTATTTGGCACCGACGTGCTTACTGATCGAAAAATGGAGATTGGTCAACCTGATTGGTGGCCGCGAACCTCGCCGATCTTCAGTCGCCTACTAGGCTGTTCGGGTGATCGTTCCAGTTCGAAGTTATATCCCGGCGGCGTGTTGACGATTTAACCCTGTGAGGGTTGATACGCAGGCGGTCGATGGTGAGGAGTCACGGGTTAGATCATTTGACAGCTGAGGTTAGCCTGGGCTTCGCGGTCGGGCAATCGGTGACTTATTGGTCACCCGCTGGAGGCTCGGTGACGACGATCGCAGCGATCGGGGTTGGGATCCTCAGCTGGATCCTGATATCGATCCTGCTTTCGCTATTTTTGGCCCGGATAGATAGACTAAATAGGATACCGGCCTCGGTGGCCGAGCCGGCTCCTAAAGCTCCGAGGGGCAAGCCGGCGCTCAACCCCACCGTCGAGGTGATGAGCGGCTTCCCGGCCCAACCCATACGCTTTGTCGGCCATGCTGAGGCGATAGCTGCGGCCAGCACCGCGTTGGCCCCGGTATCGGCGCGCACCGCGGTGGTGTTTCACGGGGTTGCCGGCACGGGCAAGACCACCTGCGCTGTGCACCTGGCCTACCGTCATCGGCGTGCCTTCCGCGCAGTGGCGTTCTGGTCCGCGCCCACCGACGTGGAGCAGTCCGGCGATGCGCTGCGCATGCTGGCCACGCAGCTGGAGGCATGGCTGGGCAAACACGGGTTCACGATGGTCGACAAAATTGCCACCGAGGCCCAGCTGAAAACCTTCCAGCCCATCCTCAGCGCCGTCTTCGCCGACGCCGGCCTTTTGCTAGTCCTTGACAATCTGGAGACGTTGCTCACTCCGAATGGCGAGTGGCGCGATGCTCGCTGGGCGCTGATGATCAGCGCGCTAACCGGCCATCGAGGGCGGTCACGGGTAATCTTGACTAGTCGAGTCGTGCCGGCGGGGCTCAACGCCGACGCGGTATTGATGCCGCCGGTGCACGCGTTATCCCGAGACGAATCCCTGCTTCTGATCGGTGAGTTGCCCGCTTTGCGGGTATTAGTCGACAGTGTCCCATTAGCCCGTTGCCTGCTCACCCTGGCCCAGGGTCACCCTCAGCTGCTCGAGTTCGCTGACGCGGCCGCAGGTGACCCGCCGAGACTGGCCTACCAGCTGGCCGAGATCGAAGCAGCGATGGATGGGACGGCGCCGCTGGCTACGTTTCTTACCCAAGGACACAGCGGGTTAGACGCTGCGCAATTGTTACGAATCGTCACCACGTGGATCATCACGGTCGCCGCCACGGCGCCCGCCCCCGCGCGGCTGTTGCTGCAGGCACTGTGCCGGATGGAGGAGACTGACCGAAGCACGGCCATCATCGAGGCGACCTGGCCTGCGCTGTGGCGGCGCTTGGATCAGCCTGGTGAACCACCATCCGTGGCCTCGACAGTCGGTCCATTGATCGACGCCGCATTGATCTCGACCGATCACGTCGGCTACCGGATCCACCCCGGTGTGGCCGAGGCCGTCCACGCATCGACCCCAGAGCCAGTCATTGCCGCGGTCGACGAGCAACTCGCCGCCTGGTGGACCGCCGTGGTCGGTGGCTGGGAAGTCGCCCCTCAGCGCGCACACAACGACGCCAGCCTGACCGCCGCTCGCTATTTACTGCGTCAACACGAGTGGAACGCCGCCAGTTGCCTACTCGAACGCGCGCTGATCCAGCACGGCTATTCCCCGGCCGCAGCACTTGCTGCCGTACCCCTGCTGCGGCGCATCGCCGACGCCACCGGCGCTCTCAAGGACTTCGTCGTGCTCGGGGCCGCCCTGCGAAAAGTCGATCCGGATGACGCCGAAATCATCCTGCGCCGGGCGCACCATCAAGCCAGGACCAACGGCGATCACCAAGTGGCTTCCACCACCGCCGGTGAACTGGTCACCTTGCTGCGTGACCAAGGCAGGTTATTCGACGCTCTGGCAATGGCCAGCCAGAAGATCGAGCACACCAGCCAGGCCGAATTCGGATTGTGGACCCAACTCAGCGATCAAGGCCGACGGCTGCAGATACTCAATCTGCTCGAACGCCACGAGCAGGTCCTCATCGATCTACCCGCGATGCGGGCCAAAATGGCCGGATTGCCCGACGAGCGCGCCCACAACGATCGCGTAAACCCGTGGAACGTCCGGGAGTGCATTCTCGACATCGGCCGGTTGTCCGCAGTGGCCTTACAACGCTGGGATGACGCGTTAGATCTCAATGACGAGCTTGTCAAGACAAAGCAGCGGCGCGGAGCCGGCACTTCCGAGGTCACCGGCAGCCGGTGTCACAACTACCTCCCGCTGTTCCACCTCGGCCGGTCCGCGGATGCCGACCAACTGCTGCGCGACTGCCAAGACATCTTCGCCACCACCCGGGAAGTCGCCCAGCTCGCAGTCGTCTATGGTGCCCGCGCCGATCTGGAAGACAAGCGCAACCACCCAAGAAACGCTGTTGAACTCCAGCGCACCTCACTGCACCTGCGGTACCTGCAGCCCGATCCCCGAAAGATTGCAACAGCGCATCAACACTTTGCCGACTACCTTTCCCGCGCCGGCGGAAACCCTGCCGCGCAACGCGCCCACCGCCTCGCCGGAGCTTTGCTCAACCACCTCACCGGCAACACACGCGAACTCGCCGGGGCGCTGCGTGGGCCTGATGGGTCGGCACTGCCCGCGACTCTCCCGGAGGTCATCCGACTCATCGATGCTGATAACGGGATGTGCCTCGGCAATCTCATAGCCGCTCTGTGCCCTGTTCTCGCCAGCGCCGAGCAAGCCCTGACCGACCTGCTATCACATACCTGAGGCGCGCTCCGCCGCCAGGATTCGAACCTGGACCATCGGAACCAAAATCCGAGGTGCTGCCTTTACACTACGGCGGAATATGCGGGTCCACGCGGGGCATGAGTCCCACGCCGCACATGGTGGCACGCGCACCAGATCCGGTCAGCGCTGCCTCCCTCAGACGGACCAGACGACACGCGCGGTACCCGCCACTAGCGTGGCGTGTCGTGACGGGCGTCGGGTCGATAATCTACGGTTGGGCTAGTGACGCCACGAGCGCCACCTGCGGTTCTGCTGCGGGTGTGAGCAGGATGGCACCCGCAGCGGCGTGGCAGCCGGCCGCGTCTGCCGACGTGAGGAGCACCGGCCGATGACGCTGAGCGCCGAAGCCGACCACCAGCGCACGCAACCCGAGCCGGTTCTGTCCGGTCAACGCACGTTGGGCCCGCATATTCTGGTGTACATCTTCGTCCTCGCGCCCATGCTGGGTCTGATCGCGGCGGTGCCCATCGCCTGGGGGTGGGGACTGGGCTGGACGGACATCGTGTTGTTCGTGATCACTTACACCGTCAGCCTGCTCGGGGTGACGGTCGGGTACCACCGCCACTTCACCCACGGTTCGTTCAAGGCCAAGCGATGGCTGCGGGTCAGCCTGGCGGTGTTGGGTAGCACCGCGATGCAGGGACCGCTGCTGCATTGGGTGGCCGATCACCGTCGCCATCACGCGTTCTCCGACAAGGAAGGCGACCCCCATTCGCCGTGGTTGTTCGGCACCTCCCCGATAGCGGTGGCCAAGGGGTTCTGGCATGCCCATATGGGCTGGTTGTTCAACCGTGACCTGTCCAATCCGCGCCGGTTCGTCCCGGACCTGCTGGCGGACAAGACGATGGTGCGGATCAGCAAGCTGTTCTGGCTGTGGACGGCGATCTGGCTGGTCTTGCCTGGGATCATCGGCGGGCTCGTGACCTGGTCCTGGTGGGCGGTGGTGACCGGACTGTTCTGGGCGGGGCTGGTACGGGTGTCGTTCCTGCACCACGTCACCTGGGCGGTCAACTCGGTCTGTCACATGATCGGTGATCGGCCCTTCGCATCGCGGGACAGGGCCACGAACTTCTGGCCGATGGCAATCCTGTCCGGTGGGGAATCCTGGCACAACCTGCACCACGCCGATCCGACCTCGGCGAGGCACGGCGTGCTCCCCGGGCAAATCGACATCTCTGCCCGGGTTATCTGGATCTTCGAGAAGTTCGGCTGGGTGTGGAGCGTGCGCTGGCCGACACCGCAGCGGCTGGCCAAGATCACGGCGCGGGCGTGACGCGACCGTTGGCTCGCGACGCCTCATCTCAGCCGTCTGAGTGGTCCTGGAGCACTGGTTACTTCAGCGCGTAATCGGCTGATTACTTAACGCTTTCGATACACTGTGACGTCCGTCTGCGCCGTTCGGGTGAAAGATGGGGGTGTTACAGTAACCGAGTAACGACAGGCAGTGGGCAATAGATATACGCACTGTGGGGAGGGGCGAACCCACTGTTCGAGAGGGTGAGTGCGGCTTACGAGTGGCCGTCTAGGTCAATCGGGGGTCGCTCACTCTCCGTTGGTGTTTCGCAACCGTCAGTTGTCGTTAGACATCTCGAGTAACGGCAGGGGGCCCGTCTCGATGAAGTTCGTTGCAACTACCACCCAACCGGTAGCCAACTCCGCGCGTCGCGAATCCGGGAGTCTCACGACCTTCGATCCCGATGTCCGCGTGGCGGTGGTGGGCTACGGCTACTGGGGTTCCAAGCACATGCGGGTGCTCAGCAGTATGCCCGGTGTCCAGGTGACCATCGTCGACCAGCATCCCGACCGGATTGCCGAGGCCAGGCAAGCGTACCCAGCGGCCGAAGCCGCGCACCGTCTTGACGAGGTGATAGGGCGGGTCGACGCCGTCGTCGTCGCGACCCCGCCGAGCGCGCACGCCGCAGTCGCACTCCAAGCACTCCGAAACGGGCGGCACGCCCTGGTGGAGAAGCCGCTGGCCACCACAGTCGAGGACGCGCAAGCGATGGTCGACGCGGCGGCAGCCAACGGTGTGCATCTGATGGCCGGTCACACCTTCGAATACAACGCTGCGGTGTGGAAGCTCAAGGAACTCATCGATTCCGGTGAACTCGGCCGGATCCTGTACATCGACGCCGCGCGGTTGAGCCTGGGCAAATACCAGCGTGACTGCAACGTCATCTGGGACCTCGCCCCGCACGACATCTCGATCGCGTCATTCCTGCTCGACGAGGTTCCGCGGACGACGTGGGTATGGGCCAAACGGCATGTCGGGAACCGCCACGCCGACGTGGCTTACTTGCGCCTGGACTTCGAGAAGGCGGCTACCCACGCATTCGTGCACGTGAGCTGGCTGGACCCGTGCAAGGTGCGGCGGGTCACCGTTGTCGGGGACCGCAAGATGGCCGTCTACGACGACATGTCGGACAACGAGCGTATTCGCGTCTACGACATCGGCGTTGACCCGGCCGATCCCGACGACCACGGCGAATCCCACGCCATGCCGGTCTCCTACCGGACCGGCGACATCGTGTCGCCGTTCATTCAATTCAACGAGCCGCTGCTAGTCCAGGACAGCCACTTCATCGAGTGCATCCGCACCGGGGCCAAGCCGAACACGTCCGGCGAGCGCGGTCTCGACATCGTTCGGGTCCTGGCCGCCACTGACGTCGCGGAAGCCACCGGGCGCCCCGCCTTCGTCGCCGGGAGCATCGACCGCTCGGGCGCCGATCGCGTGCGGGAGGTGGCCTCATGACCGCCGCCGACCACATCGCTTTCCTTGACCTCCACGGCGTCAACAACGGGCTGCGGGAGGAGTTCGATCTGGCTTGGAAGACCGTGCTGGACCACGGTCATTTCGTCGGCGGCCCCGAGGTCGAGCGCTTCGAGCGGGAATTCGCGACCTACTGCGGAGCCCAGGCCTGCGTCGGGGTGGCCAACGGAACCGATGCCCTGGAACTCATTCTGCGCGGACTGGGTATCGGAATCGGCGACGAGGTCATCATCCCGACGAACACCTTCATCGCAACGGCCGAAGCGGTCTGCGCGACCGGTGCGCGGCCCAGGTTCGTCGACGTCTGCGCCGACACCCTCTTGATCGATCCCGAGGCAGCCCAAGCCGCGATCAACAGCTCGACGGCAGCAATCATCGCCGTGGACCTGTACGGCCAGATGGTGGATCCCGGACCGATCTCGACGATCGCTGCAGCCCACGGGCTGGCTCTGATCGAGGACGCCGCGCAGGCGCACGGCGCCCGCCATTACGGCGCCACTGCCGGCAGCGTGGGCGTTGCCGCCGGGTTCAGCTTCTATCCCGGTAAGAACCTCGGCGCCCTGGGCGATGGCGGCGCGGTGGTCACCAGCGATGTCGCCCTCGCCGAGACCATCCGCAGCATGGCCAACCACGGGCGCTGTGCCGCAGATCGTTACCGGCACGACCTCTCGGGCCGGAACAGCAGGCTTGACACCCTGCAGGCGGCGCTGCTGTCGGCCAAACTGCCGAGCCTGGCCGCCGGCAACGCTCGACGTGCGGCAGCGATGGCGGCCTACCGCGAGTTGTTGCCGCCGACCTGCCTCCCGGTGTCGGTTCAGCCTGGTGCCGAGCCCGTGTACCACCTTGCGGTCGTTCAGGTCGACGACCGCGACAAGGCCGCCGACGCGCTGACCGCGGCCGGCATCGGGTGGGGAGTGCACTACCCGATTCCATGTCATCAGCAGCCTGCGCTGGCCGCATTTCACGAGTCGGCGCCGAGCAGCCAAAAACTACCGGTCGCAGAACACGCTGCGGGCCGGATCCTGTCTCTTCCCATGTCCCCGACCCTGAGCATTGAGCAGGTTGCGCGGGTCTGCGATGTGCTCGGAGGTGCGCTGTGACCGACGTTTCCAATGTCTTCCAGTACGGGGCTAGTGAATCGAATGGACGTTCGATGGGCCATAAAGAGCAGCTGGAGAAGTCGCCGGGGATCGGTGACGTGCCACCGCAGCGGTCGGGGGACCGTTTCGACATCCCCACCGAAGACAGCGGTGGTGGTGGCCCACTGACCACCCGCCTGGTCCTGCTGGCGTTGACGATCATCCTGCTCGGCACCGCCGCCGGGCTGGCGGCGGCCCTGGTGCTACCGAAGACCTATGGCGCGCGTGCAGAAGTGCTCTACGCCGTCGGCCAGGACCAGCAGGGCGGTGATCCGCTCAAGCAGGGACGCGACCTGTCTACGCAGCTCGTGTATCTGAAGAGCCGGGCAGTACTGGGGCCGGTCGCGACGAAGGAGGGCCGCGACTTCAAGGATCTCGACAAGGCTGTCACCGTCGAGGTTCTGGAAAACAGCAACGTCATCGAAGTCCAGGCCGACGGCAAGACCAAGCTGGCGGCGTTGCAGACGCTGCAATCGGTCATGGACGGCTACCTGACGCTGATCGGCCAGCCCACCGGAGTGTCCCGCAACCTCGACACCCAGCTCGCCGACGCGAAGGCGAACACCGCACAGCTCCAGACGCGGGTGCAGCAACTGACTACCGCGGTGACAGCCGGAACTGCCACTCAGGCGGCGCTCAACGACGCGCGAGCCCAGCTGACCGGATCCCTGGACCGCGAGAAGGCGATCCAGGCCCGGATCGATGAGCTCAACCTCACCGGCCAGAACGGGCCTGACGCTCAGCTGCTGACGCCGCCGTACTCGCTGCCCGATCCGGTGTTCCCGCAGCCGCTGATCGCGGCCGGTACCGGTGCCCTGGTCGGCGTGATCGTGGCCGGTGCAGTGGTGGCGATGAGTGTCCGGCGCCGGACGAGGCCGTGAGGCCCCGGTTGTGGCCGCCTTACCGGTGACTGCGCTCGAGGATCCCACTCCTCCGACCACCACGGCTCGGAACTCGGCCACTGTTGCTGGCTGGACCCTGGTCAGCAGGCTTACCGGGCTGCTGAGAGTCGTGGTGATCGGGGCGGTGCTCGGGCCGACCTTCTTTGCCAACGCCTTCCAGACCGGCTACGTCGTGCCGAACATGGTGTTCACCATGATCGCCGGACCGGTGCTGGGAATGGTGGTGGTCCCCGGACTCGTCCACGCCGTCGGGGCCGGCGGCGTGGCGCGGGCCCGGGAAGTGCTGGGCCGGGTGGCCGGGTGGTTGCTGGCGGTCTCGGCTGCGGTGGTCGGGCTACTCATGATCTTGTCTCCGGTGGTGGCGTGGACGCTGACGTTCGGGGTCCCGGATGCCGGTGTGCATGCTCGAGCTCTGTGGATCACCACCTTGCTGGTCCTGCTCGTCGCACCGCAGGTTCCGTTGTATGTCCTGCTGCATCTCGGGATGGCCGCCCAGCAGGCTCGCGGCCGCTTCGCGCTGGCGGCAGGCGCGCAGGTGGTGGAGAACGGCGTCCTGATCGCCACGGTGCTCTTCGCCGGCTGGTACTACGGGACCGGGCTGGATTTCGATCACGTGTCGGTCGGGCTGGTCATCACCTTGGGGGTCGGCAGTACCGTGGCCGTCGCCCTGCATGCGGCGCTGCAGCTGTTCGGCACGGCGAGGGTGGGGTTGCTGAGCCGGCCGTCGATGCACTGGCGGCGTGACCCCGACACCCGCGAGATCACCCGCAGGTTGCTGCGTTCGGTCGGGGTGGCTGCCTGGCCCACCGCGGCGATGTATGTGCTGCTTGCGCTGGCCGGCACGGTGCCGGGGGGCACCTTTGTGGTGCAGCTGTCGTACTCGGTGTTCTTTGCTTTGTCGTACGTCAGTGCCCGGGCAGTGTCGATGGCCGCGTTGCCCGGCCTGGCCGACGCCGCTCATCGCGAGGACGGTGCCACGTTCGCGTCCGAGTGGCGGCAGAGTCTGACCTACGCCGTGATCGCCAGCCTGCCGCTGCTGGTTTTACTCACGGTGCTGGCGGTACCCGCCGCGAACCTGCTGTCCAACGGCGAGCTACGGCATGCGGACTTGATCGGACCACTCGCCGCATGCCTGGCGATTGTGGCGGTGGCCCAGCTGATCGGGGGAGTGCACGACATCGGCCGCCGAGCTCTGTTCGCCAGGCTCGACGACCGAATCCCGCGGCGGGCCAGCGAGGCGGCCTTCGGTGTGATTCTGGTGGCTGCGGCCGCGGCGCTGTTGCTGCCCACAAACTCCACCCGTCTGGTGTGGCTGGTGGCAGCCATCCTGGCTGGTGAACTCGCTGCCGCCGGAACCGTGCTGACCCGGGTCCGGCGCGCGATACGACCCGAGCGGTTCCTGGACACCCGAGGCCTGGTTGCTGCGCTGGTAGCCACCCTCGCGTTGCTTCCGGTGGCTGTTGCGATGTGGTGGATCCAACAGGCGGACCACGGAAATCAGCTTGCCGATCTTGCAATCCTTTCCCTGGGCGGCGTGGTGGCGCTCGGGGCTTACGTTCTGGTGCTCCGTGTCGCGGTGCGACGGATAGGTGGTGGGTCATGACACAAACCCTTCCGCCGGGTTCTGGTACGCCTCCTGCCCCTGGGGGGGCCAATTCGATTCCTGCTCTCGGCGGATTCGCCGCCACCCCGGTGGTCAGTCGCGGGTTGGCGCTAGGAGCCGCTGGCTGTGCCGTGGCGGGCGGGATTCTTGCGGTAGCCGCCGGTCCACTCATCGCGCTGGCCGCGATCGGTGTGCTGGCTCTGGTCGGGATGTTCGCCGCGGCGGCTTACCGGCCGATCTTCGCGACATACGCCTATCTCGGCACGCTGCCTCTCATCGCCGGGATCGACCGGGGACACCTGATTCCTCTGGTGCGCCCCAACGAAGCGCTGCTGGTGGTGCTTCTCGCCGGAGCGCTGGCCGGTGGTTATTTCCGATGGTCCCGGGGCGAACGGATACCGCTGCAACTGCATCAACTGGATATCCCACTCGGCGTGTTCTTGCTGGCTTCGACGGCGTGGCCATTGCTGTCGATGTTGTTGCGTGGCCATCCGCCGACCGCGTCCGATCTGGCGGCGGTGCTGCCGGTCTGCAAGCTGGTGGCCATCTACCTACTGGTGCGTTTCAGCGTCAGCACCGAGGCCCAGCTGGTGCGCTGCTTCCGGCTGATCATCTGGCCGGGCGCGGTGGTCGCGGTGATCGCGATCCTGCAAACACTGCACTTCGGCCCGGTTGTCTCGATGCTGCAGGCGGTCTGGGTACCGGACAGCAACGCGGCCGCGCTGGCGGAGCGGGGTACGACCACGCTGGCCTCGCCGATCGCGACCGGCGACTACATCATCATCTGTCTCACCTTGATCGTCTGCTGCGGGATGCGGGGGTTACTGGACCGCCGTGAGCGGCTCGGTGTGGGACTTGTGCTCGGTGCCGGCGTGCTCGCTACCGGCCAGTTCTCCACCTGGATTTCCGCGGTGGTGGCGGCGGGATTGCTCCTGTGGCGCTTCACCACGGTGCGCCGCGGTTCATTGCGGTTCCTGTGGTTGGTCCCGGTCGCGATCGCGATCGGAGCACCGGCGTTGATTGGCCGGTTACAAGGGTTCGGCGAGTTCGGCGTGCCCCGCAGCTGGATCGGACGCTGGAGCAACCTGTCGGATTTCTACCTGCCGAGGTTCGGATTCATCAATGTCTTGATGGGGGTCTCGCCGGACTCGGTGCTGCAGGCGCCCGAGAGATGGCGCGATGTCATCTACCTGGAAAGCGGCTACCTGGAGTTTCTGTGGGTCGGCGGCATCCCGCTGCTGGCCGCGTTCATCTGGTTGTCGGTCGTGGTGTTGCGGCGGACCCGCGAGCTCATGGAGCAAACGGGCCCGGTCGGTGCAGCGGCGGCAACGCTGTGGGTGTGCTGGTGGTTCGTGCTCATCCTCACCGTCCTCGATCCGCACCTGACCTTGCGGGGCACCGGGGACCTGCTGTTCATGCTGATCGGAATCACCGCGGGGAGGCTCAGTGTCCAGCGGCGTTGAACAGACACGTTTACCCGCTCGATGGGAACCAATCGCTCGGCGGGCCGTCGATCTGGCGGTAGTGGTGGTCGCACTACTGATGCTCATGATCCCGATGCTGTTGATCGGGATGGCCATCAGATTGGGGAGTCCAGGGCCGGCGTTTTACCGCCAGCAGCGGATAGGGCGGGGCGGCCGACCGTTCACGATGTACAAGTTCCGCACCATGCGGGTAGGTGGCTCCGACGCGCAGCACCGCGAGCTCATCGCTCGCGAGCTGCGCGGCGAGGACACCTCGGTGAACGGCAGCTGGAAAATCGATGGGGATCCCCGGGTGACCCGGGTCGGTTCTTTCCTGCGACGCACCAGTATCGACGAGCTACCTCAGTTGATCAACGTGCTGTGGGGGCAGATGTCACTGGTGGGGCCCAGGCCCTGCCTGGACTGGGAAGCGGAAATGTTCCCGGCCCGGTTCGCCGAGCGCTTCGACGTCCCGCCCGGGCTCACCGGGCTTTGGCAGGTTAGCGGACGCAGCACGATGGGTACCTTGGAGATGCTTGAACTCGACCTCGCCTACGTGCGTGGGTGGAGTTTTTGGAACGACCTGGGGATTTTGCTGCGTACCGTGCCGGCGCTGCTACGGGGGCACGGCGAGCGCTAACGCACACGATTGGTTTCAGGCAGCTGGGGGGAGCAGCCTTGACTGCAGTC
>DATFDO010000112.1:0-17681 GCA_035252045.1 Pseudonocardiaceae bacterium
CCGATCTACCTCCGCCAGCCCGCGGCCTGGTTCGGCGACCGGTGCGGCGACCATCGCTTGCGTGCAGGCAAGCCCGCCGCGTCGGGTCCGCTGCGCGCTGAGCTCCAGGCCCGTTATCCCCAGTGCACGTACCCCGGCCCGCACCGTGTCCAGGTCAGCGCCTGCGTCGAGTAACGCGCCCAGCATCATGTCACCGGCCACACCGGCGGTGCAGTCGAGATACGCCGCCGTGGCCTCAGCCACCGTGCACCTTCTCGACTATTTTGACGGCGTGGGCCGCCGCACCGAAGCCGTTGTCGATATTGACCACAGATAGCCCGGGTGCGCAGGAGGCCAGCATCGTCGCCGCGGCGACGTGCCCGCCCGCGCTCACCCCGTAGCCCACGCTGGTGGGTACGGCCACCACCGGTGCCCGGATCAACCCGGTCACCACGCCGGGCAGGGTGCCCTCCATCCCGGCGATGGCGATCACGCAGTCGGCCACGGACAGCTCGTCGAGGTGGGCGAAGAGTCTGTGCAACCCGGCGACCCCGACGTCGGTGATCAACCGATACCCGACACCGAGCGCCTGCAAGGTGGCGATCGCCTCGTGCGCCACCGGCAGGTCCGACGTGCCCGCGGTGACTACCGCGACATATCCGCGTTCCGGGGGCAGCGCACCGACGATCACCGTCCGGCCGACCGAGTCGACTATGACCGGCTCGGCGGGGAACGCGCTGTGTGCGCGGCGCAGCACGCCGTCGGGGCAGCGGGTGGCCAGGGCGGGGAAGTCGGGGTGACCGCGCCGTGCCGCGGCCAGCAGCTGCAGCGTCTGTTCCTCCGTCTTACCCTGCGCGAAGATGACCTCCGGCACGGCGGTTCGTCGCCTGCGGTCCAGATCCAGGTGCGCGATACCGGCCAGATCGCCTGAACGCGGGGTTGACTCGACCACGGGGCCGACTATCTCATGCAGGACGCCGGCCGCGACCACACATGCGACGATGAGTGCACCATGCACCGTGCCAATTCTGTCCGGGCCGATGTTGTCACGGCCGAGGCTGCCGCGGCTCTGCTCGACTGGCTGGGCCGGTTGGGTGGCCTGGTGGTGGCCTTCTCAGGTGGGGTCGACTCCGCGGTGGTGCTGGCCGGCGCGGTCCGGGCGCTCGAGACCGGCGCGGTACTGGCTGCCATTGCCGACTCGCCCAGCCTGGCTCGTGCCGAGCTGGCCACCGCGCGCCGCGTCGCCGGGCAGATCGGCGTGGAGCTGGTGGTGTTGCCTACCGACGAGCACACCGATCCGGACTACCGAGCCAATGCCGGCGACCGTTGCTACTTCTGTAAACGGGCCGTACTGACCGCGGTGCGCGACCTCGCGCGGCGCCGCGGCATAGTGCACATCGCCACTGGGACGCACCTCGATGACCGGCGCGCCGCGCACCGCCCGGGCCTTCGCGCGGCGGCGCAGCTCGGGGTCTACGAGCCACTCGCCGAGATCGGTGCCACCAAACAGGTGGTGCGCTCGCTGGCCGCCCACTGGAACCTGGTGGTGCACGACAAGCCGAGCACCCCATGTCTGGCATCCCGGATCGCGGTCGGAGTGCCGGTGACCGTCGATGCGCTGGCGCTGGTCGAGCGGGCCGAGCTGGCCGCACTCGGCTACCTCGCCGAATGCCGGGTGCCGGTTCGTGATCTACGGGTCCGGCTGCTGGGGCGGGCCGGTTTCCGGATCGAGCTCGACCGGGCGGCCCTGGACGGCGTCTGTGGCCAGATCCGGGCCGGGCTGCTGGCCCGGGTGATGCAAGCCGGTGTCGGCGGCAACGGTGACGTGGTGCCTTACCACTCTGGCGCGCTCAGCGGCTGAGCGTCGCTGCCGGCCACCGTCCGCCGGCGGTCCCGCCGAGTCGCATGGGCAGGCCAGAGCTCCTCGATGGCACTGTTGAACTCGGCGCCGAGCAAGATCGCCATGGCGATGAAAAAGCAGAACAGCAGGTATGCGATCGGCGCGGCCAGGGCGCCGTAGGTGTACCCGGTGGCGGTAACCGACGAGATGTAAAGCCGCAGTCCGGTGCTGGTGACCAGGAACACCACCATGGCGAGCAGCGCGCCGGGCAGTCCGCGGTGCCAGGGCAGCTTCTTGGGAAGCACCACGTGGTACAGGGTGGCCAGCCCGACCATCAGCAGGGCACCCAGGCCGGGGTAGTAGAAGATGTCGACCAGCCTCGTCACGGTGGGACGGACCGCCTCGGGGAGCAGCTCCGGTATCAGACCCGGGCCCAGCGCGGTCAGCGGAAGCACGAACACCGACGCGATCAGCGCTACCGCGTAGAGCAACAAGGCGAAGATGCGCTGCCACACTGGGTGACGTACCGCATGCTGGTGGTAGGCGGCAGTGATCGAGTCCACCAGAGATGCCAGTGCCGACGAACCCGCCCACAACGAGATGACGCATCCCACCGAGACCAGCGAACTGTGCCCCCTGGTGAGGATATCCGACACGGTGGGACGGATGATCTGGTTGACGACATCGGCGCTGAACACGCCGGTAGCCAGCCGCACGATTTCGCGTTGCGCCGCGGCGACCGTGTCCGGGCCGAACCAGCTGGTGACGAATCCCAGGCTGCCCAGCATTCCCAGCAGCAGGGGCGGTAAGGACAGCGTCATCCAGAACGCCGCCTGCGCTGACATCGACACGAAGCTGTCGTCCCACGCCTTGGCAGCGGTACGGGAGATCAGGCGCCGCAGCCACCGCCTGCTCCGCGGTGCGGCGGCGCCCGCAGCGGCACTGCTGGCGACGGAGTCGGTCGAGGCATCCATGTCACTGTCCAGGATGCTGCATGGCCGGGTCGTGCGAAGCGCGACCCGCTCGGAAGTGTCAGAAAGTGTCGTAGAGACTGTTTGCCCGTCCACGAGTGCAGCGACCGGAGGGAGTGCACCATGCGGCCGCTGCGCGCCTGGCAGCGCAGAGCGCTGGCCCGGTACCTGGCCAGTGCACCGCAGGACTTCCTCGCAGTCGCCACCCCCGGCGCTGGCAAGACTACTTTCGCATTGCGAGTCGCCGCCGAGCTATTGGCCGACCGCACCGTGCAGGCAGTGACCGTGGTCACCCCCACCGAGCACCTCAAGCACCAGTGGGCCGGTGCGGCCACCGAAGTCGGTCTCGCGCTGGATCCGGAGTTTCGCAATTCGATAGGTGCGACCTCGCCCGACTACCACGGGGTGGCACTCACCTATGCCCAGGTTGCGGCCCATCCGACACTGCACCGGGTGCGCACCGAGACGCGCCGCACGCTGGTGGTGCTCGATGAGATTCACCACGCAGGAGATGCCAAAAGCTGGGGCGACGGGGTGCGCGAAGCGTTCACCCCGGCGGCGCGCCGGCTGGCCCTGACCGGCACTCCGTTTCGCAGTGACGACACACCGATCCCGTTCATCAGCTACGAACCCGACGGCGCCGGTGCGCTGCGGTCCGCCGCGGACCACGCCTACGGCTACCCAGAGGCGCTGGCCGACGGGGTGGTGCGCCCGGTGATGTTCCTCGCCTACTCCGGTGAGGCTCGCTGGCGGACCAGCGCCGGGGAGGAGTACTCGGCGCGGCTGGGGGAGCCGCTCACCGCCGAGCACACCGCCCGCGCCTGGCGCACCGCGCTGGACCCGGCGGGGGAGTGGATCCCCGCGGTCATCACCGCGGCAAACACCAGGCTGGCCCAGCTCCGTAACGGCGCGTTACCCGACGCGGCCGGCCTGGTGATCGCCACCGACCACACCGCCGCCCGAGCCTACGCTGCCATCTTGCGTGACGTGACCGGGCGAGCGCCGGTACTGGTGCTGTCCGACGACCCGTCCGCGTCCGACCGGATCGCCGCGTTCGCCGGCTCCGACGAGCACTGGATGGTGGCCGTCCGGATGGTCTCCGAAGGCGTTGACGTCCCCCGGTTGGCGGTCGGTGTCTATGCGACCTCGGCAGCCACGCCGCTGTACTTCGCGCAGGCGGTGGGCCGGTTCGTTCGGTCCAGGCGGCCAGGGGAGACGGCAACGGTGTTCCTGCCCAGCGTGCCCGCATTGCTCAAGCTGGCCAGTGAGCTCGAGCAGCAGCGCGATCACGTGCTCGGTGCGCCGCACCGGGCCGAGGAAGGCTGGGACGACGACGCGCTGGCACGGGCCAACGAGCAGCGCGACGAACCCGGCGAGCAGGAGCGAGCGTTCACCGCCCTGGGCGCCAGCGCGGAACTAGACCAGGTGATCTACGACGGTGCGTCCTTCGGGACGGCTGCCTTCGCCACCACCGAGGACGAGCAGGATTACCTCGGATTGCCGGGTCTACTGGACCCCGACCAGATGCGAGCTCTGCTGCGGCGGCGTCAGCAGCAGCAACTCGCCCGAGCGACGGAGCGCTCGTCGGGCTCGACCATGGCTACTCAAACGCCGACGATGCGCCAACACCTCGCGGGGTTGCGCCGGGAACTCAACACCCTCGTCGCGATGGCTCACCACCGGACTGGCCGATCGCATGGATCGATCCATCACGAGGTTCGCACCGCTTGCGGCGGTCCGCCAACCGCGATGGCCACCGCTGAGCAGCTTGAGAAGCGCATCGCCTACCTGCGGTCGCAGTAGGCCCGCACCTCGACATGCAAGCCCCCCGCGTCAGGGCTGAGGCGCGGGCTAAGGACCCGGGCCGTAGCGCGGATCATCAGCACTCCACCCGTGTCGACAACCCGGAGGTGCTGCCCTGAGGTTCTGGAAGGGGCGTGCCCGTCACCGAACGTGTAGTTCTACTCGTCACGGGCCCACGGCGCGAGGCATCATACCCCAATGAGTGGATCACACCCGAGAGATCAATATCACTTAGTGTATTCCATCGCGCGGAAGTGCGCACAGAAAGTAATCTTCCGCGGCCCGGCTCCCCGGCGCATTGCGCTCGCCACCGTCACGGTAGTTGCGGCACTCGTGTCGACGGCGTGCGCATACCACGGCCTCGGCATCAGCAGATACGCCGCGTTCAGCAGCCGCGGCGACGGCACACTGGCGGCGGCCAACCCGTCCGCGCAAGCCAACGCTGTCAGCTACAACCCGGCATTGGCACCGGTCGGTGGGCACATGACGGCCACCGTGACTCCATCAGGCGATTCCACAGTCGCGGACTTGACCGTCTCCGGGTTGGCACCCAACCGGGGCTTTTCAGTGATAGCGCACGTCAACACGTGTGGTGGCGTACCCGGCGGGGAAGGGCCGCGTTTCCAGAAGCAAATCGATCCTGCCGCTTCACCCACCAAGCCATCGACGAACCCCGAATACGCCAACGCCAACAACGAGATCTGGCTGGATGTGCATACCGACTCAACCGGCGCAGCCACCTCGCATACCACTGTGCCATTCGTGTTGACCGACCGCGGACCCAGATCGATCGTGGTGCACGACGAGCCGCAGACCACAGCAACCACCGGTCAGGGCCTTGGGCAGACCAGCGACCGGGTCGCCTGCCTGAGCCTCACCACCACACCCTATGGAGACTGAGAGCTAGATCCGGTGAGCCGGCGGCGGCGAAATCGTCGCCGGCCTACCTGAGGTGAAGCTGCCGCTCGAGGCGTAACTGGCCACACAGCACACAGGCAGCATGCATCGACGTCGTCCGACACAATCAGGTACCGGGCGCGGCCCGCCTCATGATCGCGCCCAGCAGTCGCTGGTGATCAGGCCGCGTCCCGCGACCGCGATCAACCACCATAGTGACCCGCCGCCAGAGTGCGTGATCACCTCCTCGCCCAGACGGGTAATGGGTAGGGCGGCTAGACCTCGCTGGCCTGGATGTCTGCGTCGAGTTCTTTCAGTTTCGGCGAGTGCTGGCGGGCATGGTGCTGGCAGAACAGTAGTTCACCACCGGACGCCAGGACTGCCCGGACGCGTGCGGCAGCGCCGCAGCGATCGCAACGGTCGGAAGCGGCCAACTCAGGGCGGGCAAGCGTGCTGGTCATGACTTCTCCTTCCGTCCTGGCCAGACGGTGCGACCGGACCTGGTCGGACTGTCTCGCCACTCACGGGATGTACCCGTCAACTCGGATATCGAATCGCAGGACCCCACTGTTGCTGACGATCGCGGTGCTCGATGTGTTCCCGATTGGTCGTGACTTGTCTGGAGCTAGTACCGCACTCTGGGGCGCCAACGCGCAAGGGTAAGTCAGGATCAAATGCATGGGCTTGCTGCTCGACCGGGTGCATCGGGGTGTTCCCGCACCGCTGCTGTTCGTAGCCGGCGGGTGCTCGATGTACCTCGGTGCCGCGCTGGCTGTGGGGCTGTTCGAGCAGCTCAGCCCGGCGGGGGTGGCCTGGTTGCGGATGCTGGTCGCCGCGCTGGTCTTGCTGGTCTGGCGGCGACCGAATCGCGCGGCATGGCAGGGCCAGCGGCTGATCCTTGCGGGTTGCTTCGGGCTGGTGACCGGGCTGATGAATGTCGCGTTCTACGAGGCGATTGCTCGCCTGCCGCTGGGTACTGCGGTCGCGGTGGAGTTCTGCGGACCGGTCGTGGTGGCCGCGTTGGGTTTGCGCCGAACCCGGGACATCGCCGCGCTGGGGCTGGCCGCGACCGGGGTGACACTCATCGCCGATGTCCGGTTGGCCGGTAGCCGCACGGGACTGCTGCTGGCGCTGCTGGCCGCGCTGATGTGGGCGGGGTACATCGTGCTCGGCAAGTGGGTGGCCCGCGGTGGCAGCGGTCTGGACGATATAACGGTCGGGTTCGCCCTCGCTGCGGCGCTGCTGTGCCCGCTGGCGGTGGGCACAGCACCGGCGTGGGTTTCGCCGAGTTTGCTCGTGGTGGCCGCCGGGGTGGGAGTGCTGTCCACGGTGCTGCCCTACGCCTTGGACCAGATCGTGTTGCGCAGGATCGACCCTTCCCAGTTCGCTCTGCTGCTCGCGCTACTGCCGGCAGCGGCGTCGGTGGTCGGGTTCCTGGTCTTGCGCCAGCTGCCCCGTCCGGTGGAGGCAGCCGGCATCCTCGCCATCGCAGTGGCGGTCGTCGCTGCGCGCTAGCCTGACCCAAGCATGATCGGGTGCAGCTCGGCACAGGGCGAGGAGGAGCATGGACATGGCTGATGCAGCAGCGCTGGCATTGGATCTGGCGGCGGGCGGTGTCGCCGGGATCACCATCGCCTGGGTGGACTACAACGGGATACCTCGCTCCCGGATCGTGCCGGTCGCGTCGCTACCTCGAGCCGCTAACCGCGGAATCGGAATCTCCACCGTGTCGGCGGTGTTCGATACGCACGACAACATCACCTACGCCCACGAGGGCCTGTCCACGCCCTCCGGGGACGTCCGGCTGATACCGGACCTACGGGGTTTCACCCGGCTCGCGGGTCAGCCCGCGCTGGCGTGGTCGCCCGGGCGCCTCGTTGCCGTGGATGGTTCGTCCTGGCCATACGACCCTCGATCGGTCCTCGAATCGCAAGTGCAGGCCGCGGCTGCGGAAGGCCTGCACATCAAGGCCGGCTACGAGATGGAATTCGTGCTCACCATCGCCGGCGACTTCAGCGACATCGCTGACGGCGGGCAACCCCGGTTGGCCTACCAGGCTCCGGCCTATAGCCCGCACGCGCTGTTGGCGGTAGACGAGTTCGTCGCCGATCTGCTGGCCGACCTGGCTGCCAACGGGGTACCGGTCAATCAGCTGCATGCCGAGTACGGTCCGGCGCAGGTGGAACTCAGCATCGTCGCATCCGACCCGATCACCGCCGCCGACCGGCAGCTGCTGACCCGACAGACCATCCACGCCGCGGCCCGGGCACACGGTCTGCGGGCCTGCTTCGCTCCGCTGTTCACTGCGGCGGGAATCGGCAACGGCTGGCACGTGCATACCTCGGTGTGGCGCGATGGGCGCAATCTGCTGGCCAGTGGCACGAACAGCGAGGACCGTCCCGGCCCCCAGGGCGCAGGGTGGTTGGGCGGTCTGCTTCGCGACCTCCGGGCGTTGGCCGCGATCACCGCGCCGAGTGTCCCGTCGCTGGCCCGGCTACGTCCCGGTTACTTCTCCAGCGCATACCAGTTCTGGGGGGTGGAGAATCGCGAGGCTCCGCTGCGCTACGTCTTGGGTTCGACCCTGCTCGGTGCCGACCATGCCAACGTCGAGCTGAAGGTGTCCGACGCCTCCGCCAATCCCTACCTCGCGCTGGCCGCCGTGATCGCGACCGGGCTGGCCGGGATGCACGACAGCGCCGATCCCGGCGAGCCGATTCAAACGGATCCGGGTGGGTGGAATGAGCAGGACCGCGCCGCCCACGGCGTGAGCCGCCTGCCGACCACACCGGCCGAGCAGGAAGAGGCGCTCACCGCCAACAAGCGGCTCACCGCAGTCCTCGGCGAACCCTTGCTCGGTGCCTTCCTCGCGGTACGCCGCTCGGATGCGGCGTGGGCCGCCGACCGATCACTCGACGAGGTCGTCGCCGCCCACCGCTGGCGCTATTGATCTTGCCTTAGCCGGCGGGCTCAGCGTGGTCACTCCACCGGTCGTAATCCCGCTGAGCCCGCTGGATCGGGAGTGGCGGGCGACGACCAGGCCTGAATCAGTGCTTCGGGCAGACCCCACCAGCCCAGCGCGGTGAGGCGCTCACGCTCGTCCAGGGCGCCCAGCAGCTGCCAGAGCTGCACCACCGGTCTGAACCAGTCGGCCAACACATCATCGTCATCACTGCCGTCACCGTCGTCACTGGCGCCCGCCGCGAACCTGGCGAGGTCCTCGGCGGCAGCGCGAGTTCCCGGGCCGCCCCGAGCCAGCGCCTCCACCGCCCACAGCCACTCCTCATGGTCGAGCGCAGTTGCAGAGAGGTTATCGAGCGGGATCTCGTCCGGCGGTTCGTCGACGGGGTGGACCACACCAGTGGCCAACGCAAGCCACAGCTGCTGATCGTCCGGATCCAGATTGTTCGGATCGACGCCACCACCGGTCCGCAGCAGATCAGCCGCCCATCCTCCACGCCGCAACGCGCTGCGCAGGGTGTGGCAGGCTGCGGCGAGCTGCCCGTCCGGCCGGGGGCGGTCGCCGACGTCTGCCAGGATGTCCCGGAGTTCGTCGAGGGCGGCCTGCTCGGCGGCGTCCCACTCGGCGAACAGGTCGTCGTCAGCCTCGTCGAGTAACTCATCCATGGGCACCCGGCCATCGGGCAGGGGTGAGGTCAGCCAACGCTCCTGCAAAGTCCGATACTGCTGCAACGCCACCGGATCGGCGGTGAGCAGCTGATCGGGATGGATGTCTCCAGCGGCCAGGCACTGTTCGAGGTGTGTGACGAGCAGGTCGTGCATTTCATGACCGAGTGGCGTGCGGGCGGGCTCCTCCTCCCATACATGCAAACCGATGACCGCGGTGGGCTCCGTCCCGGTCGCCTCCAGCCAACCGTGTACCTCGCCGACGGTGGCGGTGCCGCGGGCGATCTGTTCCAGCACGGATTCGGCGGATTCCCAGAATGCGGCTGATAGGGGGTTGCGCGCGGCCAGCAGCTCGCGGCGCAACGCAGGCATCGCGGCCAGTGCTTCCGTCGACGGCACGCTGAGCATCAGGCGGGCCACATCACGCCGGGTGAGCTCGGCAGCCGGCCGGTGTGCGTGCGCCAGCAGCGCGGTGGCGTCAAGTGTCACAGGCCGATGGTAGGGCGCAACTCGGCGTCGTCGCCGGTGAGGGGTTCGGTGGACGGTAGCGTGGACGGGGTGGTGAGCATGTTGGAGCGGGCCCACACGATCGCTCAGGAGGTGTTATTCCCGGCGAGCCTCGACGTCGACGCTCAAGCGTCGATCCCCCGCAGTCATTTCGATCTGCTCGCCCAGGAGGGTTTTTACGGTCTGGCGGCCGCAGGTGCGGGCGGCAGCGTCGAGGTCGATTTCCCGTCACTGGTGGGGATCGTGGAGACGCTGGCGAGCGGATGTCTCACCACGACATTCACCTGGATCCAGCACCACGGGGTGGTGCGGGCTCTCACGCGTACGGTGAATGAGGAACTGCGGGACAAATACCTGGGCGCGGCGATTCGCGGCGAAGTGCGTGGGGGGGTGGCCTACGCCGGTGCGATCCCGCAGCCGCCGCGATTGTGGGCCACCGCCACGGATGGTGGCTGGCTGCTCAATGGTGAGGCCCCGTTCGTCACCGGGTGGGGAATTGTGGACCTGCTACTGGTGTCGGCCCGTAACACGGCTATCGCAGCGGGGGAGTCCACCGGCACGATCATCAGCGGTCTGGTCGATGCCACCGGCGGGGCGGGTGTCAGCGTCGAAGAGCTCCAGATGGTGGCTGCCCAAGGCAGCAATACCGTCCGGCTGCACTTCGCGGACCATGCGTTGCCCGACGACAAGGTCACCGGGGAGATCTCGCACCGGGACTTCCTCGCCAACCAACACATCGCTGCGCGGTTGAACGGCTGCCTCGCGATGGGCGTCGCCACCCGGTGCATCCACCTGATCGGCGCGGCCGGCCAAGCCGGGACCGCGCGGCTGCTGCAGGATCAGCAGGATGCGACCCGCATCCTGCTCGATGGCGGGCTCGACGAGCCCGCGATGCTGCCGGCGGCCCGAGCCGCCGCGGCGGAACTGGCCTACCGCAGCGCCGGTGCGCTGGTGGTAGCAGTGGGCAGTACCGGCATCCTTGCCCGGCAGCACGCCCAGCGACTGGTCCGGGAGGCGACGTTCACTCTCGTGGCGGCGGGTCGGCCGCAGATCAAGGACCGCCTGTTGAAAGTGTTCGGTCGGGGCCATGAGTAAGCTCACCCGGCGAAGGGGTCCGGTAGCGCCGTGTGATCATCACGGTCCGGCGAACAG
The DNA here is from genome assembly GCA_035252045.1 of Pseudonocardiaceae bacterium. Classification (GTDB taxonomy): domain Bacteria; phylum Actinomycetota; class Actinomycetes; order Mycobacteriales; family Pseudonocardiaceae. The sequence goes on from DATFDO010000112.1 coordinate 10,774, forward strand.
CGGCTGACGGAGGGTCTGGTATGGAACGTGTGCGTTGGCTGTCCGCCGGGGCGGTGCTCGCCGGGGTCGCGTCTGTCACTTTGGCGTGTTCGTCCGCCGCTACCGGCCATACTCCGCAGCACGGACCTGCTGGTGTAGTCCCTGCGGGGTTGGAACGGTTCTACGGTCAGAGCCTGTCCTGGTCGGGGTGCTCCTCGTTCGCGACGACCCCTCGTGACAAGAAGGCCTACGCCGACCCGACCCTGCAATGCGCCTACCTCACCGTGCCGCTGGACTATGCCAACCCCGGTGGCAAGGTCATCAAGATCGGCTTGCTTCGGCGACCCGCCTCGGACCCAGCGCACCGGATCGGCTCATTGGCGATTAACCCCGGCGGTCCCGGCGGGTCCGGCATGAGCACGGCAGCCAGCCTCGCCGACGAGATCGCAAACAATGACATCGGACGGCGGTTCGACTTCGTGGGCTTCGACCCGCGCGGTGTCGGCTCGAGCGAACCACAGGTGGTCTGCCGCACGCCGGCGGAACGCGACGCTGAGCGCCTGATGAATCTCAACGTCGACACCTCGCCGGCCGGCGTGGAGCGCACGGAGAATCAGGAAAAGGCCGACGACCAAGGATGTGTCGACCGCACCGGCAAGGAGGTACTTGCCAACATCGGCACTCGCGAGGTAGTTCGCGACATGGACGTCATGCGATCTGCCCTGGGTGAGGAGAAACTGACCTACCTCGGTTACTCCTATGGCACCCGCATCGGCGCCAGCTACGCCGAAGCCTATCCCAAAAATGTCCGGGCGATGATCCTCGACGGAGCGGTGGACCCGGCGCAGGATCCGGTCTCGCAGCTCATCGACCAGGGCCGAGGATTCCAGAAAGCGTTCGACGCATTCGCTGCTTGGTGCGCGCCTCGTCCGGATTGTGGTCTAGGGCCGGACAAGGATCAGGCTGTCACCAAGTTCCAGGCGCTGGTCCGCCCACTGATCAACCGGCCGGCCGCGGTGGCCGACGGGCGCAAGCTGTCGTACACCGACGCCACGATCGGCACGGTGCAAGCGCTGTATCTGTCCGACCTGTGGCCAACACTCAACCGCGGGTTGCAGGAACTGACACAGGGCCAGGGGGATACCCTGATGCGCCTTTCCGATATTTACTACGGACGCTCGCCGGACGGTACGTACTCCACTGAGATGGACGTTTTCCAGTCTGTCCTGTGCGTCGATAACCCGCCCATCAAAGACCGCAACGTGGCCCGCGACGTCGATGCTCAATACCGGAAGGTGGCACCGTTCCTGGACACCGGGCAGCCACCCTCACCGGCCCTGGACAATTGCGCGTTTTGGCCCGTACCGCCCACCGGCGGACCGCATGTTCCGCACACCCCCGGACTGCCTACCGTGATGGTGATCTCCACGACGCAGGATCCGGCGACGCCGTACCAGGCCGGGGTCAACCTCGCCAAGGACATCAATGCCCGCCTGCTGACCTACGAAGGCACCCAGCACACCGCCTTCTTGCAAGGCGACAGCTGCGTCGACCGCGCCGGGATCAGCTATCTAGTCGATCTGAAGCTGCCGGACGACGGTACTCACTGCAAACCCACGAGCTGAGCGATCACAGCTAGCGCGCGGCAAGTTCAGCCGCGGTTGACCAGACTTCATGCCTGCTGGTGCCGGCGGCCACCATCTTGCGGTAGCGATTGAGCAATCGGGGAGCCTGAAACGCCAGCACTGCGACGAGACGATCGTCGGCGAAGTAGCCCGCCACCGTGCCCTTGATGATCCCTGGGTCGTGCAGTACTTCGACGGAGGTCGCCAGATCGCAGCGTCCGATCAGCTGCAGTGTCAGCCCGTACTGGTCGGACCAGAAGTACGGCATGGTATCGGCTGCGCGGGTGATCGCTTTGCCGGCCAGCCGTTGGGCGACGACCGCGGCTTGCTCGGTGGCCGAGGTCCAGTGCTCGATCCGCGGCCGGTCGCCGACGGTGCAGTGCTGCCAGGCGGCGATGTCGCCCACGGCATAGACGTTGCTGGTGCCCTCGACCAGCCCGGCGCTATCGCAGCGCAGTCCCTCCCGGGTGGGTATCCCAAGCCCGGCGAGCCACCCGTCGTCGATGACGGTGCCGATCCCGACCACGCCGCAGTCGGCCTGCACCGTAGTTCCATCGGCGAGCCGAGCGACCACCCCACGGTCGCTGTCCACGAAACCCACCAGCGATACTCCACATCGCACGGTGACCCCGTGATCGGTCTGCAACTGAGCGCACAACTGGCCCATCTGCTCGCCGAGAACGCGGGCGAAGGGTACCGGCAGGGCCTCCAGCATCGTCACCTCCAGGCCCGCCAGGCAGGCAGTCGCCGCGACTTCGGCACCGATGAAGCCGGCTCCGATGACGAGCAGGGAGTGGGCCCGGGACATCGAGTCTCGTAATCCGCGGCAATCCTCCAGTGTGCGCAGGACGTGCAGATCTGGGTGGTCAGGCTGGCCGGGAAGTCGCCGGGGCCGGACTCCGGTCGACACCACCAGTGCGTCGTAGGGCAGCTGGCTGCCGTCGTCGAGATGCACGGCGACCCGGTCGACGCCGATCGCCGACCGGCCCAAGCGCACTGACACACCGAGATCGGTCAACTCACCGCGGTGCAGGAAAACCCGCTCCTCCGGCCATGTCCCGGCGAGAAGTTGCTTGGACAGCGGCGGCCGGTCATAAGGGGCATGCGGTTCGTCGCCGACGAGGGTGATCCGGCCGGCAAATCCCTCCGCACGCAAGGACTCGACGGTGCGCAGGCCGCCCAGCCCAGCACCGACAATCACCACCTGCTCCATATGGCCCTCCATTCAGGGGCTCATGGTCTCAGCGGTGAGTGCCTCCCGGTCTGCGGGACCTGATGGGCCGCGACGATCAACCGACGACGAGCAGCTTACGTTGGCCGGTCCACATATCGCGGCGCTCTTCCTCAGTCAAGCCGCCCCATACCCCGTAGGGCTCCCGTGCGGACAACGCGTAACGGCGGCATTGATCCAGCACTGGGCAGCGCTGGCAGATCGCCTTGGCGCGGTCGGCGCGGCGAGCGCGCGCCGACCCCCGTTCCCCATCCGGATGGAAGAAGATGCTGCTGTTCAGCCCCTGGCAAGAGCCCTTGAGCTGCCAGTCCCACTCGTGCGCGACCGGCTTCGGAAGTCGTCGGGTGTCCGCCATCTCCAACACCGTCCTAGCGGTCGATTGGGTGCCACCGGTGTGGGGCATCGGGTTGGGGCAAGCGACGAATACCCCCCTGGCCATGGCGGCAAACCCCAGCCATCGCCACTCATCCGGCGTGTCGCAACCCGCAGGCCCGGTGTGTCGCGCTCTCACGCACGGTGTGTCGCGTTCCCCTGCCGGGGATGCCCGATTTTTCAGCAGCAGGTCGAGCGCTAGTGTGCTTTCCCGGCGGGTGGCTGGCGGCGGGTTGACGATTGAGGAGAAGGGTTTTGGTTTCCACGTCCCCCCGCGCCGCCGTGAGCGAGCAGCACGACGAATCGATCCGGCCGAGGCGTCGATGCTGGCGGCGGTTGCAGCTGGTCTTGCTTGTTGTGGCGGTGCTTGCCGGAACCGTTGTGGGTATCTCGGTGGTGGCCGCGTTGCGCGCGCCGGGAACCGACAGCGTGGCGGCCCGGCTGGCCGAGTGGGCCCGCGATCATGGCTTCGATGGGCTGGTCACCTGGCTGGAGAAACAACAGTACGACTACTACCCGCCCCCGACAGGTGGGGTGCCGTCCGGAGGCATCCCCCGGGTTGCCGGGATGCCGGCGACAGGGCTTGATGCGCTCGGCCCGGCTGGTTTACCGGCGCCGCTGGCACTGCACCCGCCGGCGGGCCTGCCGCCGTTACCGGGCGAGGGGGAATGGGACACCGTGGCAACGGTGCACGGTCGGCCAGCGGTCCGGGTCGCTCATGTACGCCCAGACCGCGAGCACACCTCTTTCCTGGTGGGTGTCATGTGGATCGACCCGACCCTGGTCCGCGGTCAATTGCATCCCGGTTTCCAGGACCCAGGCAGCGCCTCGCTGGCCGCAACATCGTTGACCGCGGCCGAGCAACGCACCGTGGTCGCCGTGTTCAATGGTGGCTTCCGGCTCAGCGCCAGCCACGGGGGTTACTACAGCGAAGGGCACGCCGCACGGCCGCTGATCGACGGTGCCGCCAGCCTGGTGCTTCGTACCGATGGCACGGCCACCGTCGGTGCCTGGAACCGCGAGGTTCGGATGGACCCGGACGTGGTCAGTGTGCGCCAGAATCTCGTCCCGCTGGTCGACGGCGGGCAGGTCAACCCGGACTGCCAGAGCGGCGGCGCGGCCGTGTGGGGCAGCACCGTCGGTCAGGCGGCGTTCATTCACCGCTCGGGTTTCGGGGTTACCGCGTCGGGTGCCGAAATCTATGTCGGGGGACCTGCCCTCTCGGTATGCAATCTAGGAATGATCTTGCAAGCCGGTGGGGTGGTACGCGGCATGGAACTGGACATCAATCCGAACTGGGTGAGCGGGGCCTACTTCCGTCCCACGCCCGATGGCCCGCCACACGGATTCCACCTCTTTCCCGGCGAGCGCGTCGCTCCCGAGCACTATCTCAGCCCGTCCAGCCGGGACTGGTACGCCTTCCACTCTCGCGCCTGACCGCCACTTCCGCCGTCCACCTCGCCATTTTCGCGGGTGATTGACGGCTGGGTGAGCACCGGCTGCCGCCGAATGGAGTAGTGGACGTGGCATCTGGAGCAATCTCAGCGTCTCTCGGCGCCTCCAACCAGCCGATCGGCGCCATGCCCGGCCGGTTCTCTCAGAACGTGATGAGACTCCGATCTACCTCCAATAGGGTGCGCTCGCACGGCGCCGCGGAATACCCCACCTCCCTTTGGCGGAAGAGAAGGATCATGCCTGGTTTTCACAGACCTGTTCTCGCGGCGATCGGCGCCGCCGTTTTCAGTGTGTCGCTGGCCGCGGGCGGCGCTGCCGTGCACACCGTTACCCCCGTCAGCCTGGCGGCCGACATCCATGTCGCCGAACCTACCGACCCGGTGCCGGGCGACCAGGATACGAACGTGCAAAAGGTATCGGCCAACACAGCCAGCGAAGACGCCATCGCGTCGGCGCTCAAGGCGGCTGGTGTATCGAGTCCCAAGCGGTGGGCGGCTGAAGTCGTCGAGTACCGGCCGTACTCCACCGATGACCTGGGCTTGGCGAAATTGCGGGAAAATCTGGCCAAGTACAACCCTGCTGCCGCAACCGTCGATCAGATTTTGTCAGTACTGCTGCCGTGACGCAGGTGCGCCACGCGCGGCGGCCCAACCCGCTGCACCTGCTGCGCACCGGCCTGTGTGCCCTCACCGCGCTCGGCATCGTGGGCACCGCGTTCGAACTGGCAACATTGAAGCACTGGAACGGCGCTATGCAACTGGTGCCGTGGGTTGCGTTGGCCGTGCTCGCGGGCGCACTGGCGCTGCACGCCGGACGACCCGGCTGCATCTACCTGGTGCGCACGCTGGCGACCCTCGTGCTCGTCACGTCGTTGTTCGGCGTGCTCGAGCACGCGCTGGTCAACTACGACTCCGGACCGCTGGACCAGCGCTTCGCCGATACCTGGGACGTGCTGTCCCCGTGGTTGCGTTGGTGGTATGCGATCACGAGGACAGTCGGACCGGCACCGACGCTCGCCCCAGGCATGCTCGGGCAAGCTGCCATCACGTTGATGCTCGCGACGATCGGCTCGCGCGCAACATTGTCGGACGCGCCTGCCACGCGCCACCAGCGCCGCCCCTACCCCAGCCGCCTTCCCGACCTGACCTGCGCGCGCGGCGACACGTTGGTGGCTGCGGCTGCCACCAGCGCCGCTCGCCGAGTGAACGATTTTGCGCCGAATAGGCATCGCAGACCACGGTGGTGACACGCCGAACGCACGGCAAGGTGGACGGTGTGGTGAGCAACTCTGGTGATCGAAGCGAGCCGGTACCCGCGCACATGCTGCCGCCGCACATCGCAGCGCACCACGTGCATGTACCGGCGTGGTTGCGCCGCACCGAGGGGGAAAGCCGCTGGCCGGTGACTCTCACCGTCGTGGTCGCCATCGCGTTGCAGATGGTCTTGCCCGAAGACCTGGTGCTGCAGTCCAGGTGGTTGTTGCCAGGGCTGGAACTCGCGGTGCTGCTCGCGTTGATCGTCGCCAATCCGACCAGGATGAACCGGGAGTCGCGCGCATTGCGCATCGCCAGCCTGGTGCTGACCGGGCTGCTGAGCCTGGCCAACGCCTGGTCGGCCAGCCTGCTGGCCTGGGGGCTGGTGCACGGCAGGGCAGAGCAGAACGCGGCTGCGCTGCTGGCGACCGGCGCCGCGATCTGGTTCACGAATATCATCGCCTTCGGCCTGTGGTATTGGGAATTCGACCGTGGCGGTCCGGTCGCTCGGGCTTACGCCCGGCGGGTCGTGCCGGACTTCCAATTCGTACAAATGCAGAATCCCGAGCTCGCCCCAGCCGACTGGGAACCCGAATTTTTGGACTACCTGTATCTCTCTTTCACCAATGCCACCGCGTTCAGTCCTACTGATGTGATGCCGCTGTCGCGGTGGGCAAAGTTGACGATGATGACCCAAGCGCTGGTGTCGCTGGTCACCCTGGCGCTGGTGATCGCGCGGGCGGTGAACATTCTCAGATGACACGCGGGTTCGACCGGAGGCGCAACGGCGAGCGCGGGGACCCAGCGGCGTGCACCGCGGCGTCGATGTGGTGATGGTCGGGGGAGAACTGGCATACCGGATCCGCCCGTGCGGCGTCGCCGGTCAGCGCGAAGGCCTGGCAGCGGCAGCCGCCGAAATCGATGGTTCGGCGCGGGCAGCCACGGCAGGGTTGCGGCATCCACTCTTCGCCACGAAACCGGGTGAAGGCGGCG
>DATFDO010000113.1:0-5364 GCA_035252045.1 Pseudonocardiaceae bacterium
AGTGGCGGAGTTCTGTGCTGCCGTTGGGGAGTTGGAGGGGGACGACGACTTCGAAGTTGCCGTGGGGTCCGGTGCGGTAGTCGGATTGGATGAGGCAGCCGGGGCCGGCGACGGTGTCCTGGTCACTGGTAATGCGTGAGCCGCGAACCCAGGGGCCGAAATCGTTGCGCGAGTTGTCCCGAAACCAGTGCCACAGCTGCGCGGCCTGCGTTATGACTGCCTCGAAATTACCGTGCAGTCTGAGACCGTAATCAGACTGGATGAGACTGACGTAGACTCGGGACATCTCGACGGTGCCTTTCCAGTCTCACATCGATGGCGAACTGGCCGACGGTCGGTAGCGTGGCGGAGGCGGACGGGAATCGAACCCGCCTGGTCGAGTTACTCGACCACGTCGGTGTTGAAGACCGCGGGGGCCACCAGGCGCCCATACGCCTCCGCATCGGATCTTAGGCCCTCGATACCCGGCGCCGTAGGGCGGCGGTGCCGGGAGCGATTCAGGGCGGTGATCGCCGTTTGGGAACTAAAAGCCGCGCACATCGCGGTTATTGCTTCCCAGGCGGCGATCAGGAGCACGGAGCGGCGAACTCCACGGCATTAGCGCCTGGCGGCATGCGAAGTTCCGGGTAAGCCGTTCACCTGCGGAGCTGCTGGTCAATTCGGCCGGCCGCAGCCAGAGGATGCTTTACCGGGAACTGGCCATCATCGATGAGCTTCAGAAAAAGAGAACGATCCCGATACGTTGGGACAGCTGTTTGTGCCGAGAGTCGCTAGCGCTCATCGACGTGGTGCGTGCCGCGATCGCCCAAACCAACGATGCGGATCGGGCAAGTTTCGTCCGTCGACGCTTGCCGAGCTGACCGGAATGCCGACGTCGTGGGTACCCCACAGACCCGGGCCGCGTCGAGCGCAAGACCGGTGGGCCGACCGGCGCCCGGGAGGCAGTCGTGGTCGACCCGAACTAGGACGGGTGGCGGACGCCGGCTCGACCGGGCGCGGTCGGAGGCCGGGCCGGCTACCGGCGCCCAGCCCAGCAGCGGCCCGGCCGTCGATGCCCTGTTATCGCCGGGTTCGCGACGAGGGTTGGGGCCCTTCGCCGGACAACGGCCATGGTGGCGAATTCGGCGACAACACGGCGGCTAAAGGGCCGAGCGACGAGGACCCGGTCGCTCGGAGGTGAGCGACCGGGCCCGGTGGCAGTTAACTCAGCTGACGCCTAGTTTCTCGGCAGCCATCCGGGTTCCCTCGACCCGGTTCTTGATCTTCTGGAATGCGATGTCGCGAGCGTAATCGGGTGAACCGTGGTTGGGCTTCTCATCGATGCTGAACGGTGAGAAACCGCAGTCGTCGGTGGATCCGATCCGCTGCTTGTCGATGAAGTTGGCCGCCCTCATCAGCTGATCACAGATCTCCTGAGGGCTTTCCGGCCGAGGACTCTGCCCCACGCACACCCCGATGTAGGCCATCTGGGCGACGCCGTCGGCGTCATCTTGCAGGTTCTCTGCGATCGACTTGTACACGGGGTCGCGGTCGCGCTCGCTGGCCAGCTGGATGAGGAAGTAGCCAGCATTAATCTTGAACATGCTCGGAAGCAGGTTGTTGTAGGGCACATCCGCACTGTGCACCGAGTCCCGGTCGCCACCCGGGCAGGTGTGGATACCGATGTTCTGACGTTCTTCCGCGGTGAAGTTGGCCATCACCCGGTTGTTCAGCTCGATGAAGTGCGGGAGTAATCCGGCACCGGTCCACGGGTTGCGTGGATCTGCCCTGGTGGCCAGCCGACCCTCGGTGAAGTCGACGGAAACCCGGGCCGCACCGGCTGCGAACGCTTCACGAATGTCTTTCACGCATTCGTTGACGATGTCTTCCTCGAACGCTTCCCGGCTGTAACCGGGCACCTCATCGTTCAGCGGGTACAGCAGGGCCAGCATGGACGGTGCGATCACGGCCTGCTTCATGGGCACGTGCGCGTAGCGGATAGATTTCTTCAGCGCGTCGGCAGCGTAGTACTTGTACCGTAGGGGCCCACCGGTCAGGCGGGGCAGTTGCCGTCCGTGGCCGTCGGCGAAGATCGCGAAGAACTGGCCACCCGGGCCGAGGTTGTCGGCCAGGCCGGTGCCGTTCAGAGTGTCGGTGATGGGGTAGGTGGCGAAGCTCGACCAACGCTGCTCGCCGTCGGAGATGATGGGTGATCCGGTGGCCTCGCCCCGTTCGATCGAATCCTTGACGGCGGCATCCTGTTCGGCTTCCAAGGCCGCTAGATCGATTTTTCCCGCGTCGTAGTCAGCGTAGGCGGCCTGCAACTTTGACGAACGAGGCAGCGAGCCGACGGGCTCGGTCGGGATTCCGGTGGCCGTTCTCGGATCGTAATCGGTCATGATTGTCCTCTCCGATGAAATGGGTAGGCTTTGGCTTGAAGGAGGTGAGTAGGCGGACCGGTAATTGTTTGCGCGCGCTCCTTCCTGTTGCCTGAGATCGCACTGCGAATTGCGCCCGTGGACCAGTTCCGTATATTGAAAAGACAGGCACAGACAGGTCTGTCTAACTGTGAGGTGGATCATAGTCAGGTAACAATGAGTCGGTCAACGCTCACCTGTATGGCCTACGCCGGATCGCTTAGATGCCAATAATTGTCGCTTAGAGCTTTGGTTGCCGCCGCCGGACGTGGGAACGCAACCACACGACCAGCCCTATCGCCACCAGAGCTCCAAGGATGATGTTGCTGGCCATGCCCAGCTGGTCCTGCACCACGGCGAGGCTGGCGCCGGCCAGATAGCCCAGCGCCGCCACCACCGTTGCCCAGATAATCCCACCGAGCATGTTATACGGCAGAAATCGCCGCCAGGTCAGCCCGCTCATTCCCGCCAAGCCGGGGACCAATGCCCGCAACAGCGCCGTGGTGCGACCGATCAGCACGACGATCGGCCCCCGCCGGCGTATCAAATCATTGGTTGCGCACACCGCCTCCGGCTTGACCAGCCATTCCGGGAGATGCCCGAGCAACTGGGCGCCGTAACGGCGCCCGACGCTGAACCCGATCGCATCGCCGATCACCGCGCCCGCTATGCCGGTGGGAATCACCGCCCACAGCGGTAGGGTCCCGACTTGTGCGGCGGCACCCGCCACCAAGATCGCGATCTCGCCCGGGAAGACCACGCCGAGCATGGTGGAGGCCTCCAGCGCAGGGCAGACGAAGGCCAGGATCAGCATCGGAGTCGGCGGAAGTGCCCGCAGTGCGTCGAGCACCATGCTCCGATCTTGACCCATGAACCGGTCGGCTGCCAACCCAGCCCGGGTGAACAGGACCTGGACAACGCCGCAGCGCTGCGAATGTCAGCGATTTTGCCTGCCGCTAACTGAACGTGAACAGGGCGGTAACCACAGCGTCGCTACCGTTGGTGCCATGAGCGTTGACCTGGATCTCTATCACCGGCCGGAGCTGTGTGTGCGTCCGGGCGAGTCTGACCCGGCGGTAATGCTGTCCCGAGTGCTGTTACTGATGGTGGTTATCGTGGTGATGGTCGGGCTCGGGTTGGCGTGGTGGCTCACCTGATACTCCTACGTTAGGTGACGGCTTCCCCCAGCCGCCGCCACCGGGAGTTTCGATGCGGATCCGCTCACCGCGAGTCAGCTGCCAGGTGCCCTTGCTGGGCAGCTCGACCTCGGTGCCGTCACCGCGCCGTAAGATGTTGTGCCCCACCGCGCCAGGGCGTCCGCCGGCAAGCCCCCACGGTGGTGTTTCCCGGCGCTCGGACTGGACGGTCAACGTGCAGTCGGCCAGCGCCTCGACCTCCCGGATCAGACCGTCGCCACCGGGATGCGCGCCGGCGCCACCCGACGCCGGTCGCAACTCATAGCGCCACACCCGCAACGGGTAGTCCAGCTCCATCGCCTCAGCTGGAGTGTTCTGGGTGTTGGTCATCCCGGTGTGCACCCCGGACATCCCGGCACGGGCCGGAGTGCCGCCCTCGCCGCCACCCAGCGTCTCGTAATAGCTGAAAGCGCCATCGCTGCTATCCCCTCCGGCGCCGATGAGCAGGTTATTCATGGTGCCCTGGCTGGCCGCAGGTACCCGATCGGGAAGCGCCTGGGCGAACGCGCCGAGCAAGACGTCAACAATGCGCTGGCTCGTCTCGACGTTGCCGGCGGCCGTGGGTGCCGGGAAGGTGGCGTGCACCACCGAACCTTCCGGTGCGCGCACGTGCAGCGATCGGTAGCAGCCGGCGTTGGGCGGTGCCGCGGGGTCGGTCAGCATCCGGAATACGAACATCGCCGAGGACAGCGTCACCGCGAACACTGCGTTGCAGTTCACCGGGATCTGCGAGTCGGTGCCGTCGAAGTCGATGGTCACCTCGTCGCCGGCGACGGTCACCGCGGCCCGGATCGTGACGCCGTCACCGATCTCCAAGACATCGGAGTTGCGGTAGCACCCGTCGGGGATCTGCGCCACGGCGGCCCGGACTCGCCGGTCGGAGTAATCGCAGACGGCCGCCATGGCCTGCGACAGCCGCGCCGGGCCCATCCGGCCGGCGAGCTCGCGCAGCCGCCGGGCCCCGACGTGGTTGGCGGCGAACTGTGCTCGCAAGTCACCCCGCCGCTCCCTCGGGGTCCGGGAGTTGGCGGCGATCAGCCGTAGTACATCCTCGCGCTCCCCATCGGCGTCGGCGACGAGGATGGGTGGGATCCGGATGCCTTCCATCGCAATCTCGGTGGCGCTGGCGGGCATCGATCCAGGTGCCGCGCCACCGACGTCGGCGTGGTGCGCGCGGTTGGCCACATACCCGAGTAACTCGCCGGACCCGGTACCCACGGCGGCGACGATGGTCAGATCCGGTAGGTGCGTTCCGCCCAGGTACGGGTCGTTGACGCAGACCTGCTGGCCGGACGGTAGCTCACCGTAGGTGTCGAGAACGGCGCGGACGCTGGCCGGCATCGCGCCCAAGTGGACCGGGATGTGCTCGGCTTGGGCGACCATCTCCCCGTCGCGGTCGAACACCGCCGCCGAGCAGTCGGCTCGTTCCTTGATGTTCGGGGAGTACGCCGCGCGCCGCAGCGCGACACCCATCTCCTCAGCAACGCCGGCCAGCGCGTGCCGGAACACCTCCAGCTCAACGGCGGAAAGCTCAGTCATCGGCTCACCACTGTGCCACAGTCGACACACCGGGCACGAGCGCGCGACACACCGGGCATGGGGACGCGACACGCCGGAGGGGTTAGCTGCGCAGGCGCACCACCAGGTTGCTGGCGTCGTCCAGCACGCCGACCTCGCCGTCGGCCAGCAGGGTGGTGGTGTCCAGCTGTTCGATCAGCGCTGGGCCGATGATTTCGTCTCCGGTCGTCAGCGTGGCCCGCGAGACCACCCGG
>DATFDO010000114.1:0-19616 GCA_035252045.1 Pseudonocardiaceae bacterium
GGGTGCTCGGGGCTCGCGGGCGGGTGGGCACCGAGGTGTGCAAGGCGGTCGATGCCGCCGACGACATGGAACTGGTCGCGATGGTTGACGCCGGTGACTGGATGTTCAACGTCGCCGACGCGGGCGCCGAGGTGGTCGTCGACTTCACTCACCCCGACGTGGTGATGGACAACGTGCGGTTCTGCGTCGACCAGGGCATCCACGCGGTGGTGGGCACTACCGGTTTCACCGAGGCCCGGCTGGTGCAGGTCCGTGACTGGCTCGCCCCCAAGCCCGATCTCGGCGTGCTGGTCGTTCCCAACTTCGCCATCGGCGCGATCTTGTGCATGCGGTTCGCGGCGATGGCCGCCCGGTTCTACGAATCTGTGGAGATCATCGAGCTGCACCACCCGCGCAAGGCCGACGCCCCCTCGGGCACCGCAGCGCGCACCGCCTCGCTCATCGCAGCCGCCCGCGCGCAAAACGGGATGGCGGCGTCCCCGGATGCCACCAGCAGCGCCTTACCCGGGGCTCGGGGCGCCGACATCGACGGGGTGCGGGTGCATTCGGTGCGCTTGACCGGGCTGGTCGCCCACCAGGAAGTACTGCTGGGCACCGCGGGGGAGATGTTGACGATCCGGCACGACACGCTGGACCGCTCGTCGTTCATGCCGGGCGTGCTGCTCGGCGTCCGGGCAGTGCTGCACCACCCCGGCCTCACGGTGGGGCTGGAACCGCTGCTCGATCTGTAGGTCGACGCAGGTGCTCACTGGGTGAGTGCCAAATCGAGAGGCCCGGTGAGACGCAGTTCGCGAAGTACGCGGCCATTGGCGTCGAGGGTGCGCACGGTGCCATCCGGCGCCCAGCCGGCGCGCCGGTAGAAGCTCAGCGAAGCCGCGTCCTCGGCAGGGATCCACGCGACGCCGCGGGTCGCGCCGGCCTCGCGGAGTACCGTGGCGGCCGCAACGAGCAGCCGCCCGCCGTGGCCTCTGCGCCCCCACCGCGGTTCCACCAGCAAGGTGCTGACCAGCACGGTGCGCGCCGCGTCGGAGGGTATCGTGCCGTCGGCTGCGGCTACTTCCTCCTCGGGTGCCGACCCCGCCACGACGAACCCGACCGGATCGGCATCTTCGGTCGCGATCAAGACCGTGGCGCCGCCCGCGATGGTGTCGGCCCACGCTTGCTGCAGCTGCGGGGTGTCCAGCTCATCGAGCGTGCCGGGCGGCAGCAGCTCGGCATAAGCGGCCCGCCAGGTCACCCGGTGCAGGGTCGCCAGCACCGGCGCATCCTCCGCAGTCGCGCCCCGCACGCCGGCCATTCCCACGCCCTGCACGCTATGCCGCGCCCGACAGGTCTCCATATCGGGGTCGCAGCCCCGAGGAGACTGTCGGGGGTGGGTGGCAGCATCGGGTGCTGTGCGGAGCATGGGGATAGCCGATGCGCGTCGGACTGCGCTGGCGGCGCAGGGATTTGCCCATGCACGCCCAGCCGGACCTGTGACCCGCCGCCACCTCATGCACGTGTTGGATCGGATCCGGCTGCTCCAGTTGGACTCGGTGTCGGTATTGACCCGGGCGCACTATCTACCGGTCTTCAGCCGGTTGGGCCCGTACCGACGCCCGCTGCTCGATGACGCCGCATGGGCGTACCCGGTGCGTCGTTTCCGCCCGCTGGTGGAGTACTGGGCCCACGAGGCGAGTCTGATCCCGGCGCGGGACTGGCCGCTGTTGCGATCGGGGGCCAAGAAGCCGGGCTGGTGGCAAGGGTACGCGGCGCTGGCAGCTCGCAAGCCCGAGCTGGTTTCAGCGGTACTGGCTGCGGTCAAAGAACACGGACCGGTAGGAGCTGCCGCTCTGGAGCGAGAGATCGGTGGGGTAGGGCGGCCAACGCCGGGGGCGTGGTGGAATCGCACTGACACGAAACGGATCTGCGAGTGGCTGTTCGGCATCGGCGAGCTCACCACCGGCACCAGACGCGGCTTCGAGCGCCTCTACGACTTGCCGGAACGAGTATTGCCCGCCGACGTACTGGACCGCCGTGTCAGCGCCGACGAGGGTGCCCGTGAGCTGATCGCCCGGGCCGGCGCCGCGCTGGGCGTCGCCACCGAGCCTGACCTTCGGGACTACTACCGGCTACGGCCCGAGTGCAGCAGGCAGGCGGTCGGTGAACTGGTGGACGCCGGAGTCCTGGCACCGGTGCTGGTGGAGGGCTGGCGAGCACCGGCCTACCTGCACCGGGAGGCACGCACGCCGCGGCGGATCACCGGCGCGGCGCTGTTATGCCCGTTCGACCCGTTGATCTGGAGCCGGGCACGCACCCAGCGATTGTTCGGCTTCCGCTACCGGATCGAAATCTATGTTCCGCAACACCGGCGTAGCCACGGCTACTACGTCTTGCCGTTTCTCCTCGATGGCCAGCTGGTTGCCCGAGTCGATCTCAAGGCCGATCGCTCCGCGGGCCTGCTGCGGGTACCGGGCGCCTTCGCTGAGCCTGGGCTTGCCGACACGTCGAGAGTGGTTGTCGAACTCGCTATGGCGCTTCGCGAGATGGCCGAGTGGCTCGAGCTCGACGGGATCGCGCCGGGCGAGCACGGCGATCTGGTGCCGGCTTTGGGCGTGGTACTCAGCCGCAAGGTCGGCGCCCGGCCGGTCAGCATGGTGCCGCGGTGACCAGCGCGTCGCCCGATCCGGTGCGGGCGCGTACCCGCAGCGCAACGTTGCCCTCGGCGGGCGGACCGCTCACCGGCAGATCGCTGCGTGCTTGCCCGGAACCGGAACTGACATCCAGTTCGGCGAGCACGCCCTGGTGGATGCCTATCCGTAGCTGGCCCGAACCGGTGGTGAGCTCCAGACCACCGGCGCAGGCATCGACCACCGTGAGGTCACCACTGCCGGTGCGGGCGCTCATGTCGTGCTTGACAGCGCCGAGCCGGACATCACCGGAACCGGTGCGCACAGTGCCGGCACCGGCGCCCTCAACACTGGTCACATCGACCAGGCCGGAGCCGGTACGCACGCGCAGCCGGCCCAGTACGGTCCCCATCCGTACGTCACCCGAGCCAGTGCGGACGTCGGCCGCGCCGGTGCACTGCTGTGCCCGGATCTCGCCGGAACCGGTGGCAACATCCAGCTGGGCGGCCACGCCGGTGACTGCGAGGTCCGCCGAGCCACCCCGGGCGCTAATCGATGAGCCCGCCGGTGCGGTGACCTGGATGATCAGTGGCACGGTGCGCAGCGGGAATTCGCGCGGGCTGCGCACCGTGAGCCGCCGTCCGGTGAAGTCGATCAATGTCTGGCGCACCGCGTCGGCCGCCAGCTCGCCCAACGGCGCGGCCGCGCCCTGCCCGCCCAGCCAGCTCAACAGGCTGGTGACTCCCATATTCCAGGGCGGCTGCATGGCCAGGTCAGGACGGATCTGCACGGTTATGTGGCCGCTGCCGGCGGTGTCTACACTGTCTGTGCTGCCTCCGATGTCGTCACCCAAAGCGATGTCCAACCGCCCACCATCGAGCTCTACTCTGATGTCGGCTGGTCCCGGGCAGTCAAAGCGCTCCTGCCGGACCACCGAGACGTCGGTGCCGTCGTGTTCCACGATTTCTCCTCAACGAGACCGTTGCGTGCTGCCGGGCGTTCAGCCCTGCACCCAGCCCTGCACCCGATTACGGTTGCGGCGATCTCCCGAACCCCAGCGCGGGTCATTCCACGGCTCACCGCGCAGCGCGCTTGACACCGCCTGCGAGACCCAGGCGTTCAGGGATACGCCCTGCTCGGCGGCGGCCCGCTCGGCCTGGGCCTTGACCTGGTCGATCAGCCTCAGCGTCATCCGCCTGATGTCGCCACCGGCATCAGCGAACGCGCCGGCACCGGGGTCGGAGGACGGTGGCGGCCCATCGTCACCCGATCCGCTCGTCCGGTGTTCGGCGGACTGGTCGCCGATGTCGGAAGCGGCGCTCACCGCGATCCGTACGTCACGGCCGTCGAGGCGTACCTCCACAACCCGGTCGTCCAGCGCCGCGGTGACCTCCGCAGCGAGGTCGGACAGCGCATTCATGATGGACAGGCGCGCTGCGGGCGCCAGGGCAACGCTCAGCATTGCAGCGGCATGCCGGGTCTGCTCGTCACCTGCGGAAGCCGCCGTGGTGAGGTCTTCCCGCAGCTGGTTGACATAAGGGGTGAGATCCATGACATCAATATGACGTCATTAACGACGTCAGTCAAGGCGTCATTGTTGTCACACTAAGCTGCTGGCGCTTGGCGCCGGGCCGGCATCGAGAGGAGAGGTGCAGCGTGAGTCAACCCGACCGAGTCGAAACGGATGTCAGCGACACCACCGTGGCCACCGTGCCGTTGCGGGTGCAACTCGTGGCCAAGACCGAGTTCTTTCCCCCCGACGGCGTTACGTGGTCCACCGATGCCGACGGAGGGGAAGCGCTCGCTGAGTTCGCCGGCCGAGCCTGCTATCAGTCCTGGCGCAAACCGAATCCGGCGACCGCCACCAATGCCGGTTACCTGCGGCACATCCTCGAAGTCGGGCACCTGTCGGTGCTCGAGCACGGCACGGTCAGCTTCTACCTGACCGGCGTGTCGCGATCGCTGACCCACGAACTGATCCGGCATCGACATTTCTCCTACTCGCAGCTATCTCAGCGCTACGTTCCCGAGCGGACTGCCGCCATGGTCGAACCCGAGGTGATCGCCAACGATCCCGAACTACACCGGCGCTTTCAGGATGCGGTCCTGACCAGCCAGCAGGCTTACAACGAGCTGCTCGCCGGCTTGGAGGAGCACTTCGCTAACGAGCCGAACGCCACGCTGCGCCGTAAGCAGGCTCGCCAGGCGGCTCGATCGGTGCTGCCCAATGCCACCGAGACGCGCATCGTGGTGACCGGAAATTACCGGGCTTGGCGCCATTTCATCGCGATGCGCGCCACCGAACATGCGGACGTGGAAATCCGCGCGCTGGCGGTGGAGTGCCTGCGCCAGTTACACAAGGTGGCATCCAGCGTGTTCAGCGATTTCGAGATCTGCACCCTCCCGGACGGTAGCGAGATAGCATCCAGCCCGTTCGTCGCCGAGGGCTGAGTAACGTGCAGTCATGGATCTGAATGAGGCGCGCGCCGTAGTCGCCGAGCAACACCACGCGGTGCTGGCCACGATGCGCCGGGACGGCACCCCGCAGATGTCCCCGGTGGCGGCTACGGTCGACGGTCAGGGCCGGGTGGTGGTGAGCAGCCGGCAAACCGCGTTCAAGGTTCGCAACCTGCGCCGGGACCCGCGCGTGTGGCTCTGCGTGCTGTCGGATGGTTTCTACGGCCGCTGGATCCAGGTCGGCGGCTCGGTACGGATCGTCGAGCTGCCCGAGGCGATGGACGCACTGGTGGACTACTACCGCAGTATCTCGGGCGAACATCCGGACTGGGACGACTACCGGGCGGCGATGCACCGTGAGCGGCGGGTGCTGTTGCAGATCGAGCTCACCTCTGCCGGGCCCGACCGGGAGGGGTGACGCAGTCGATGGAGACGCTGGCGGCCGCCGAGCGGCGCGAGCTGTGCGATCTGATGCATCACCTGGGCCCCGACGCTGCGACTTTGTGCGAGGGGTGGACGGCCCGGGACCTTGCAGCGCATCTGGTGCTCCGGGAGGGCCGGCTGGATGCGGCACCTGGCGTCCTACTGCCGTTATGGGCCGGGTACACCGCTCGGGTGCAACGCAGCATCACCCGGCGGCCTTGGCCAGACCTCGTTGAACAGATCCGCGGCGGGCCGCCCAGGTGGTCGCCGTTGCGCTTGCCGGGCCTCGGTGATCGGGCCAACACCATGGAGTTCTTCGTTCATCATGAGGATGTACGGCGGGCCCAACCGCAGTGGACCCCGCGACCGGCCGACGAGCGCCGGGCTCGGGTGCTGTGGACCTTGCTCGGCAAGGCGGCCCGGCTGTTGTACCGGCACTCGCCAGTGGGGATCGTCCTGCGTACGCCGGAGGGATGGCAGCGCACCGCGCGGCGTGCCGAGCGTTGCGTCGTCCTGATTGGCTCGCCTGAGGAACTGACATTGCACGCCTTCGGTCGCGATCGTGCGGTCGTGGAGGTCGAGGGTGACCACAGCGACGTCGCTGTCCTGCAGAGCAGCCGGCGGGGGCTGTAGTGCCGGCCGGCGTACCTCGGTCGACCAAGGTTGCGGTGCCGACCGGTAGCGTCGTGTCCCATGAATGCCGTGCCGACGTCTGCGTCCGGCCAGCCCTTCGGCCGGGTGCTCACCGCTATGGTCACCCCGTTCACCGCAAGCGGCCACGTCGATCTGGACAGCGCCGCCAAGCTTGCGCACCAGCTCGTGGAACGAGGTTGTGACGGGCTGGTGCTCAACGGCACCACCGGTGAGTCACCGACCACGACGGACGCGGAGAAAGCGGAGCTGGTACGGGTCGTGGTGCAGGCGGTCGGTGACCGTGCGCACATCGTGGCCGGTGCCGGCACCTACGACACCGCACACAGCATCACGCTGGCCCGGCAGGCGGAGCAGGCGGGCGCGCACGGCCTGCTCGTGGTGACCCCGTACTACTCCCGCCCGCCGCAAGCTGGGCTGTTCGCGCACTTTTCCGCGGTCGCCGACGCCACCGATTTGCCAGTGATGCTCTACGACATCCCGCCACGCTCGGTGGTGCCGATCGCGACAGACACCCTGTGCCGGTTGGCGGACCATCCGCGGATCGTCGCGGTCAAAGACGCCAAGGGCGATCTCGGTGCCGGCGCAGAGGTGATCGCCAGTACCGGTTTGGCCTACTACTGCGGGGATGACGTACTCAACCTGCCCTGGCTCGCGGTGGGCGCAGTCGGTTTCGTCAGCGTTATCGGTCATGTAGTGGCCGACCGGTTGCGGGCCATGGCCACCGCATTCGAGGCGGGCGACGTAGTTGCTGCCCGTGGTATCCATGCCTGCACGCTGGGTCTGATCCGCGTCTTCGGTGCAGTCGGCGGGGTGGCCTTCAGCAAGGCGGCGCTGCGGCTGACCGGGCTTGACGTCGGTGCGCCCCGGTTGCCCCAGGTCCCCGCCGACCCAGACCAGGTCGCCGCAATCGCCGCAGCGCTGGTGGCGGCAGGGGTTCTTGCGTGAGCGCGCGAGACCCGCTTGTCAGGGTCAAGTCGTGAGCGCGCGAGACTTGCTTGTCAGGGTCGAGTCGTGAGCGCGGTTCCCACCGGGACTCCAGTGCCCATCCCGGGAGTCCCGACCGCAGCGCCACCACCGCTACCCGACGGTGGGCTGCGCGCGGTCGCCCTCGGTGGCATCGGCGAGATCGGCCGCAACATGACGGTCTTCGAGCACGCCGATCGGTTGCTGGTGATCGACTGCGGGGTGTTGTTCCCTGAGGACGATGCACCCGGAGTGGACCTCATCCTGCCCGACTTCCGCGCGATCGAGCACCGGCTGGATGACATCGAGGCGCTGGTTCTCACGCACGGGCACGAAGATCACATCGGTGCAGTGCCGTTCCTGCTCAAGTTGCGTCCCGACCTGCCGGTGGTGGGTTCTGAGTTCACTCTCGCGCTGGTCGCCGAGAAGTGCCGCGAGCACCACCAGAAACCCCAACTGGTTCAAGTCGCGGCGAATACCCGGTACCGCTGCGGACCGTTCGACTGCGAGTTCTTCGCGGTCAACCATTCCATCCCCGATGCTCTGGCGGTGGCCATCCGTAGCCCGGCCGGGCTGGTGCTGCACACCGGCGATGTCAAGCTGGACCAGTTACCGCTGGATGGGCGGTTGACCGATCTCGCCGGCTTCTCCCGGCTCGGCGACGAAGGTGTCGACCTGCTCCTGATCGATTCCACCAACGCCGAGGTACCCGGCTTCGTCACTCCGGAGCGCGACATCGGCCCGGTACTCGACTCGGTGATCGGCAAGGCCACCCAGCGGGTCATCGTGGCGTGCTTCGCCAGCCACGTGCACCGGGTGCAGCAAGTGCTGGATGTCGCCACAGCGCACCGGCGCAACGTGGCGTTGGTGGGCAGGTCGATGGTGCGCAACATGGGCGTCGCGGTGGATCTCGGGCTGCTCCGGGTACCGCCAGGGCTTCTGGTCGACCTCGACGAGGCGCTGGCGATGCCCGAGCACCGGGTCCTGTTCGTCTCCACCGGCTCGCAGGGCGAACCGCTCTCGGCGTTGTCGCGGATGGCTCGCGGCGAGCACCGGCAGATCCGGATCCGCGCCGGGGACACCGTCGTGCTGGCCAGCTCGCTGATACCGGGCAATGAGACGTCGGTGTTCCGGGTCGTCAACGGGTTGACCCGGCTGGGCGCCACAGTGGTGCATCAAGGCACCGCCAAGGTTCACGTATCTGGACATGCGCCGGCAGGCGAGTTGCTGTTCCTCTACAACGCGATCCGCCCGTCCAACGTCATGCCGGTGCACGGCGAGTGGCGGCACCTGCGGGCCAACGCCGCCTTGGCGGTCCGCACCGGGGTGGCGCCGGAGCGCGTGGTCATCGCTGAGGACGGTGTGGTGGTGGATCTGGTGGACGGCCGGGCGGAGATCACCGGCCGGGTCGAGGTCGGCCAGGTGTACGTAGACGGGCTGTCAGTGGGTGACGTCGGGGAGTCCACGCTGTCCGACCGGCTCATCCTCGGCGAGGGTGGTTTCATCGCGATCACCGTGGTGGTCGCATCGGCGACCGGGCGGGCGGTGGCGCCACCGACGATCTCGGGGCGGGGTTTCTCCGACGATCCCAAGGCGCTCGATGGTGTCGTGCCGCTGGTGGAGATGGAACTGGCCCGCACCGAGGTCGAGGGGATCACCGACCCGCACCGCATCGCGCAGGCAGTGCGGCGCGTGGTGGGCCGCTGGGTCGCCGATACCTACCGGCGCCGCCCGATGATCGTCCCCACCGTGCTGCCCGTCGGCTGACCCGTTAGTGGCCCTTCGAGTACCGCCAACCCCGTTACGACTGCTCTTTGCGGCTACCACCCTGCCGGCACGGGATGGCTCCGATCGCCCGCCGCCACCATCCCGGACATCGGGGCGCGACACGCGGGGCATTGAGAAGCGACACGCGGGGGACTGAGGCGCGGTCACTGCGGGTGGACGGTCACTGCGACGGGTCGGCGTGTCGCGGGCGCCTTCGCTCCGTCTGCGGTCCACCATGGGTGAGCAGTGGCGGCCAGCGGAGCCGGTATGGCCGGTCCGGAGCGCAGAAAGGGGCGGGCGGGCTAGCGTGTGGAACTCGGCGGGGCAGACGTCCGCAAAGGCCGCCACTGGGCGTTCCCGGACCTCGGGAAGCAAGTCGGCTTCGCGGCCCAGGCCGCAGTCCAAAGCCCGGCCCACCACCCGGCAGGCGCCAATCCGGCGCACGCCACGCCGGATTGGCGGTCGGGTCCTACCCGCTTGGTCTGTGCTGGCCCGTGGCGCCGGCAAACTCGCCCGGGCATTGGGCCGGACCCGGGAGCTGGAGCCTGCGCACCGCCGGGATGGTCTCGCGCTCGGTCTCATCGCGGTTGCAGTGGTCGCCGCCGCAGCCGTGTGGTGGACCGCCGGGGGACCTGTCGGCGCCGGACTCCATCAAGCGTTGCGTGCCCTGTTCGGTGCCGCATCGGTGGGGCTACCGGTGGTGCTCGCTGGAGTCGGGGTGAGTTTGATGCGCACCGAGCCTGACGCCGCAGCGCGGCCGCGGCGCACTGTCGGCACGGTGCTGCTGACATTGGGCACGCTAGGTCTCTGGCATCTCGCGGCTGGCGCACCCGCCGACGCGGTGGGTCGGGCACGAGCCGCCGGGGCGGTGGGATACCTGGTGGCGGAACCGCTGATCGATGGGTTCACCGTCTGGGTGGCTGTGCCGTTGCTGGCTCTGCTGGCCGGTTACGGGCTGCTGGTGTTGACCGGAACCCCAGTACGAGCGGTGCCTGAACGGATCCGCCGGCTGTGCGGTGCCGCGCCGGAACAACCTCCCGATTCCACTACACCCGGCGCCGACGGCGCGGTCACCGATGCAGATCCCGCCGACGCCCGGCTTCGCCGACCCGCGCGGCGTAGGCAGGCCAGCCAGACAGACGACGCTGGCGCCGAGCAAGACACCGGACGGGACACTGCTGCTGAGCCAGGGGCTGCTGAGCCAGGGGCTGTGCCGGCACCGCCGCCCAAGGCGGAGACCAAGGCGGTCCCGTCGATGGCCGTGCACCGGGTCGTCGAGGGTGACTACCAGCTGCCTCCACCCGACCTGCTGGTCAAGGGCGGTCCGCCGAAAGCCCGCAGTAAGGCCAACGACATCATGATCGAGGCGATCACTGGCGTCCTCGAGCAGTTCTCGGTGGATGCCCAGGTCACTGGCTTTGCCCGGGGCCCGACCGTGACTCGGTACGAAGTCGAGGTGGGGCCCGGGGTCAAGGTCGAGAAGATCACCCAGCTGACCCGCAACATCGCCTATGCGGTGGCCACCGACAACGTACGGTTGCTCGCTCCGATCCCGGGCAAGTCTGCGGTCGGCATCGAGGTGCCCAACAGCGACCGGGAGATGGTGCGGCTCGGTGACGTACTGCGCTCGCCGATGTCGAACCGTGATCACCACCCGATGGTGATCGGGCTGGGCAAGGACATCGAGGGCAACTTCGTCACCGCGAACCTGACCAAGATGCCGCACCTGCTCGTGGCCGGCTCCACCGGCTCGGGCAAGTCCAGCTTCGTCAACTCGATGCTTGTCTCGCTGCTCGCCCGAGCTACCCCCGACGAAGTCAGGATGATCCTCATCGACCCGAAAATGGTCGAGCTCACTCCCTACGAGGGCATCCCGCACCTGATCACGCCGATCATCACCCAGCCGAAGAAGGCCGCTGCGGCGCTGGCCTGGCTGGTAGAAGAGATGGAGCAGCGCTACCAGGACATGCAGGCCGCCCGGGTACGCCACGTCGACGACTTCAACCGCAAGGTGCGCAGCGGGGAGATCACTGCGCCGCCGGGTTCGGAGCGGGAGTATCGCCCCTACCCGTACATCATGGCAATCGTCGACGAGCTGGCGGATCTCATGATGACCGCGCCGCGCGACGTCGAGGACGCTGTCGTGCGCATCACGCAGAAAGCCCGCGCGGCCGGGATCCATCTGGTGCTCGCCACCCAGCGGCCCAGCGTCGACGTGGTGACCGGGCTGATCAAAACCAACGTGCCCTCCAGACTGGCGTTCGCCACGTCGTCGCTGACGGACAGCCGGGTGATCCTGGATCAGCCCGGTGCGGAGAAGCTCATCGGCATGGGCGACGGGCTCTACCTGCCGATGGGTGCTGCCAAGCCGATCCGTGTCCAGGGCGCGTTCGTCGAAGATGCCGAGATCGCCAAGATCGTCGCTTTCGCCAAGGAGCAGGCCACCCCCGAGTACACCGACGGGGTCACCGCAGCCAAACCGGGTGAACACAAAGAGATCGATCCGGACATCGGCGACGATCTCGAGGTGCTGCTGCAGGCCGCCGAACTCGTGGTGACCTCGCAGTTCGGGTCGACGTCGATGTTGCAGCGCAAGTTGCGGGTCGGCTTCGCCAAGGCGGGCCGCCTGATGGACCTGCTGGAAAGCCGCGGCGTGGTGGGGCCCTCGGAAGGCTCCAAGGCGCGCGATGTGCTGGTCAAGCCCGACGAGCTCGACGGGGTGCTTTTCGCAATCCGTGGTGGCCCGAGTCCCAACGCCGAAGACTGATCACCCTTACAGCTCAAGCAGCATCCGGGTGTTGCCCAGGGTGTTGGGCTTGACGTAGGGAAGATCGAGGAACTCCGCGACGCCCTCATCGTGCGAGCGGCGCATCTCGTCGTACACCTCCGCGGTCACTGGAGTTCCTTCGATGGTGCGGAATCCATACCGGGAGAAGAAGCGGGCCTCGAAGGTCAGCACGAACAGACGCCGCAGCCCCAGCGACCGGCCCTGCTCGATCAGCCCCTCGACTAGGGCATGCCCTACTCCGTGACCGACGGCGTCCGGGTGCACGGCCAGGGTGCGGATCTCGGCGAGGTCCTCCCACAGCACATGCAGCGCGCCGCAGCCCACCACCTCGCGGTCCCGCTCGGCCACCCAGAATTCCTGGACGTCTTCATAGAGGGTGACAAGCTGCTTGGCCAGTAGCACCGCGCCGGCGTAGCGGTCCACCAATTCCTTGATCCGGCGAACGTCCCCGACCTTCGCTCGGCGCACAGTGATCGGAGGCGCCACGGGCAACAACTTACGGTAACCCCTGGCTGACTCTGACGGTGTATCCGGTCTCTGTGCCGTACGGACGATGTTGGTGGGCCAGCAACAAACAGGGCGGCGAACGTGGCGATCAGGAGTTGCAGACCCCAGATGCTGTAGGTGAGCACATGACCCGTTCACAGCGAGGTCGGATAGTTCACCGCGCCGAAGGTGCTCAGCGATCCTGTCGGTGATAAACCGCATGTTGAAGATCGCGCACGCGGCCACAGTAGATGGTCCCCCACTGTTCACCAGGATGCCGGAGTGGTCGATGTCCCCCGGTGCGCAGCATCCGGAAGCTGATACGGCCGATGTTGGACCGTGACCCCCGATACCCTGACTCAGTGCCCACCCCATCGAAGTCTCCCCGCGCTGCGCTGCTGACCTTGGGGTGCGCACGCAATGACGTCGACTCTGAAGAACTGGCCGGCCGGTTGCACGAAGACGGTTGGGAGCTGGTGGACGCCGACAGCGCAGATCTCGGGTCGGCAGACGTAGTCGTCGTCAACACCTGCGGCTTCGTCGCGGCGGCCAAGAAGGACTCCATCGACACCCTGCTCGCCGCCGCGGACACCGGCGCCAAGGTGGTAGCGGTGGGTTGCCTCGCCGAGCGCTACGGCGCCGAATTGGCCGCCAGCCTCCCCGAAGCCGACGCGGTCCTGGGATTCGACGCCTACCCGGAACTGGGTGATCGGCTGCGGGACGTGCTGGCCGGTCGAGCGGTGCCGGCACACGAGCCGGTGGATCGCCGAACCCTGCTTCCGATCAGCCCGGTGTCCCGGCCCGCTGCGCTTGTTGCCGGGCCTGCGCTACCGGGCCATGGCTGGGGTCCCCGAGTACCACGCCGGCGGTTGGACGCCTCGCCGGTTGCGCCGCTGAAGATCGCGTCGGGTTGCGACCGGCGTTGCGCCTTCTGCGCCATTCCCACCTTCCGCGGTGCGTTCGTCTCGCGCCCGGTCGAGGAGGTGCTGGCCGAAGCAGCGTGGCTGGCCGGCACCGGAGTGCGGGAGCTGGTGCTGGTCAGCGAGAACTCCACGTCCTACGGCAAGGACTTGGGCCGCCCCGGCGCCTTGGAGGAGCTGCTGCGCGGGCTGGCTGACGTTGGCGGCATCCTGCGGATCCGGGTGTCCTACCTGCAGCCGGCCGAGATCCGCCCCGCACTGGTATCCACGATTGCCCGCACCGCCGGGGTGGCAGCCTATTTCGACCTGTCCTTCCAGCATGCCAGCGAGCCGGTGCTGCGACGGATGCGCCGGTTCGGTTCGCGGGAAGCCTTCCTGGGCTTGCTGCACCAGATCCGCCGGCACGCGCCGCTGGCGGGGGTGCGCAGCAACGTGATCGTCGGGTTCCCCGGGGAGAGCGAGGCTGACCTGGTGGAACTGGAGCGGTTCCTCACCGAGGCTCGGCTGGATGCCGTCGGCGTCTTCGGTTACTCCGATGAGGACGGCACTGAGGCCACCGGCCTGCCCGATCAGCACAGTGAGCACACCGTCGCCGAGCGCGTCGCCCGGATCAGCGAGTTGGTCGAGCAGCTCACCGCCCAGCGCGCCGAGGAGCGGGTCGGGGATACCGTCGACGTCCTCGTCGACGGTGACGACGGCACCGACACGATCGGGCGCGCCGAGCACCAGGGTCCGGAGGTCGACGGTGAGTGCGTGCTCACCGATCGGGGCTCCTTCGTACTCGGTGATCTGGTGCGCTGCCGGGTGATCGCCGCCGAGGGAGTGGACCTGGTCGTCGCGCCGATGGAGCTGATCGCCCCAGCCGGCGGCGAACAGTGAGCCCGCCAGCGCAGCCGACCGGGGTCTCGCTGTGGAACCTGGCCAATCTGCTGACCATGTCCCGGCTGGTGATGGTGCCGGTGTTCGTGGTGGCCCTGTTCATCCGGGACGGTACTGATCCGGCGTGGCGGGTGACCGCAGCCGTGATACTGGGCGTCGCGTCGCTCACCGACCGGTTCGACGGCGACCTGGCGCGGCGGCGAGGGCAGGTCACCAAGTTCGGCACGATCGCCGATCCGATCGCCGACAAGGCGCTTATCGGGTCGGCACTAGTCGGCCTGAGTCTGCTGGGAGAGTTGGCGTGGTGGGTCACCCTGCTGATCGCGGCCCGGGAGCTGGCCGTGACGGGGTTGCGCTTGTGGGTGCTGCGGTACGGGGTGATCCCGGCCAGTCGCGGCGGGAAGATCAAGGCATTCACGCAGGCGGTGGCGATCGGGCTGTACGTGCTGCCGCTTCCGCTGCCTGCCTACCCGGTGCGGTGGACGGTCATGGGCATTGCCGTGGCGCTGACCGTCGTCACCGGCGTCGACTACGTCGTGCGAGCACTACGACTCCGCGCCTCCGGTCGCCGAGCCGTCGCGTTGCCGTAACCGCGTGCAGCAGCTCGGCGGGGCGGGTGAACTCCGACGCGTCGTTCGCCCACGGCGGACGACGCGGCCCCGGGCTGGTGAGTACGGTAGACAACAAGCAAGCCGGTTCTGGAGTAGGCCCGGCCGACACCCTGGAGGGAACGCGATGATGTTGCTGCGGGAGGCCATCGGCGACCGGTTACGCCGGACGCGGACCTCGCAGCACCGCACGCTGCGCGAGGTCTCCCGGGTGGCCCGAGTGAGCCTGGGGTATCTCTCCGAGGTTGAGCGGGGTCGCAAGGAGCCCTCCAGCGAGCTGCTCGCCTCGATTTGTGACGCGCTGGACTTACCGCTCGACGAGCTGTTGCGACGAGTGGCCGACGACCTCGGTCCGGTGTACCTGCCCGAGGTACCCGACACCCTTGCTGCTGAGCTGGTAGCGGCCTGAGCCGGACAGGGGCCGGAGATCCGGGATGTCCCCGGTTCTCCCTGGGGTTGGTGGAAGCACTGCGGCGCACCTGACACCATGGAGCCAGCAAGCGTCCTGGTCTGATGTGGCTTGGATCGGGTGGGGCCGTGGCCGGGCGCATGACGCTGGGCCCGATTGGTTGCGAAGAAAGGCAGCGCAGGAGATGGCCAACCCGTTCGTGAAGGCTTGGAAGTACCTGATGGCGGCGTTCTCGTCCAAGATCGACGAATACGCCGATCCCAAGGTGCAGATCCAGCAGGCCGTCGAGGAGGCACAGCGCCAACACCAGGCACTGTCCCAGCAAGCCGCCGCCGTCATCGGTAACCAGCGCCAACTGGAAGTCAAGCTCAGCCGGCAGCTGGGAGAGATCGAGAAGCTACAATCGTCCGCCCGCCAGGCGCTGGTGCTCGCCGACGACGCCCGGAGTCAGGGTGATCAGGCCAAGGCGCAGCAGTACGAGCAGGCCGCGGAGTCCTTCGCCACCCAGCTGGTGACCGCCGAGCAGTCTGTGGAGGACCTCAAAACGCTGCATGACCAGTCACTGCAGGCCGCAAGTCAGGCCAAGCAGGCTGTCGAGCGCAACGCGATGGTGCTGCAGCAGAAGCTCGCTGAGCGCACCAAGCTGCTGTCGCAGCTGGAGCAGGCGAAGATGCAAGAGCAGGTTTCCGCCTCGCTGCGGTCGATGTCCGAGCTGGCGGCGCCGGGCAGTACACCGTCGCTGGACGAGGTACGGGACAAGATCGAGCGCCGCTACGCCAACGCGCTCGGGGCCGCGGAGTTGGCCCAGAACTCGGTGCAGGGCCGAATGCTGGAAGTGCAGCAATCAACGCTGGACATGGCGGGCCGGTCCCGGCTGGAGCAGATCCGCGCCTCCATCCGGGGGGCGCCGATCGCGGGTGAAGTTACGGCCGGCGAGCCGGCGTCCCAGCCCGCGTCCGCACAGCAGGCGATACCCCCACGCAGCCAGCCACAGCCCGGGCAAGGTTGATCCGCACCGACAAGCACGACACACCGGGCAGGAGAGCACGACACGCCGGGCGGAAGAGGCGGGGCAGGCTTAGGTCTGGGGTAGGTCGGTGTGGCTGCGGCGGCGCAGCTGGCTGGTGCGCAGCATCCGGGCCAGGAGCAAATCGATGGCGACCGCCACTTCCCTAGCTCCGGGAGTACCCCAGCGCTGGATCGGTAGTCCGGCGCCCTGCGCCTGCTGTACCGCCGAGCGGTCCGGTAGCACGGTGGGCAGTACCAGCGGTCCGAAGATCTCCCGCAGTTCGTTGATGCGGAACTGATGCTCGCTGGACCATCTGCGGACCCGGTTGACTACCACGCCGAGCGGTTGCAGGTCAGGGTTGTGCTCCCGTTCCATTTGCACGGCCTCGAAGGCGCGCTGCACCCCCGCGACGGCGTAGATGGTGGGTTCGGTGACCAGCAGCGCACGGTCTGCGGCCACCAGCGCCGAACGGGTCAGCTGGCCGAGCGAGGGCGGGCAGTCCAGCAGTACCAGCCGGTACGGCGGATTGTCGGTGATCGTGTCCAGCTGGGACAGCGCGCGGTCCAGGCGCCGCAGGCCGGTCCGGCTGGGATCCGGCCGGTTCTGCTCCTCGGTCTGCTCCCCGCCGACCAGCACATCCAGGCTCGCGCCCCACGCGCTGGGCGCGATCGCCTCCCGGAGCACCGAACGTTTCGGGTCGGCCAGCACGTCGGCCACGGTGCACTTCGTGGTGTCGGGATCCAGCGTGGCGGTGCAGTTGCCCTGCGGGTCGAGGTCCACGACCAAC
Organism: Pseudonocardiaceae bacterium; assembly: GCA_035252045.1. Classification (GTDB taxonomy): domain Bacteria; phylum Actinomycetota; class Actinomycetes; order Mycobacteriales; family Pseudonocardiaceae. Next base: position 16,760 of record DATFDO010000114.1, read on the forward strand.
GTCCGGATGTTCCGCGCCACAGCGGCCCCGGCCAGCCCCAGCACGAGGGAGGTCTTACCTACCCCGCCTTTGAGGCTGAGCACGGCCACGGTTCGCACCGGCCCAGCTTATGATGCCCGGATTTCAGCGGTTGTGGCCCTGCCCCTTCCCTGCCGGCGCGCTCACTACCGTCCCGGCCCTTTACAGTGCTGCGCATGCGAGCCTGCGCGGTGCACCGAGCGCTGGAGGCCGAGGTCGCCGCGGCGAGGCTACGCCTGGGCGGCCCTCCCAGGGTGCTGGACGTGGGTGGTGGCAGCGGCGTCTGGGCCGTCCCGCTGGCCCGCTCCGGATGCCTGGTCACGGTAGTGGACCCGAGCCCCAACGCGCTGGCCACGCTGCACCGTCGGGCCACCGAAGCCGGTGTGCAGGAATCGGTGCGCCCGGTGCAGGGTGACGCCGACTCGCTGTCCGATGCGGTACCGGCCGGGCACGCCGAGCTTGTGCTCGGGCACGGCGTGCTCGAGGTGGTCGAGGACCCTGCCGCGACGATGCAGGCGCTGGGCGATGCGACTGCGCCCGGCGGCGCGGTATCGGTGCTGGTGGCCAACCGGTACGCGGCCGTACTGGTCCGCGCGCTGGCCGGCCGGCTGGCCGAAGCGCGCCGGTTACTCGATGATCCGGACGGTCGGCTCGGTTCGCCCGATCCGGTGTTGCGCCGTTTCGACACTGATGGCCTCATCGCCTTGGTGAAGGCCGGCGGGTTAGACATCGAGCTGGTGCAGGGCGACGGGGTGGTCGCCGACCTGGTGCCGGGTGGCGTACTGGAAGCCCATCCGGGAGCCGCTGACGCGCTCGCCGAGCTGGAGCTGGGCGCGGCCGGTCGGGCTCCGCTGCGCGACATCGCAACCCGGTTGCACGTACTGGCCCGGCGGCCCCCGCTAGCGATACCCTGAAGTTCTCGAACGTGTGTTCGGCATGGAGGGTTAGTTGGGACGTAGTGCCGATCTCCCGCGGTGCGCCGCGGCCAACGGGGCCAAGCACGGTAACGACGCCGGCTGCCCTGTGCTGCACATCGACATGGATGCCTTTTACGCCTCTGTTGAAGTCCGCCAACGCCCGGAGCTGGCCGGGCGCCCCGTGGTGGTGGCGGGTGGCAGCACCCCGGCCGGGGACCGTGGCGTCGTGCTCTCGGCGAGTTATCAGGCTCGCGCGTTCGGAGTCCGATCGGCGATGCCGGTGGCCCACGCCCGCCGGCTGTGCCCGCACGCAGAGTTCGTGCCGCCGCATTTTGCCCATTACGCGGAGGTCTCTCAGGGCGTCATGGCGTTGTTCCGCGAGATCACCCCACTGGTCGAGCCGCTGAGCCTGGACGAGGCCTTCCTCGACGTCGGGGGATCGGTGCGCAGGTTGGGCATGAGCCCGACCGGGATCGGGGAATGGATCCGCGGGCAGGTCTATGACGCGCACCGGGTGACCTGCTCGGTGGGCGTGGCCCCGAGCAAGTTCCTCGCCAAACTCGCCTCCGGGCTGTCCAAACCGGATGGACTGCTCGTCGTGCCCGCAGACGGTGTCCTGCAATTCCTGCACCCCTTGCCGCTGTCTGCGTTGTGGGGAGTGGGCCAGCGCACCGCACAGGCGCTGCGCCGGCTGGGATGTGCCACGGTGGCCGACGTGGCCGGCTTACCGCTGCCCGCGTTGCGCCGTGCCGTGGGCGCTGCCAGCGCCCATCACCTACACGAGCTCGCCAACGGCCGAGACGACCGGAGGGTGGTGCCCAACCTGCCGGAGAAGTCGGTGGGAGCGGAGCAGACCTTCGCGCAGGACCAGGCCGATCGGACGGCATTGCGGCGCGAGCTGCTGCGGCTGGTCGAACGGGCCACCGCCGCGTTGCGCCGCCGGGGTCTGCGTGGGCGCACCATCGCGCTGAAGATCCGACATCCAGACTTCACCACCATCAGCCGGTCGCGCACCGTCGCCGATCCGACGGACTCGACGCACGCGGTGTACGCCGTGGCCGCCGAGCTGTTGGACGCTCACCTGCCCCCCGGGATGCTGGTCCGGTTGTTGGGCGTGCGGGTCGAGCAGTTGAGCCGTGATGCCGTGGGCGAGCAGCTCACGCTGGACGGGGAAGGCCTAGGGGTGCATAGGACCGCGCACTGGTCGGATGCGGAACGGGCCGCCGACGCTGCCCGGTTACGGTTCGGCAGCACCGCCGTACGGCCGGCCACCCTGCTGGATACACCTGAGGCCATCGGGGGCGGCCACTCCCAGCTCTCCCCTGAATCGGCTAACGAGATCGGCTAGTGGACACCGCCGCAGGCTCGTATCCTCATGGTAAGAGCCCACGGTGGCTGTCTGGTAGCTGCAGGTGCCGTCGGGGTCGAATACCATGTCGACAACCCCATAGCCACGGCCCATAGTTACGGCGCAGTGCCGGAGGAGGAGCCATGCCACTCTCCGAGCACGAGCAGCGTCTGCTCGACCAGATCGAGCGCGCGCTCTATGCAGAGGACCCCAAATTCGCGTCGAACGTCCGGGGCGCCCGGATGCGGAGCCTGCCCCAACGCCGCCGAATTCAAGGTATCGCGCTCTTTGTGCTGGGCTTGCTCCTCCTGATCGCTGGTGTGGTGCTCCCTTACCGTCTGGTCGGGGTTCCGGTTATCAGCGTTGTCGGTTTCTTGGTGATGTTCGCCGGTGCCATCGTGGCGATCTTCTCTCGCCGTCCGTCCAGCGACGGCAGGCGTACGGGATCGGCGGACCGCTCGTCTGGCGGCCAGAGTCGCAGCACGCTGGCTCAGCGCATGGAGCAACGGTTCCGCCGTCGCTTCGAAGATCACTAGCCGGCTCAGCGATATTGAGTTCGGGGTTGCCACAGCAC
>DATFDO010000115.1:0-3622 GCA_035252045.1 Pseudonocardiaceae bacterium
TGCACAGCGTCCAACTGAGTGGTGCCCGCCACCGCCGGCGTCACCTTCCAGCCACCGCGCATGTTCTCCAGTGCCCATGCCGCGGCCCCCGGCTGGCCCTCGGCCTTGGCGAAGACATTGCGTTGAACCCGCCGCCCGAAGATCAGCATGGCTGCCAGCGCGCCGAGTATGACGCCCAGCGGCAGGGCGAACCACTGATCGCCGAACAGGAAGCCCACCCCGAACACCACCGTGGTGATCACCACGACAGCGCTGATCATCAACGGCAGCAGCGCCTTGTCCTCCCGGCGCTGGAGGTTGAACGCTTCGAGAAGCTGCGCGCGGCGCTGCTTAGCGGCGGCGCGGCGTTCCTGCGCAGCAGCCTTGGCGGCCGCTTTGTCCTTGGTTCCGGAGGCAGCCTTGGGAGGGGGTTTGGCGGGCATGGCTCATAGGATACTTGCGGATCACCTGTTGCGGAGCTGCCTGGTCAGGGGTATCAGCGGGCCAGCAAGTGGCTGGCCTCCTGGGCCGCCGGGCCGGCCGTGGCCAGCCTCGCTAGGTGCTCGGGTAGCCACCCGCCGCGTCGCGTAACGGCCAGGGCATACAGCCGGCCGGCCCGGTAGGACGAGCGGACCAGCGGTCCGGCCATCACACCGGAGAACCCCATCAGCTCGGCCGCCTGAGCATGCTCGACGAACTCGTGCGGGGTGACCCAGCGAGCCACCGGATGGTGTCGCGCTGATGGGCGTAGGTACTGGGTGAGAGTCAGCAGTTCACATCCCGCCGCGCGCAGGTCGGCCATCGCGGCGGTGACCTCGTCGGGTTGCTCACCGAGGCCCAGGATCAGGTTCGACTTGGTGACCAGTTCCGTGTCACTGGCTGCTCGCAGCACGTCTAGCGACCGCTCGTACCGGAACGCCGGGCGGATCCGCTTGAAGATCCGGGGCACCGTCTCCAGGTTGTGCGCCAGCACCTCAGGCGCGGCATCGAACACCTCGGCGAGCTGTGGGGGGTCGCCGTTGAAGTCCGGGATCAGCAGCTCCACACCCGTACCCGGGTTGAACTGATGAATCTGCCGGACAGTCTCGGCGTACAGCCAGGCGCCACCGTCGGGTAGATCATCACGCGCCACGCCGGTGACAGTGGCGTAGCGCAGCCCCATTGCCTGCACCGCTTCGGCGACCCGCCGGGGCTCGTCGTGGTCCGGCGCGGCGGGTCGACCGGTGTCGATCTGGCAGAAGTCGCATCGCCGGGTGCACTGATCACCGCCGATGAGGAAGGTCGCCTCCCGGTCCTCCCAGCACTCGTAGATGTTGGGGCAGCCTGCCGCCTCGCAGACGGTGTGCAAGCCCTCCCGCCGCACCAGCCTCTTGAGGTCGCGAAACGACGGTCCCATGGTGGCCCGGGTTCGGATCCACGCCGGCTTGCGTTCGACGGGGGTCTGGCTGTTGCGGACCTCCAGACGCAGCAGCTTGCGGCCGCCGGGCTCGGGTGCTGGCGTGCTCACGGACGCCACCCTACGCGGGTTCCGGCGTCACACCGGTGAGCTGTGCGGTGCGTTCCCAGAGCAGCCGGGCGGTGTGTTCATTGCCGGCCGCGCTGCTTGCGTGCACTCGCCCAGGGACTCCGCGCGTCTCGCCGAGGCTGGTCGGCCCGAAGTACTCGCCGCCGTGGACATCAGCCGCGGAGGCCGCATAAAGCTGCGGCAACGCACCCGCAACCACGCCCTGACTGATCAGCATGGTGCCCCACCCCGCGAGCCGGGCAAACGGATCTGGCAGGTACATCCGAGTGGTGTTGGGCACCAGTTCGGTAGCGGTCAGGCCCGGATGAGCGGCTACGGCGACGAGGTTGCGCCCGGCGGCTCGGGCCCGCCGGTCCAGCTCGAAGGTGAACAGCAGATTCGCCAGTTTCGACGCACTGTAGGCGGTAACCGGATGGTATCGCCGGTGCTCGAAGTTCAGGTCGTCGACGTCGAGCCCGCCGCCCCGGTGCGCAAGGCTGGACACCGTGACCACCCGCGCGCCGGGGATTAGCGCGGGGGCGAGCAGCCAGGTCAACGCGGCGTGCCCGAGGTGGTTGGTACCGATTTGCAACTCGAATCCGTCGACGGTGCGCCGAGGTGGGGCTGCCATTACGCCGGCGTTGTTCACCAGCACGTCCAGCCGGTCCCCGGTGATTGCTCGGACCTCGTCTGCGGCCTTGCGGACCGAGCCGAGGTCAGCGAGGTCGAGATGCACGAGTGTGGCGTCCGCTTCGGTCCCGGACCGCACGCGGGCCAACGCCGCCTGCCCGCGGTGCGGATCCCGGCACGCCAGCAACACCGTCGCGCCACGCCCGGCGAGCACCATGGCGGTCTGTAGACCCAGCCCCGAGTTGGCTCCGGTGACCAGTACAGTGCGGCCATCCTGAACCGGGATGTCCGCCCCGCTCCACCGGCTCAAGGGCCCACCGGCAGAATACCGTCGACGGCGTCCAGGACAGCCTGCTGCACCTCCGGCAGCACCTGCGCCACAGATACCGGCCGGCCCAGCTCGACGGTCAGCGATGTCACGCTGGCATCGGTGATGCCGCAGGGCACGATGCGATCGAATGCGGTGAGGTCCGGCTGGCAGTTGAAGGCGAACCCGTGCGTGGTCACGCCCCGGCTGATCCGGACTCCGATTGCGCCGATCTTGCGCTCGAGGCGTCCGCTCGCAGGATCCGCGGTCAGCCACACCCCCGACCGTCCCGCGATGCGCCCGGCGTCCAGGCCCAGGCTGGTGCACACGGCGATCAGCGCCTGCTCCAGGCGCCGCACATAGTCGATGACGTCGACCGGCTCGGCCAGCTTGATCAAGGGATAGCCGACGAGCTGTCCCGGCCCGTGCCAGGTGATCTTCCCACCGCGGTCGACATCGATCACCGGCGTGCCGTCGCTGGGCCGTTCGGCAGCCGTGGTCCGCCGACCCGCGGTGTACACCGACGGGTGTTCGAGCAGCAACAGCACGTCGGGCCCGGTGTCCTCGGCGCGAGCAGCCGCCAGTTCTCGCTGCAGCGTCCAGGCTCGGTGGTAGTCCACGGTGCCGAGGTAGTGGACCTCAACCGGCGCTGTACTGCTCCGGCAGGACTGCGTAGCGACGGTCACGAGGCCGACATTACGCCGGGCCTCCGGGCCCGTTGGCGTTCGGTTCGTTACTCCAGGGCCGCGGCCAGCGCTGCGCGCAAGGTCGGGTGCAGGAATGGGTAACCATGTTTGCGGAGCACCGTAGGGACGGCCCGCTGCCCGATGAGCGCCATCTCGTCGACGAGTTCCCCACCGCGAACCAGGCGCAGCGCGAAACCCGGCACTACCAGCGGCGCCGGCCGGTGCATCGCCTCGGCCATGGCCCTGGTGAACTCGGCATTGGTCACGGGATCCGGCCCGCTGAGATTGACCGGCCCGGCCAACTCGTCGTTTTCTATCGCGAACCGGATCGCACCCACTTCATCATCGAGTGAGATCCATGGCATGTATTGCTGACCGCTGCCCAGCCGCCCACCTAGCCCGACTGCGAACAGCGGCTTGAGTGAGGCTATCAACCCACCGGATGGGGCGATCACCAGGCCGGTGCGGGCCCGCACCACCCTGGCCCCGGCGCGCTGCGCGGCTGCGGTCGCGTTC
>DATFDO010000116.1:0-17424 GCA_035252045.1 Pseudonocardiaceae bacterium
CGAAGGGACGCGCAGCACCGTTGAGGCGTGGCCAAGCCGGCCCCTACCAGCGACCGCCGCCAACCCAGCGGCCTACACTCAACCACCAGCAAGCAAGCCGCACGCAGCACCGTGTTGCGACGACTGCCAGAATCCGCCTGACGAGACTCAGCAGCTGACAGAGCCTACTTCCGGCATGGCCGATGCTGGTCCGCCTCGCCGCCGGTCAGCGCAGGCAACGGACCGGATGCGGTGCCCACGCGAACATCGGGTGCCTCATCGCCTGCCTCATCACCGAACCACCGTCCGGGCCACCACGGCACCGGCAACACGGGCGTGGGACCGTTGGAGCGGCGAGAGGCGGATGGGGGTCTACCCCCGCTACCGTGCTGGTCAGGGGCCGTTACCCGGGGGTCTACCGGGGTAGAGGGCCCCCGCTACCCGCCGGACGGCGCGGCGGTACCGGGTAAGCGGGAGCTTGGCCGGCGCGTCCCCCCCACGACTCACTCACCGTTTGGCTCACCACTCGCGGTTGGCCATTCGCCGCAGGTCGATACGGTGGCCCCGCCGGGGATCTCAGGTGGGCAGCCAGTCGGCCACCACTGTATGCAGTACGGTCAGCGCATCACCGGTTACGCGCTCGGTGATCGGCAGCCCGCCAGGCACAATCAAGCTGTACTTCCTGGCTCGGGTCGCGCAGCAGCTCTCGCCGAAGCCACCGAGATAACACATATCGCGGTACTCGACGGTCTCCCGCACTCCGGCGAGGGGACCATCCGGCCCTGGCACGATCCGCTGGAAGGCCGGAATACTCGGCGGCACCGTCCAGCCGAGGGGCATTCGAGACCGCGCTCCCCTATACCGCGGCCCTGATGTTGAACACCATCGGCTCTGTCACTGATCGAGCTCCGCCGCTGAGCTCTACGCTGTGCGCGGCGGGAGAGACGCCGCTGGGCCAGCTTCAGTCGATCATGATTTTCACAGGTATAGCGTGAGCTATACTCTTGGCACACGGAGCGACTAGATGCCGTGGGAGATCTTCCTTACCGACGAGGTCAACGGATGGCTCGACGACCTAGCAAGAGTGGACAACGGCAGCTACCGGCAGGTCGTCTATGCGATCGAGGCGCTGGCAGAGGTCGGTCCAAACCTTGGTCGGCCGTTGGTCGACCGCATCAAGGGCTCAGCCATTCACAACCTCAAGGAACTCCGTCCCGGATCCGCGGGGATCACCGAGGTGCGGATCTTGTTCGTCTTCGATCCGTGGCGCAGCGCGATCCTGCTGGTCGCCGGGGACAAGGCGGGCAATTGGTCGGGCTGGTACCGCCACGCCGTTCCACATGCGGAACAACTTTACGAGACTTACCTGAAGGAACGAGCCGCCGAACAGGAGCCGCTGCCATGAGCACCGTGCGCTGGTCCGACATCCGCGACAAGCACATCGAGGCGATCGGTCGCGAGGACGTCGAGCGCGGCACGTCCCGGCTCATCTCGCAGGTCCGGGCACACCGGCTCGCTGATATGCGCAAGCGGCGCGGCCTGACCCAGCGCGAAGTTGCTCAAGCTATGGGCGTGACCGTAGGACGGGTCAGCCAGATCGAGAACGGGGAACTTTCGGGGATCGACGTCCTCGACCGCTACGTCACTGCGCTCGGAGGCCTCCTTGAAGTCGTCGCCAACTTCGGCGACGAACAGTTCAAGGTCGGCTGAGTACGAGCGTTGGCGAACGTGCTGCTATGCCCGTGGATCTTGTCCATTGGACTGTCCATTAACTCGGGTCTTCAGGGTGCCCCTGGTGCCTCTGCGACGAAACCAGGGCAGGCAAAATCCCAGGTAGTACTCCCCTGAATGGGTGGACTACGCACTCTTAATCAGCGGGTTCGGGGTTCGAGTCCCTGGCGGCGCACAAAACACCTGGTCACAACGTCCCAGCCAACTGTCCACCAAGATCGCTGGACACTTTCGGACATTTTGGGCTCAAGTGTCCTCGGACCCCAGCAACTTTTCGAGGACGTCAGCGGTTTGCCGATCGGGTCAGCTTGCGCCCAAGGTAGCGATCCTGGGTCATGCTGATCTTGGAGTGACCAAGCCGATCGCTGATCTTCCGGGTGGACACGTTGGCGTCATCAAGGCCGCCTGCGGCGGCGCGCACTCACTCGGCGATGCAGCTCACCAGGCTGCCGACCGGGGCCACGACACTGCGCGCGGCTCTGGCGGGCTGTGCTCGGTCAGGGCCTAAAGTCGCCAGCTGCTCGGATCGCTCCGCGACGACCAGTCCGACTCCCTTCGCTGGCATAGTCACCTGGCGGAGGGTAGCGTCGATGGAGACCGTCTTCTTTTCGTGCGCGCGGTATCCGAGCCGCCGTCGTTTTCGGCCGCACCATGTGACACCGGCTGTCGTTAATGCCGGGACGGGAACGCCGACATGACGTCGGATCACACCATCAACCCAGATTACGTCGATACGCATAACGTGGCTAACGGTGACTGCTCGGTCCGTCTGAGCCTGAAACCCCAAATTTCCGCCAGGGGTGCTCTGGATGGTGCGTGGTGGCCACGGTCAACAGATCCCGCCGCCGAGCTCGCCGCGCTGATCGAGGAACTCGGAGCCTCGCGGACCCCGGTCCGACGGCTCGCGTTGACCAGGGCCGGAACGTCGCCGTGGACTGGCTCCAGACCGGCGAGGTGCGCCTGGTCTGCATCGTTGACACCAACTATCAGCGGATCGATCTTCTTGTCATCCCTGTCGACACCACACCCACCATCGCTGAGCTGGCACTGAGGATGGCTACCGACGGGCACGATCCCGACATCACTGCTACGGGTAGCGATCACTGTGCGCCCGAGCGCCGTCCGGTGAAAGCCCCGGCGTCCCTGGGCGACGACGATGGCGCCTCGGACCATCGTGTCCCCGACCGGGTCTGGGACACCCCACCCAGCGACGTCGTCGGCCGCCGACGCGTGGTTTTGCTGCCACGCGGTCTAGTTGAACAGATCGACCTCCCACATCGCCGATCGGAAGGACCCTCGGCATGACCACGGGCGAGAGGATCAAGACCGACAGCAACTGCTCGACGAACAAGCCGACGCGGCGACAACGCGAGCAACCGGCGACCAACGCCCGCACAACAGTGCGTACCCCAATCAACCAAAGGCAGCGTTGACGGGAGCACCCCGCGCACTCCGACGCAACCCACCGCGACCGGGGCTGGAGTCCCAGTCTGCCCCGGGTCTGCTGGCCGCCACGACAGCAACCACGTACAGCAGCTGTGACGCACCGAGGGCAACGCATGCCAGCCCGTAGACCATCAGACGTCCCCGCCCGCCGCGACGTTGCGCGCCCACGCACGTACGCCGCCAGCGACATCCCCACGACGGGCACCAACCCCGCGACCGGAACCGGCACCACCGACCCGGAAGGCAACTGCAGGGGCGACCCCCACGTCGAGGTCGCCCGCGACGAGACCGCCGACCTCGAAACGGGCCCAGCCGCCGAGGATCTCGCCGCTGAATCAATCGAGGTTCAGGAGATCACGATGGACGCCGACGAGACGGAGGCGGCCGGTGGTCCCCATGCGAAGGAGTTGGTGTGGGACGAGGAGGAACCCCCAGCCGTGCGCCAAGCCCACAAGGACACCGAACTCAGTGTCTCGACCGACTCGGTGCGCGCCTATCTCCAGCAGATCGGCAAGGTCGCCCTGCTCACCGCCGAGCAAGAAGTCCAGCTCGCCCGGCGGATCGAGGCCGGGCTTTATGCCGCCGATCGACTGCGCCGCGGCCAGGACGCGACCGAAACACTCCTTCCGCAGCTGCACCGCGACCTGCGCTGGATCGTCCGCGACGGCCAGCGGGCCAAGAACCACCTGCTGGAGGCCAATCTCCGGCTGGTCGTCTCGGTGGCCAAGCGCTACACCGGCCGCGGCATGCCCTTTTTGGACCTCATCCAGGAAGGCAACGTAGGCCTGATCCGCGCGATGGAGAAATTCGACTACACCAAGGGTTTCAAGTTCTCCACCTACGCCACCTGGTGGATACGCCAATCCATCACCCGGGCAATGGCCGACCAGGCCCGCACCATCCGGATCCCCGTGCACATGAACGAGGTGATCAACACACTAGGTCACCTGAGGCGCGAGCTACTCCACGACCTCGGCCGCGAGCCCACCCCCGAGGAACTGGCTAGGGAGATGGACATCACCCCGACAAAGGTGCGGGATCTCCAGCACTACGCCCGGGAACCCCTCTCGCTGGACCAGACCATCGGCGACGAAGGCGACTCCCAGCTCGGTGATTTCATCCACGACTCCAACGCCGTGCTCGCGATCGATGCAGCCTCTTTCACCCTGCTCCAGGAGCACCTGCACGCCGTACTGGCCACCCTCTCTGAGCGAGAGGCCAGCATCATCCGGCTGCGATTCGGATTCATCGACGGCCGACCGCGTACGCTCGATGAAGTCGGCCAAGTCCATGGAGTCACCCGAGAGCGCATCCGCCAAATCGAGAACAAGACAATGGGCAAGCTACGCCACCCCTCCCGCTCCCAAGCCCTGCGCGACTACCTCGACTAACACCGTAACCACACCCGCACACCCATGGAGACAGCATCATGAGCAGCGACGCCATCACAATAAAAAGAATTTCGTCATGCTCAAACAAACCCCCAGACCAAGATTGCCAAGCTAAATGCTCGCGTGGCTGGATAAGCAACCAGACCTGGCCACAAACCACCGTTTGTCGCGCCCCCTAACGCGCCAGCAGTGTCCTTGACGCGAGCTATGCAGGCGACTATCGCAGCTCGGGTCGTCGATCTTTCCTCTCCCATCACGGGCCCGGCTGAACGCTCTCCCGCTTCGATCAGCGCCATGGCGCCAGATAACAGATTATTGCAGGGTGGTGATGGCATTCACGCCTTTGACAGTTCCCCTTTTATTTGGCCACGACTCAGTGGGGCTTGTAGACACCGCTTCGATGGTCAACATCTACGATCGTGACCGTCCGCGCCTTATCGTCAATACGGTAAATGATTCGGTAACTGCCTCGGCGGGCGCTGTACCGATCATCCAACGGCGCCAGCAGCCGTCGGCCCACACGGTAAGGATTGTCCAGCAGCGGTCCGTTGCTGAACTCAAACGCCGCAAACGCCACCGCCTCGGGAAGCCGCTCAGCCAGCGCCCGCCGAACCGTGGGAGTCACGCGCAGTGAGAAGCGCTCTGTAGAGTCGTGACTCACCCCGAGTGCCGACGCCGTGCCGCCATCGACTCAGCCAACTCCTCAGCACCCACGACCTCGCCCCGCGCCAACTCAGCGTCGGAATCCACCAAGCGCCGCACCGTGTCAGGATTCGACAGCACTGACAAGGTCTCTTCCAACGCCTCCAGATCCTCCACCGCGATCAACACCGCAGACGGTCGCCCATGCACCGTCACTGTGACTCGCTCATGGTAAGCCTGGACCCTGCCCACCAACTCCGAGAGGTGCGCCTTGACATCGGCAAGTGACAGGGTCGTCATGGTCAGAAGTATGACCAAACATCGCGGGTCTGTCGACTAAGACCGGTTGATAGGCGCCGTATGGTAGCTCAGTGAATGGTGATCCGGCGGATGTCGGCGTTGCAGCTTGAAAAAACCTGGGATGTTCGGCGCGGGCCCAGCTGGACGACAGTCGTCATACACGGCACGCGTGTTGTGGTCGTGATCTAGCACAGTAGCCGCCAGACCCGCCCGGCCCTGCGACATCCGGTCAGCCAAGTCGCTCCAAGCTGCCCCTTCGTATGGTTCACCCGAGCGATCGGTACTGATTGCCCGTGCAAGTCACAGGCATCCCCTCCGTCGAGGGTCTCCTCCAGCGTCGTCATCAGAGCTGACCACAGCTCGTGCCGACCTCAGCTGAGCTGTGATCATCAAGCACCGCCCTGTCGCCGCATCCGTTGGCTGACCCATTGGACTACTCACCAGCTGGCTCGTCCCTGGTGAAGCTAAGCTTGGCGGACGCCGCTGACAGGAGATACCTAGGTCGTGAGCACGCCGGCGCGAGGCTCGCTGGGCGTGGCGCCCGATGCCATCGTCGGCCGGCGGCGTGAGCTAGATGCGTTGCGGACCTGGCTCGACGGCGCCCGAGGCGGAGCCGGTCGGCTGATTCTCTGCGCTGGCGAGCCCGGTATCGGCAAGTCCCGGCTCGCGCGAGAATTCGCCGGTGTGGCCCTCGCCGGCGGCACCGCTGTCGCCTGGGGACGCTGCGGGCACGGCGAGAGTGCGCCCGCATTCTGGCCCTGGCGCCAGGTGCTCCGCTCGCTCGGAGTTGACGCCGACGGCATGTTCGCGGCGGAGGTCGAGTCCCCCCAGGACCGGTTCCGAGTCTTTGACGATGTGAGTCAGGCAGTGCTCGCTGCCGTCAACAGTGCCGGGGCCAGTGGCGGTCTCGTCATCATCCTTGACGACATCCATTGGGCTGACGAGTCATCATTGCTGGTCCTCCGCCACCTGGCGCACCAGATGACCGGCTTCGCGCTGCTCATCTTCGCCGCTTTCCGCGACGTCGAGCCGGCGAGCATTCTCCACCGCGTGGTCCCCGACCTTCTCGGCTCACCGGCAGTGGAGCGTCTAGAGCTGCGGGGCTTCGACCTCGCCGAGGTGCGCGAGCAGCTGTCGAGAATGACTGCCAATGATTCCCCTGCCGACGCCCGGGTCACCCTCGATCTCACCGGCGGCAACCCGTTGTTTGTGCGGGAGGTTGCTCGGGCGATAGCCGATGGCACATGGCGTCCGGACCGGCCACCCCGCAGCGTCCTCGACGTTGTGCGGGTACGGCTCGACCGCGTCTCCCCCCAGTGCCGTCGGCTCGTGCAGGCCGCGGCCGTCATCGGGCGCGATTTCCTGCTCCCACTCGTGGCTCGGGTACTTGATGAACCGGTCACGCAGTGCCTTCCGGTCATTGACGAGGCGATCGCTTACGGACTGGTCGACCGTGCCGGCCACAGTGGTGACTATCGCTTCGTCCACGCGCTCACCCGGGAGGCGGTCGAGGCATCGCTGACGACCGCAAGTCGGATCGCGCTGCACCGCGCCGTCGCCGAAGCGATCGAGACACACTTCGCCGGCGACCTGTCCGAACACCTCGCGGACATCGCTCGGCACTGGGCGCAGCTCGCCCCCTTCGGCGAGGGCACCACCGCCCGCACGTGGACCATCCGGGCAGCTGGTGAGGCCGTTCGGCGGCTCGCCTTCGAAGAGGGCGCGCGCCTTTACCGTGCCGCGTTGGCCTTGCCGGCGACACCGCCGTCCACCATCGAGCGCTGCCGGCTGTTGATAGCGCTCGGCCGGGCCGCCTACTTCGCGGGGGACCTCGAGGGCTGCATGAATACCGCTGCTGCCGCCTCGGAGGCTGCACACGCGGCGCAGAGTCCGGAACTCATGGCCGAGGCTGCGCTTGTCCTGGAGGCAGCCGCCGACGCCGGCGTCAACACCGTCGCCAAACAATTGTGCGAGCAGGCGCTTGCCGGGCTCGCAAGTACCGAATACCCGGCGTTGCGGGCACGACTGCTGGCCCAGCGCAGCCGTCTCGCGTTTTACGACGGGGAGCAGGAACGCGTCCAGGCGTTGAGCGCAGCAGCCCTGCAACTCGCCCGTGCATCGGGGGACGATCGCGCTCTCGTGGAGGCGTTACACGCCCGCCGAGAAGCCTGCCCCGGCCCGGCCGGCCGCGCCGAGCGCGTGCTGGTCGCCACAGAGATGCTCAGGGTGGCCCAGCGGACCAACAGCGCTCGATCCGCAATGTGGGGCAGGTTGTGGCGGATCGACGCGTCGGTGGAAAGTGGTCAGTTGACGGCGGCCGCCGACGAGCTTCCTGCCCTGCGGATGGCCGTCGAGCGAGCGGGTGGCCCGATCGGCACGTGGCATCTCGATCGGGCGACCGCGTTCATCTTCCAAGCGCAGGGTAGATACGCCGACGCCGCCGCACTCGGTCGCCGGGGATTCAGCCGGATGTGCGCCGTCGAGCTTCGCCCGGCACGAGGCGCGTATTTCGCGCTTCAGTGCGCGCTTGCCGGCCACGTCGGAGTCACTGATGAGGCGATCGAGTTCGTGCGAAGTCCGTTCGAGCCGTTGCCGCTGTTCCGGACGATGGGTCCGCTGACGCGCTCGCTGTTGCTTTTGTACGCAGGGCTGCCCGACGAGGCTGCCGCCTCTTACCAGCAGGCCGGGCCCGTGCAAACCTGGACTCCCCCGCCATTCCACGTCCTTTACACCTACGTGTGTGGCGCCCGCGCCGCTGCCGATCTCGGCCGCCACGAAGACCTGGCGCTGCTCCTCGAGCGGCTCGAGGTGTTCCGCGGCGAGCATGCGGTCGGCGAAGGTGTCGCCTACCTGGGTCCGATCGAGCTCACCCTCGGGCGGGGGGCGGTCGCGCTCGGCCGCCTCGACGCGGCCATCGACGATCTGGCGAACGCCGCTGAACAGGCTAACCGGGCTGGGGCACGCGGTTTCGTCGGCGAAGCCTGCTACCACCTGGCGAGGGCTCTGGCTGCCCGCAACCAACCTGGCGACGTCAACCGTGCTGCCACCGCTGCCCGCGAGGCCGACCGTCTGGCCCGCGGGCTCGGCATGTCCGCCTATGTCGAGCGCACCGGCGCACTTGTGGCCTACCTCGGCAGCGGCCAGCACCGCGCGGTGCTGAGCCCACGCGAGGCGCAGGTCGCCAAGTTGGTCGCGGCGGGCCTCACCAACCGGCAGATCGCCGAACGGCTCGTCATCTCCGAACGCACCGCGCAGAACCACGTCCAGCACATTCTCACCAAGCTGAGCTTCACTCGGCGAAGCCAGATCGCCGCATGGAACGCGGGAGTGAGCGATAAGTAGTTGGATGAGTCATCCAGCGGATGTCGCGATGGGCTCACATTCTTAGCGTTCCTCCTGCAGCCAACCGGCCGCCAAGATAAGGAGGCTAGTCATGCAATGGATCACGGTCGCCACCCCGTCGTTCGCGTCCCTAGAGCAGGTCGACGCCGTCATCGCCCAGCTGGACGGGCCGCCCGAGGGCATGGCGGCACGCTATATCGGTACCACCGGCGACGGCGAGCTCCGGGTCGTCGCGCTGTGGGAGTCCAGGGCGCACGCCGAGCGCTTTTGTCGAGAAACTCGGCCCTGCGGTGGCCAGAACACTCGGCCCCGAGCCCAACGGTGCATCTGAGCTCATCGGGATCGAGGTGGCTCGTAGTTATGTCCGCGAGCCGGTCGCCTGAGACGGGACAGCCGGCAACCGCAAAAAACGGACGCGACTTGGTTCCCTTGGCCCCCGAAAGCCGATCGAACCAGGTCGCGGGCATCACCATGGTGCACCAGCCCGGGGAAGGGCGCTGTTGTGCATCGGACGATCTTGTGGGTCCTGACGTCATAGCCGAGGAATCCCATAGACTGTCACGGTCCATAATACTCAATGTCGTATGGCTGGTAGATCGCTGACAGGGGGTTGCTGTGCGGCGCGCAAAGCGAGTTCTGCTGAGTGTTGCGGTGTTGACCTGGGCTTGGTTTCTCAGGGATTGGATCCTGCTTACCGCCCAGCAGTGGTGGCGCAGGAGGCATTAAATGCCTTCGGTCAGATCGAGCTGCTCGGCGCTGATCGCGACGCGTCGCTGACCGGGAACGGGTCGATACGTGGCGAGGGCGATCGGGCGGCGGTTGGCGGTGAAGCATTCGAGGGCCGCTCGGACGCGGTAGGCGTGCTGGCGGAGGTTTTTAGCCAGAATGATGGCGTCCTCGATCGCCGAGGTTGCGCCTCGACCGGCGGCCGGGGACAGTGCGTGGGCGGCGTCGCCGATCAAGACTGTGTGCTCTTGGTGCCATATGCCGTTCGGGTCGAGGTCATAGAGCGCGATCGGGCCGCTGACCCAGGACGAGGTGTCGAGCACCTCATGCACGGGCGTATCGCGCAACGGCGCGGTCATGGTGCGTAGGTCGACGGTCAAGGTGGGGGTGTCGCTGTTGTAGCGGCTGAACCAGAATGACCCGTCCCGCGAGTCTGCGACGTAGCCGACGACCCCTCCGTGGTGACGCCAAAAGTGCAGCACACCAGTCGGCAAACCGGGTGCGGGCCGCGGGTGGTGGCCGTAGCGGATGATCTGGCCAGTGTAGACGGGTTCGGTGACGTTGCCGATCGCTCGCCGGGTGGCTGACCACGTCCCATCAGCGCCCACTATCAAGTCCGCATTCAGGTCTGCCACCGTTGCCGTGCTGCCGTAGCGGCAGGTGACGCCGATCTTGTCGAGACGATCTCGCAAGATGGACAACAGGTCGCGCCGCCACACATGGGTGCTCGGGTGGCGATGCGTGGCCTCGTAACGAGAGAAGTCGGTGACAGCGCCGGTGACGGTGTCGACCGTGTGCACATTCGTGACGGGGAACCCCTCTGCCCAGACTCGGTCTCCGACGCCGAGCCGATCGAGCCCCGTCATCGCCGAGGGCCCGAGGGTGACCCAACCGTGGTGTTCCCTAGCTCGGAGGGTGGCTTCGTAGACCTCGACTTCGAAACCGATCTCCGCGAGCGACAGTGCGACACTTGCGCCGCTGATGCCACATCCGATCACTGAGGCGCGCATTGCTCGCATTCTTCCCGACATCGGCAGTGGCAGCCGTGGCCGTCACCGGGTGCCGCCAAGGTCCTGGACCGCGGCGGTGGGGTTGGAGAGGTCGACGAGGTAGCCGTACGGATCGGACTCCAGCAGTCGTCGCTGGCCGTAGAACTCGTCACGAGGCGGAAACGACCACAGCCACGCCGCTTTCGACGGCCCGCGCGTACACGGGTCTCGCATCTCCGGCAGCGGGTTAACACCGCCTCCCACGAGGAGGATGTCGAGAGGCGGACAGGTCGAGAAATCACAGTCGGGAATCAGGCGGACGCCGGTGTCGGATACCACCGGATCCGTCGTGCTGGCGAAGGTCACCACCTTGAACCCCGGGACGAACCCGAGGAACTGTTGTGGCCCAAGCACATCGAGCATAGTCATGTTCTTCCAGAAGTAGATACCGATGGTCTTTTCCACGTTCTCACTCTTCCTTGACGACAAATACGATCGGTGGACAGGCCCTACGGACCGGCCGGCTCCGTAGGGACCGGCGCTGGACCGAGGCCGGGGCGCCTCGACTGTGCGCTGCTACCAAGGACGAGCCTTATCGCTTCGCGGCCTGGCGATGCGAGTGATCGACTACCTGGATCCGGGCGGTACGGCTACGCGGCATCGGGCGCGACCGTGCGGCGCGCGCCGCCGCAACCGGCTGGGCTTCGCCGGTGCGCATCATCAGCCTCCTGCGGGGTATTCCAAACGATGTCAGCATGATTAGCCTCCAGTTGGAGGACCAACCGCACCTGCCGCGAGGTGACTGATGCGACGTCTAACGTCTCCCGCTCTGCCAGCGATCATGCTTGTCATCGTCATCCTGTGGGCACTGACTGCGGTCATATTTCTGACCGGTATCCTGGCCACTGCCAACCGGATCGAAAGTCGTGTCCATGTCATCAACAGTGCATTGACTCCGACCGCCCGAAAGCTTCATACCCTTCCGGTCCTCAACGATATCGCTAGTAATGCGAATCAGATCCGTGATGCGGCCGCGAATCTGAGCCCGACGATTGGGCGTATCGCGGATTCAGCGGGAAGCATCGATAACAGCCTGAAGTCGGTGAACAACACGGTTCCGTCGATCAATAAGTCTGCGAAGCAGATTAATGCGTCGGTGTTGGACATCTACCGCAGTGCGAGTTCGATCGCTTCTACGCTGGGAGGTCAGTCCTCGGCACAGCGATGACGTGATCCGCGGCGCCCAGGAGTCAATGACGCTTGGAGGCATCGTGGCTGTGGAGTTCGCTGCCGATCCCGACGTCGCGGATCTCGCACATCGCACCGCGGCGTTCATCCGCGAGGTGGTGATTCCATTCGAGCACCAGCACGGTGCCGCCACCCAATCCGATCGGATCCGAGCCGAGCTGCAACAAGCGGCCAAGGGCGCCGGTCTGTTCACCCCGCACGTCAGCGTCGAGTACGGCGGTCACGGACTGGACATGCGCGGCCGCGCCGCCGTCTTCGAGGAAGCCGGTTACTCGCTGCTCGGCCCGCTGGCACTCAACATCGCTGCACCCGATGAAGGAAACATGCACCTGCTGGAGGCCGTTGCCACCTCCCGGCAGAAACAGCGCTACCTGCGGCCGTTGATCTCCGGGCAGGTGCGGTCCTGCTTCGCGATGACCGAGCCCGCCCCCGGTGCCGGTTCCGATCCGGCGGCGCTGACAACCCGTGCGAAGCGGGTCCGGGAGGGTTGGCAGATCGACGGGCACAAGTGGTTCATCACGGGAGCCGACGGCGCGGCGTACACCATCTGCATGGCCCGTACCTCCGGCGAACCGGGCGACCGGGGTGGCGCGACGATGTTCCTGGTCGAGACATCGAACCCGGGCATGAAGACCGTCCGGCACATCGACTCGCTCGATGACAACGCGTTCGGCAGGCACGCCGAGATCCTGTTCGACGCCTGCGTGGTGCCCGGCGATGCGGTGCTCGGCGAGGTCGACCGGGGATTCGACTACGCCCAAGTGCGGCTCGGGCCGGCCCGGACCACACACTGCATGCGCTGGCTGGGCATCGCGCGGCGAGCCCAGGACATTGCCGTGGCCCGTGCCGCGGACCGGCGGCTGTTCGGCTCTGGACTGGCGGATTTGGGCATGATCCAACAGATGATCGCCGACAATGAGATCGACATCGCCGCTACCCGCGGGCTCATCCTGCGCGCGTGCTGGGAGCTCGACCAGGGCCGCTGCGCCGCCCAGTCGACCGCAATAGCGAAGACCTTCAGCGCGGAGGCCATCTGGCGAGTAGTCGACAGAGCCGTGCAGGTCTGCGGATCGCTGGGAATATCCGGGGATCTGCCGCTCGGCCGGTTCCTGCGCGAGGTCCGGCCGTTCCGGATCTACGACGGCCCGTCTGAGACCCATCGGTGGGCGATCGCCCGCCGGGTCCTGCGCCGCCACCGAGATCACATCGACAAGGCCGGCACAGATGATCGTTGAGGGGTTGGACCTGGCGGCGGTACAGAAGTTCTTCGACACTGCGGTGCCCGAGGTGCGCGGGCCGCTGAGCGCCGAGCTGTTACCTGGCGGCCGATCCAACCTGACCTACCGGCTCACGGACGGGCACTCTACGTGGGTGCTGCGCCGTCCACCACTGGGCGGGCTGACCCCCTCGGCACACGACATGACCCGTGAGTATCAGGTCGTGTCGGCGCTGGCCGATACCAGCGTTCCGGTCCCGCGCCCAGTGGCGCTGGGCGCGGACCTGGCGATCCTCGGCATGCCATTCTCGGTGGTCAACTATGTGCCGGGACAAGTGATCCGGACCCAGGACGAACTGCACGCGCTGCCCGGTGCGGACATCATCCGCTGCGCATACGGCTTGATCGACGTGCTGGCCGAGTTGCATGCGGTCGACCCGAAGGCGGTCGGACTCGGCGGGTTCGGCAGGCCGGCAGGCTACCTGGCGCGGCAGATCCGCCGCTGGCACGACCAGTGGAACCGGGTGCGCAGCCGGGTGCTTCCCGACGTCGAAACCTTGCACCTGCGGCTTGCCAAGACCTGCCCGGCGGAAAGCGCGACCTCGATCGTGCACGGCGACTACCGCATCGACAACGCCATCCTCGACGCCGCTGATGCCGGCACGGTGCGCGCGCTGGTCGACTGGGAGATGGCCACCCTCGGGGACCCGCTGGCCGATCTCGGGCTGCATCTGGCCTACTCGGATCCGGCGCTTGACTTCGTCCTTGGCGATTGCGCCGCCTCGACCAGCAAGCGCCTGCCCTCGGCCGACGATCTCACCCAGCGCTATGCCGTCGCATCCGGGCGCAACCTGGACAACCTGGCCTTTTACCGAGCACTCGGCTATTTCAAAGGCGCTGTCATCGCAGCGGGCGTCCACGCACGTTACACCGGCGGGTTCACTTTGGGCTCCGGCTTCGAGACCGCCGGCCAGGCTGTGCCGCTGCTTGCCGCCGCCGGTATCAACGCCCTCGCCCCGCACCGCTGAGTCACCGGACGCAAGGAGAGGCCCTCAATGGCTGGAGTGTTGGACCTGTTCCGGCTGGACGGAAAGGTCGCCGTGGTCACCGGTGCCAGCTCCGGTCTCGGCGCCGGCTTTGCTATTGCGCTGGCCGAGGCCGGGGCAGACGTCGTGCTCGGCGCCCGTCGCGCCGACCGGCTGGCCGACGTCAGCGCAGAGATCATCGATGTCGGGCGGCGGGCGCTTCCCGTCGCCACCGACGTCAGCGAGCCGGCGCAATGCGCGGCGCTGGTCGACGCGGCAGTGGGTCACTTCGGCAAGGTCGATGTTCTGATCAACAATGCCGGAATCGGTACCGCCGTGCCGGCGATCAGGGAACACCCCGACGACTTCCGCCGAGTGATCGATGTCAATCTCAACGGCGCCTATTGGATGGCCCAAGCCTGCGGCAGGGTTATGCAGCCGGGCTCGAGCATCGTCAACGTCTCGAGCGTGCTGGGACTCGTCAACACGGTGGCGCCCCAGGCCGCCTACGCCGCCAGCAAGGCAGGTCTCATCGGTCTCACCCGCGATCTTTCCCAGCAATGGGCCGGACGGCGGGGAATCCGGGTCAACGCCGTGGCGCCTGGCTACTTCGCCACTGAGATGACGGCTGAGATCCCCGAAGACATGTTGACCGTAATCGTGCGGTCGAGCCCGATGGCCAGGATCGGCGAGCAGCACGAGCTGAGCACCGCGATTGTCTTCCTGGCCAGTCCAGCATCAAGTTATATCACCGGCAGCACACTCGCCGTGGACGGCGGTATGACCGGGCATTGATGCCGTGAGGGTTGCCCGATGTCCTGCCCGGGACGGATGTGCGCGCCGCCTGACCCCTACTACCCTGCATACCGAAGAGCCGGAGAGTGCGGGTCGTTGCCGGGGATTGAACACCAACCAAGGTGGCATGTTGGCGCATCAGGCGTTGCTGTACGGGTCGGAGAGCGAGTTTCTGGCGGGCGCTGTTCCGTTTGTCCGGGACGGGCTGAACAGCGGCGACCCGATCCGGATCACGACCACCCGGCGTAATGCCGACTGGTTGCGCGCGGCGCTGGGTGCGGATGCCCGTGATGTGACGTTCTGCGAATGCAGCCAGTGGTACCGGCACCCGGTGCGAGCGCTGGCGGCCCTGGACCGCGCTGCGCGGGCGGCGGCCCAACACGGGCAGCGGCTGCGGATGATCGGAGAACCGATTTGTGGGGCGCGCACCGCATCGCAGATCAGAGAGTGGGCCGGCCACGAGTCGCTGGTCAACGCCGCGGTAGCGACCGGCAATGCCATGTTGGTGTGCAGTTACGACACCCGCCTCGTTGATCCTGATGTGGTGGCCACGGTGGCCCGGACCCACCCCGAGCTGCTGGTCAACGGCGATCCGTGCCCCAGCCCGGCCTATACGGACCCGGTGATATTCAACGCCGAACGCCTCCGGCTGCCGCTGCCTGAGCTACCGCCACCGGCCCTGTGGCTGCGATTCCAACGAACGGATCAGCTAGCCACCATGCGGGCATTCGTCTGCTCCCATGCCACTGCGGCCGGGGCGGCCGCGCGGCCCATCGAGCACTTTGTTCAGGCAGTCAACGAGGTCACGACCAACGTGATCGAGCACGGCGGTGGGTCGGGCGTGTTGCAAATCTGGCCCGGCCCGGACGCGGTGGTGTGCGAAGTCAGCGACACCGGCGCGGGCCTGCGCGACCCGCTGGCGGGATACCTTCCTCCTGCCGTCAATCACCCGCGTGGGCGCGGGCTATGGCTGGCCAGGCAGTTCAGTGATCTCGTCGAGGTGCACAGCGATTCCGGCGGCACGGCTGTCCGGCTTCATCTGAATCTGACGGGGGAGGGACACCGCGCCGCCTGACCGGTCACGGTGCGTCGCCGAGGGCATCCGCCACGGTACCGATGAAAGTGAAGTGGTCACGCAGGCCGGCGGTCTCCACTACGAGATTGACAGTGGGAGAATTGCACACCAGGCACAGCCGGCGATCCTGCTGGGTGGCAAGTTCGTCAATCTCAAACAGCACCCGCAAGCCAGCAGATGCCAGCAGATGCACACCGTCGAGATCCACCACGACGAGCCTGGCAACAGCAAGCTGCCCGGCCAGGCAGTCCGCCAGTTCCGGCGCGGTGAGCGCGTCCACCTCACCGGTCACGGTGACGATGCGCGCGTCTGTGCCGTGCTCGGCCACCTCCAGACCGACGATATCTGCTGGAAAGGCGCTGTTCATACTCAGCACGATAGTTGCTGCCTCCAGGAGACGGTGGTAACTGGACCCTACTGATCCGCGATGAGGCACTGGCCTTGGCGGGCCAGAACCCGGAAGCTGCACGTTGGTGATTCGATAACGCTACGCTAGCCTCGATACATGCTGCTGGACCGACAGCTGCTGCGACCAGCACTCTGCCAGCCGAGCGATGTCGCTGAGAGCGCGCGTCTGTTCACCGCACCGAGTGGGACGGGCACCACGGCGCTCACACAGCCGGGTGAGCCTGTGGGTGGGCGCGGGTAGGCGACTGCGTGATGGACTCCTACCTTGAGTACCTGTCGGAGAACTCCACCCAACTGATCTTCTACGCTCAGCAGCACTTTCTGCTGGTGCTCTACTCGGTGGCCTTCGCCACCGTGATTTCGCTGGCGCTGGCCCTGGTGCTGCACACCAACCAGCTCACTCCCCCGTCATGGCGGCGCACCCTCCGGGTGGGCAGCCGTGAGACGTCACTGCTGCTGGCCTCGGCCGCGCTGACGATCCCGTCACTGGCATTGTTCGGCCTGCTGCAACCGCTGCTCGGTCTCGGAGTCACTCCTAGCATCGTCGCGCTCACCCTGTACGCGATCTACCCGGTTCTGCGCAACACCGTGGCTGGGCTGTCCTCTGTGGATCCCGCCGTGCTCGAGGCCGCGCGCGGCGTCGGGATGGGCCCGGTCCGCCGGATGCTGCGGGTACAGCTGCCGCTGGCCTGGCCGGTGATCATCTCCGGGATCCGGGTCGCGGTGCTGATCGTGATATCGATCGGCGTGGTGGCAGCCATCATCGACGGTCCCGGCTTCGGCAGGCCGTTGCAAGACGGCCTGGCCCGGCTCGGCGCCGTCAACTCGTTCAACGAGGTCATCAGCGGCACGCTGGGATGCCTTGTGGTGGCCGCCGGCTACGAGGTCATTTTTGCGGTCGTCCGGCGGCTGACCACTCCGAGGGGCATCCGTGTCTGACACCATGCCACCTCGGGCTGACCGTACGAGCCGGGCCGGTCAGCGGACGATGATCGCCCTGGAGGGGGTCAGCAAGACCTACCCGAAGCAGCCGAGGCCTGCCGTCGCCGGGCTCAATCTGGAAATCCCCGAGGGCGCCATCGTGACGCTCATCGGGCCGTCCGGGTGTGGC
>DATFDO010000117.1:0-17449 GCA_035252045.1 Pseudonocardiaceae bacterium
CGGAGCAGTTCAGCGCCGACGTGGTGGCCGACTTCGTCGCGGAGTACGCCGCCGGGCGCACCCCCAACCCGTGCCTGCGGTGCAACGAAAAGATTAAATTCACTGCGCTGCTGGACCGGGCCCGGGCACTGGGCTTCGACGCGGTCTGCACCGGTCACTACGCACGCCTGGCCGGCGGCGTGCTGCGCCGGGCCGTGGACGCGGGCAAGGACCAGTCCTACGTGCTGGCCAGCCTCACCACCGACCAGCTGGCCCATGCGCTGTTCCCGGTCGGCGACACTCCCAAGGCCGGCATCCGGGCCGAGGCGACCCGGCGCCGACTGCCCGTCGCGGCCAAGCCGGACAGCCACGACATCTGCTTCATCCCCTCCGGAGACACCCGGGCCTTCCTCGCCGACCGGCTGGGCGCCCGGCCAGGTCAGTTGGTCGATGGACAGACCGGTGAGGTGCTGGGCAGCCACCACGGGGTGCACGGCTTCACCGTCGGCCAGCGCCGCGGGCTGGGCTTGCAGCGCCCGGCGCCCGATGGCCGGCCGCGCTTCGTGCTGGCGCTGGAGCCGGCGACCGGCACGGTGCGGGTGGGCTCCGCGCAGCACCTGGACGTCAACGTGATCGAGGCGCAGCACCCGGTGTGGGCTGGCGGTGTCCCCGATGGCCCGGTCGAATGCGTCGCGCAGGTCCGGGCACACGGTGGTTGCGCCGGCGCCGTCGCGGAGGCCGTCAACGGCGGCGTGCTGGTGCAGCTGCGGCAACCGCTGCGGGGAGTGGCTCCTGGCCAGGCCGTCGCCCTGTACCGTCCCGATCCCTGCGGTGACATCGTGCTGGGCAGCGCCACGATCACCAGCACGCGATGATCGGGCCGGTCTTGCCGGCCCTAGACACCGCCGGTGCCGCCGCCGCCCGAGCCGACAAAGCCGTCGTTGGGGCCAGGGAAGTCCAGGATGTGCACGTGGCTCAACAGGGTCTCGATCGGGTTCGGTGGCCCGCCACGCGGCGGCCCACCGGTGTCTCGGGCAAAGGTGGACAACAGGGTGCGAGCCGGCAGCAACTCCACTTGCTGACGGTCTAACTGAGCATCGCTGCGTGGGTCAGACATCGATACCTCCTAGAGATTCCGGCCCCGGGGCAGGGCCCGTGCCCAACCGTGCCCAGCGGTCATGGTGCGAGGCAATTCGTAATCGCACCTAAGTCCTCGAGGTCCGCCACGTAGTGCCGGTGAGTCCTTGATAGACATCTCCGGTGACCGACCTACTGCCCTGGCCAGCCGGCACCGCGACCGCGATCGGATCGATGCCCGGCACCGACGCTCTGGAAGCGGCCCGCACCGTCGTCGGCGAGCTGCCCCAGCTGCCACACCTGCCCGAACTACCTGGTAGAGGTGCCGGTGCCGACCTGATCGGCCGCACCGCGGCGCTGCTCGTCGATCTCGCCGTCGAGCTGGTGCCCTTCGGGTACCGGGTCAGCGCGCGACCCGGCCGGGACCACCGCCGGGCCGTCGACCTGCTGCGCACCGACCTGGACGCGCTCGAGGAAGCGGTGGACTCCGCCGGCGCCCGGCCGGCAGTGATCAAGGTGCAGGCTGCCGGACCCTGGACCCTGACCGCCGAGATCGAGCTGCGCACCGGCCACAAGGTGCTCACCGACGCCGGGGCGTTGCGTGAGTTCGCCGCGTCGCTGGCCGAAGGGTTGCGCGCGCACGCCGCCGAGGTATCCCGCCGGCTCGGCGTCGCCACGGTGGTGCAGCTCGACGAACCGGGCCTGCCTGCGGTGCTGGCCGGCGGGGTGCCCACCCCGTCTGGGTACGGCACCGTGCCCGCTGTGCCTGAAGGTGACGCGGTGGAGCTGCTGCGTGGCGTGCTCGAGGCGCTGCCGGTCCCGCGGATCGTGCACTGCTGCGCACCGCGGCCACCGCTGGCGCTGCTGCGCCGGGCCGGGGCAGACGCGCTGGCCGTCGACGCCGGATTGCTCGCCGGAGCGCCCGGGTCCACCATCGACGCCCTCGGCGAAGCGTGGGACACCGGGGTATCGGTGCTGCTCGGTCTGGTGCCGGCGCTGGCGCCCGAAGTGCCATCCAGTCTCGAGGCACTGGCTCGTCCTGCGCTGAATCTGGTGGATCGGCTTGGTTTTGACCGGGAGCTGCTGGCGCAGCGTTGCCTGCCGACGCCGTCGTGCGGCCTGGCCGGCGCCACCCCGGGCTGGGCCCGGCGCGCCTTGACCCTGGCTCGGGACCTGGGACAGGCGTTCCTCGACCCGCCCGACTCCTGGTTGGGGTAGCCGGAAAACCGGTGGCATCGGCCCCGCGCTCGTGGCGGGATAGGGACATGTCCACCGTCAGCCGCAGTGGGCTGTCTTTCGCCCCGGTAGACCCGTCCGATGAGGACGCCATCCGGCAGTGGTACGAGCTGTGCTGCGCGGTGGCGGCCGCGGACCAGCCCGACGATCCGCCGCCGTGCTGGGTCAATGAGCTGGGCCGCTTCCGGCACCCCTGGCCCGGGGACGTCCAGACGACGTGGCTGGCTCGGGTAGCCGGCTCGGTGGTGGGTGCTTGCGCGCTTGATCTCCCGATGCTCGACAACGTGCGCAACGCCCAGGGCGACATCCTGGTGGCACCCGAGCACCGGCGGTGCGGCATCGGTCGGGTCCTGCTCGCTCACTTGTGCGCCGAGGCCATCCGGGAGCACCGTCGCCGTCTGGTGTTCTGGGTGTCGCAGCCGCTCGATACAGCCGCCTCCGATCCGGCAGCGCGATTCGCCGCGGCCGCTGGCGCGGTGCCGGCTTTGGTGCAGACCCGGCGGCGCCTCGACATCAACACGATGGACCTAGCTCTGCTGGTCCGGCTCGAGGCGCAGGCGCGGGCCCGCTCCGGGGACTACTCGCTGGTCCAATGGGTGGGCGCCACGCCGACGCAATGGCTGGATGACGTCGCCTACCTCACCGTACGGATGTCCACCGACGCGCCGCTGGACGACCTGCAGTGGGAGCAGGAAACCTACGACGCGGCGCGGATCGAGGCCAGGGACGCCTGCTGGCTCGGCCGCGGGCAGCACAACGTCACGACCGCAGCGATGGACCGCGCCGGGCGGTTGGTCGCCTTCACTCACATCGGCGCTGACACCACTTCGCGCTGGTACGCCTGGCAGGGTGACACCCTCGTTGCGCCGGAGCACCGTGGTCACCGGCTGGGCATGCTGATCAAGGTGGCCAACCTCGCGCTCGCTCGCCGTGAGCGCCCCGAGCTGCGCTTCATCGACACGTGCAATGCCGATTCCAATCCGTACATGGTGGCGATCAACCAGGCGATCGGGTTTCGCCCGTATCACCGCGCAGTCGATTGGCAACTGACTCTTTAGTTGCTTTATGTATTCAGATGACATTCTTTGGAGTTACACCCGTTCGAAGTACGATATGTGCGCACGGATGGAGTTGCCCATGACACAGACCATCGATATCGAACGGTTTCGCGCGAAGTTGTCCGGCGCTGCGCTGACCCGAGGCGACGTCGGCTACGACGAGGCGCGCGCGGCCTGGAACGGCGCAATCGACCGGTACCCGGCGGTGATCGTGCGCTGCGCCGACGCCCGCGATGTCACCATGGCCATCGGGCTTGCCCGGGAACGTGGCCTGGACATCTCCGTGCGAGGCGGTTTCCACAACGCCGCCGGCCGGGCCATCTGCGATGACGGGCTGATGATCGACCTCAGCCCGATGCGCGACGTGTCGGTCGATCCGGTGGCACGGCGGGCCCGAGTCGGCGGGGGAGCGACGGTGGGGGACTTGGACACGGCCACCCAGGAGTTCGGCCTGGCGACGCCTGCGGGAATGGTGAGCCATACCGGCGTGGGCGGTCTCACGCTGGGCGGCGGGATGGGGTGGTTGACCCCGCAGTACGGCCTCATGCTGGACAACCTCGTCTGTGCCGAAGTCATCCTTGCCGACGGCCACCGGCTACGCGCCGCCGCCGACGAGAACCCCGATCTGTTCTGGGCGCTACGCGGCGGTGGCGGCAACTTCGGTGTGGTGACCAACTTCGAGTTCAGGCTGCACCCGGTCGGTCCGATAGTGCACCTGGGCCTGTTCTTCTGGGGTCTCGCCCAGGGCAGCGAAGCTTTGCGGCTTAGTCGTGACGTCGTCGCCACCCTCCCGGCGGGCGCCACCGCGGCGATCGTCGGCTTGAACGCACCCCCGGCGCCGTTCGTACCTGAGCAGTTCCACCGCATGCCCGGCTATGCGCTGCTGATCGCGGGCTTCGGAACGCAAGGCGAGCACGCCCGGATTGTGGCGAACATCCGCGAGGCACTCCCCGCGCTGTTCGATTTCGTCACCCCGATGCCCTACACGCAGCTGCAGCAGATCATCGACGAGGACAGCCGGTGGGGACTGCACTGCTACGACCGCGCGGTTTTTCTCGACGAGCTGTCCGACGACGTAATCGAGGTGATCACCGAGCACCAGCCACGCAAAACCTCGCCGCTGTCGGTTTTGTTCATCGATGCGCTGGGTGAGGCTTACGGCAAGGTCGGGGACGATGAGACCGCGTTCGGGGGCAGCCGGGCGGCGCAGTTCAACGCCTTCCTGATCGCGAAGGCCGAGGACGCTGAGCAGCTACCGGGCGCTCGCGCCTGGGTCCGCTCGTTCTCGGAGGCCTTGCGTCCGCATGCCAACGGTGGCGGCAGCTATCTCAATGTGATGGCGGTGGACGAGGATCGGGTCCGGGACGCTTACGGTCCGGCCAAGTACGCACGGTTGGCTCGGATCAAGGCCGAGTACGACCCGGACAACGTCTTCCACCACAACGCCAACATCAAACCCGCATTACAGCCGATCTGACGAATGTCCCGCCCCAGGGCCGGCTGCGCAAGGTGATAGCGTGGCGCCAGGTTGTGGTCGTGTAGGTTCCCCGATCGTTGTGAAGCGTCCGTGGAATGTCTGACTACGGGCTTCGCGCTCCCCTCGGGGACGCCTCCCATCGGGGCGCGTGGTCCGCGCAACCGTGCGGCCGGCACGGTGCTGGCTGCAGATTCCACAGCGTCAGTCTTTAGGGAGAGCACATGGCACAGGGCGTCGTGAAGTGGTTCAACGCGGAGAAGGGCTTCGGCTTCATCTCCGTCGACGGGGGTGGCCCCGACGTATTCGTCCACTTCTCCGCCATCCAGGGAGACGGCTACCGCACCTTGGACGAGAACCAGCGCGTGGAGTTCGAGTCGAGCCAGGGCCCAAAGGGCCCGCAGGCCGACTCGGTTCGCGCCCTCTAGCCCCTCTATCAGCGCTTTTCGCGCGCGGCCCCGCACCGGTCGACGGTGTGGGGCCGCGCTCGTGTCGCGAGTGTCCGACACCTTGTCAGGGTCCGGAGCTAGTCTGCTCTGCGTGATTGCAGGGTCGAGCATGGACACCGAAGACCTGCTCGCAGGGTCGAGCGTCGGGACCGAAGACCTGCTCGCAGGGTCGAGCATGGACACCGAAGACCTGCTCGCAGGGTCGAGCATATGACCGAACCGCCTGCCGAGGTACGGGCTGAGTACGGCGAGCTTGTCGACACCGTGCGCGGCCACCAGTTCCGGTACTACGTGCTCGACGCTCCCACCGTCTCCGACGCCGAGTTCGACCGGCTGTTTCAGCGGCTGCAACAGCTGGAGCAACGCTGGCCGGCGCTGGTCACGCCCGACTCCCCGACGCAGGTAGTCGGCGGCGGCTTCAGCACCGAGTTCGCCGCGCACGACCACCTCGAGCGGATGCTCAGCCTGGACAACGCCTTCGATACCGACGCGCTACGAGCTTGGGTCGACCGGGTCACCCGCGAGGTGGGTGCCCAGGTGCACTACCTGGCTGAGTTGAAGATCGACGGTCTGGCGGTGAACCTGCTTTATGAGAATGGGCGTCTGGTCCGTGGACTGACCCGCGGCGACGGGCGTACCGGTGAGGATGTCACGCTCAACCTGCGCACCCTGCGCGACATCCCGGACCGGTTGCATACCAGCGCCGACTTCCCGGTACCGGAATTGCTCGAGGTGCGGGGTGAGGTGTTCTTCCGGCTCGCCGATTTCGCCGAGCTCAATGCCGCGCTGGTCGAGGCGGGCAAGCCGGCCTTCGCCAATCCCCGCAACTCCGCGGCAGGCTCGTTGCGGCAGAAAGACCCGCGGGTCACTGCGACCCGCCCACTGCGGATGCTGTGCCACGGCCTGGGTCGCCGGCGCGGGTTCGAGCCGGCGCGTCAATCGGAGTCGTACCAGGCGCTGGCCGCCTGGGGACTGCCGGTCTCCGAGCGCACCACGCTGCTGTCCACGATCGACGAGCTGATCGCACACATCGCCTACTGGGGCGAGCACCGCCACGACGTGGAGCACGAGATCGACGGCGTGGTCGTGAAAATCGACGAGGTGTCGGCGCAACGCCGGTTGGGTTCGACATCGCGGGCACCGCGATGGGCGATCGCCTACAAATACCCCCCGGAGGAGGCCACCACCAAGCTGCTCGACATCCGGGTCAACGTCGGCCGTACCGGGCGCGTCACCCCGTTCGCGTTCATGGAGCCGGTCACCATCGCCGGGTCCACGGTGTCGCTGGCGACGCTGCACAACGCCGACGAGGTACGCCGCAAGGGCGTGCTGATCGGCGACACCGTGACCATCCGCAAGGCCGGCGACGTCATCCCCGAAGTTCTCGGCCCGGTGGTGGACCTGCGCACCGGCGACGAGCACGAGTTCGTCATGCCCACGACGTGCCCGGAATGCGGCACGCCACTGCGTCATGAGCGCGAGGGCGACGTCGACATCCGCTGTCCCAACGCCCGGTCCTGCCCAGCGCAGCTGCGGGAGCGGATCTTCCACATGGCCGGGCGTGGGGCCTTCGACATCGAGATGCTGGGGTACGAAGCCGCAGTCGCGCTGCTGGCTGCCGGCGTCGTGCACGACGAGGGTGACCTGTTCACCCTCACCGAGTCGAAACTGCTGGCGGTGGATCTATTCCGCACCAAGGCGGGAGAGCTGTCAGCCAACGGGCGCAAGTTGCTAGCCAACTTGGAGTCGGCGAAGGATCGCCCGTTGTGGCGGGTGCTGGTGGCGCTGTCGATCCGGCACGTCGGGCCCACCGCGGCGCAGGCGCTGGCCCGAGAATTCCGCGCCTTGGACGCCATCGAAGCGGCCGACGAGCAGGCCCTGGCCGCAGTCGACGGCGTTGGCCCGACGATCGCCGCTGCAGTGCGCGAATGGTTCGCCGTGCACTGGCACCGCGAGGTGGTGGCCAAATGGCGCGCCGCGGGAGTGCGGCTGGCTGAGCCGGTCGACGACTCGGTGGTACGCCACCTCGAAGGGTTGTCGATCGTGGTCACCGGCTCACTCGAAGGATTTTCCCGGGACGAGGCCACTGAGGCGATCACCCGGCGAGGTGGCCGGGCGGCCGGGTCGGTGTCGAAGAAGACCGCGTTCGTCGTCGTCGGTCAAGAGCCGGGATCCAAGTACGACAAGGCCGTGGCGCTCAAGGTGCCGGTGCTTGACGAGAACGGCTTTCGGGTGCTGCTCAACGAGGGCGCCGACGCTGCCCGAGCAGTCGCGGTAGCACCTGCTGAGTGATATCGGAGCCGGTGGCAACCCGGGAGCACACGTCAGACCACTGCCGTAGCGGTGCTCGGCAGGGGGCTAGGGTCACCGGCCCATGGGATGCGTGACGCGAACACGGACACGGTCTGCGGTAACGCTGCTGGCAGCGCTCCTCGTTGCGCTGGTCGGCTGCGGTGGATCCCAACCCACAGGTACGGCTGCGCAGCGCCAGACCGGCACGGTCTTCGCGACCTGCGATGCGAACCCGAACACCTGCAACCTCGCCGAGCCGGGCAAGTTGCGGCGCGGTGGCCAGCTCAGTTACGCCATCGACAAGAACATCTCAAACTGGAACCTACTGTCCAGCCAGGGAAACGTATTGGAGACCGGCTGGGTACTGTCCGGATCGTTGCCTCGCACCTTCATCACCGCGCCCGATCTCACCGTGGCGATGAACAATGAGCTGCTGGACTCGGTGAAAGTGACGTCTACCTACCCGGAAACGATCGTCTACAAGATCAAGCCAAATGCGGTGTGGTCGGACGGTACACCGATCACGGCAGATGACTTCGTCTACAACTGGAAGGTGCAAAACGGGCGCGACTGCCCTGGCTGCGCTGCGGCCAGCACCGCGGGATATGACCAGATCAAGTCGGTAGTCGGCGCCGACAGCGGTAAGACGGTCACGGTGACGTTCAACAAGCCCTTTATGGACTGGAAAAAGCTGTGGGGCAGCGGCTCGCCGCTGTACCCGGCGCACCTCGCGGCCCAACATGGGGACCTCAAGACCCCGCAGGGCCTGGCCGCGTCGTTCACCTGGTTCGCCACCACCGTGCCCACTTACTCCGGCGGACCGTTCCAGATCGACAATGTCAGCAACAACGAATCAATCACCCTGGTGCCTAACCCGAAGTGGTACGGGTCGCGTCCCGCGCTCGACTCGGTGACCTACCGGATGATCACCGACGCCGATCGGGAGCGCACTGCGCTGCAGAACCATCAGGTCCAGGTCATCTATCCGCAGCCGCAGGTCGACCAGGTGCAGCAGGTGCGCAAGATCCCCGGCGTCTCCTCCTTCGTCGGTCTCGGGCTGAGCTGGGAACACATCGACTTCAACCTGGCCAACCCTTACCTTGCCGATCCCGCGCTGCGTATCGCAATGTTCACCGCAGTCGACCGGCAGGCCATCATCGACAAGACCGTGGGCCAATTCACCAATAAGGTCAAACCGCTGAACAGTCACAACTTCGTTCCGCAGCAAAGTGGTTATGAGGATGTGGTCAGCGAGACCGGTCAGGGTTCCGGCAATCTCGCCCGAGCGAAACAGATCCTTACTGCGGCCGGTTACCGGATCGACCGCGGGCAGCTCAAGACCACCTATGGTCTGACGGTGCCACCGCTGCGCATGCGCTACACCGTCAAGAACCAGGTTCGCCAGGTTGAGTGCGAAATGTTCGCTCAAATGGTCAAGCCGCTGGGAATCACCGTTGATGTGGTACCCGCCGACGACCTCGGTGCCGCGATGTCTGCGGGTGACTTCGACATCGTCGTCTTTTCCTGGGTCACCACGCCGTTTCCGTACAGCGGCGCGGGCCAGCTCTGGACCACCGGCAACAATTTCGGTCGTTACAGCAACCCCGACGTCGACCGATTGATCGCGGCAGCGGAGAATTCCCCGGACGAGGCGCTGGCCAAAGAAACGCTCAACCAGGCGGACCGCCGGCTGACCAAGGATGCGTATGTTCTGCCGCTGTACCAGAAACCGACGTTCATCGCGCTCTACAACGACATCGCCAACATCCGCAACAACTCCTCGCTGGACGGCCCCCAGTACAACATCGCCCAGTGGGGCCTACGCGCAGCCGGTTGACCGGGTGTCGAAGTAGGCTGGCACCCAACCCAGGGGTCCGCTCACTGCGGGGGTTGGAGACGCGATGAGCCAGCGGCGGATGGTGGTGGTGCACGCCCATCCGGACGACGAGACGCTGTGGACCGGGGGAATGATCGCACGGTATGCCGCCCTGGGGGTGAGCGTCACGTTGGTGACCTGCACGCTGGGCGAGCAGGGTGAGGTGCTCACCGACGAGTTACGGGGTCTGGCCGCCGATCGTGCCGACCAGCTCGGTGGTTACCGGTTGGCCGAACTGCGTGCCGCGGGTGCCGTGCTCGGGATCACCGACCAGCGCTTTCTCGGCGGGATCGGCCGGTGGCGCGACTCGGGCATGGTTGCCGAGCCTGGGGCGAGGGCGAGTGTGCCAGCGCAGCTGCACTCGCGGGCTTTCGCGGCCGGTTGCCTCGACGAACAGGTCGACGCATTGGTCGACGTGCTCGATGCGGTGCGACCCCAAGTTGTGGTGACCTACGGCCCCGACGGTGGTTACGGACATCCCGATCACGTTCGGGCCCACCATGTCACGATGGCCGCGGCAGCGCGGACACCCGAGGTGGCTCGGGTGTTTTGGGCGGTTCACCCGACCTCGGCGGTGGCCGGTGGAGTCACCGCGCTGGCCGCGATGCCTGAGCTGCCCTTCCCCTTGCCGGACGACCGGGGGCTGCCCGGTGTGGACGACGCCGAGGTGACCTCGGCCCTGGACGTCTCTGCACACCGCCCTGCCGTCCTCGCCGCAATGCGCGCCCACGGCACCCAGGTCAAGGTGTGGACCAGCGGTCAGGATGCGGCGTTCGCGCTGGCCGACGGGGTGGCCAGGCCAGTGTTCGACACCGAATACTTCACCCTGGCTCGCGGCCACGCCGTGGGTGCTGGGCACGACCTTTTCGGCGGGCTGCCCGACTCAACGGCGGCCCACCCGAAGGAGTGAGCGTGCTCGTCCGAATCACCTTCGTGATGCTGCTGTTCGACGCGGTCGCGTTGGCGACGGTAGAGCTGCTCTACCTGCCGCTGCGCGTGGGCGCGGCACCGTTTCCGATCACTATCCTGCTCGCCGTGGTGAGCACCCCATGGCTGGTCCGAAGCGCGGCCGAACTGGGCGGACCTCGAATCGTGGCCGCGGTCCCGCTGGTGGTGTGGTTGCTCGCCATCGGGGTACTCGGTGCCGGTGGACCAGGAGGTGACGTGCTGTTGGTCGGAGACTGGCGCACCGGGCTGCTGCTGGCTGGCGGCACCTTGCCGGCTGCGGTGGCGCTGGGCCGGGCAATGGCCCGATCCTGACTGGTGGGGTGGTTGGTCGGCGCCTGCGCGGGCGGAGATACTGTGCAGGTAGACGGCCCGTTCGGGTACCGCGAGTGAGGAGCAGGAGATACCCCGTGACATATGTGATCGCAGAGCCCTGCGTGGACGTCATGGACAGATCGTGCATCGAAGAATGCCCCGTGGATTGCATTTATGAGGGTGGCCGGATGCTCTACATCCAGCCCGACGAATGCGTCGACTGCGGTGCCTGTGAGCCTGTCTGCCCGGTGGAAGCCATTTACTACGAAGACGACGTGCCGGACCAGTGGAAGGACTACACCAAGGCCAACGCCGACTTCTTCACCGAGTTGGGATCTCCCGGAGGAGCGTCGAAGGTCGGTCCGGTCAACGACGACCCACCGATGGTTGCTGATCTGCCGCCGCAGAACGAGGAGTGACCCGCCCGGGTGCGGGTGTCCCGCAAGGCCCGGGCGCCGCACGCCTGGATCTCCCGGCATTTCCCTGGGACAGCCTCGCCGGCGCGGCTCGCCGCGCTGCCGAGTATCCCGGCGGTGCGGTCGATCTGTCGGTCGGTACCCCGGTGGATCCGGTTCCCGAGGCACTGCGCCGCGCCTTACTGTCGGCGTCGGCGCAGCCCGGTTACCCGGCCACCCACGGCACCCCAGAATTGCGTCAAGCCGCCGTCGACGCGCTGGCGCGACGGTATGGCGTACCTGGGGTACCCGCCCAGGCAGTGCTGCCGACGGCGGGTTCCAAGGAGCTGGTGGCCTGGCTGCCCACCTTGCTCGGGCTCGGCCCGGGTGATCTCGTTGCACTTCCGGAGCTGGCCTATCCCACCTACGAGGTCGGTGCGCGGCTGGCCGGCGCCACGCCGGTCCGTCTCGACGATCATGAGCCGGCACCGCCGGGCACCCGGTTGCGTTGGCTGAACTCGCCGAGCAATCCCACCGGTGACGTCATGCCGGCAGCGGTACTGGCCAGCGCGGTGATCCAGGCCCGGAAGATCGGCGCGATGGTGGCCTCAGACGAGTGCTACCTGTCGCTGGGATGGGATGTGCAGCCGGTGTCGGTGCTGCACCCGCAGGTGTCCGGCGTGGATCACCGTGGGCTGCTGGCGGTGCACTCGCTGTCCAAATCGTCCAACCTCGCCGGCTACCGGGCCGGTTTCGTGACCGGTGATCCGGAGCTGGTCGCGGCCCTGCTTGAAGTGCGCCGGCACGCAGGCATGATGGTTGCCCGACCGGTACAGCAGGCCATGGTGGTCGCCCTGTCCGACGACACGCACATCGGCCGGCAGCGGGATCGGTACGCCCGGCGCCGGGCGCGGCTGCGGCCGGCGTTGGACCGCGCCGGGCTGCGGGTGCAGCGGTCGCAGGGTGGGCTGTTCCTGTGGTGCACCGCGGGTGAACCGTGCTGGGACACCGTCGCCCGGCTGGCTGAGCTGGGTATTCTCGCCGCGCCGGGGGAGTTCTACGGCGCCGCCGGCGCGCGCCACGTGCGGGTCTCGCTCACCGCGCATGATCGGGATATCGACGCCGTGGTGCAGCGGTTAGGCGCCGGTTAGGCCCCCGGGTTAGGACACCGTCTCCAGTGACAGTGCCCGCTCCTGCACCAGCTGCCACGCGGCGAGCCAGGCTTGCCGCATTTCGATGCGGCTGGCTTCTTCGCGCTCGACCAGGCGCCCGGCGGCGAAGGCCACGCCGACGTCGGCAACGTCGCCGAGGCCGTCCAGCAGTAGTCGCACCCGGTGCTGCGCTACGCAGGCGTCCTGGTGCTCGCCCAGCACGTCCTGCAGGGCCACCGTGGACTCCACCAACCGGCGGACCGGTTTGCGACCAGCGGCGGCCAGCTCGCCGGTGTAGCGCAGCCGCTTGCCGTGAATCCGCAGGGCGTGCAGAACCTCGTCATGCGGGTCCTCGCCGGCCGCTGC
Source organism: Pseudonocardiaceae bacterium (assembly GCA_035252045.1). Taxonomy (GTDB): domain Bacteria; phylum Actinomycetota; class Actinomycetes; order Mycobacteriales; family Pseudonocardiaceae. The sequence goes on from DATFDO010000117.1 coordinate 12,614, forward strand.
TACTGCCTTGGACAGCCTGCGGTACTCGGCGCGCACCAGCTCGACCAGCGCAGCGGCTCCGCCACCGGCGGGTCCGGCGGGCAACGGTCGGGATACCGCGGTCGCCAGCCGGCGCAGCAAAGTGGCGTACCGGCGGCTGCCCAGCACGTCAAGCATCTCGGCCCTGGCGATCTCCCGGTCAGTCACCAGCGCCCCGATCAGGGTTTCCACCGCGTAGCGGCTGGTGTCATCAAAGGCGGTCGCCCGGCCGCGAAGCCGGTCGATGAGCACGTCCGCGTCACGGACCGGCCCCAGAGACCGGCCCAGCCAGCCCAATTCGGAACGCAGATCGTCGGCCCAGCTCCGGTCCAGCAGCGGCCGGGCGGCCTTGAGCAGGGCCCGCATCCGGCGTACCGCAACCCGCATCTGATGTAACTCTTCGGGATCTTCGCCCACCCGGGTGCCGGGGTCGTGCGCGAGCAAGGCCCGCAGCCGGGTGTCCAGAGCCGCGCGCAGTTGGTGCACAGTGGGATCGGACGGCCGGGCGTGGACCGGTTCACCCAGATCGACGGTCTGCTGGTCCTGGGTGGCGGCGCTCACGGTCGCGATCCTAATGGTCGCGGCTGGTCATCCAGCCATCAGTCGTTGGAGTGCAGCATCGCGTTGAGCTCGATGCCCGCCTTGCCATCCCGCTGCACCGCCTCGACGGCTCCGGTGACCGAGTTGCGGCGGTAGAGCACTCCGTCGGTGCCGGATAGCTCGCGGGCCTTGATGATGGCGCCGTCGGGAAGCGTCACCTTGGTTCCGCCGGTGACGTAGAGGCCGGCCTCCACCACACAGTCGTCACCCAGGGAGATCCCGATCCCGGCGTTGGCGCCGACCAGGCAGCGCCGGCCCACCGAGATCTGCTCCTTGCCGCCACCGGAGAGGGTTCCCATGACCGACGCGCTGCCGCCAAGATCGGAGTCGGTACCGACAACGACCCCGGCGGAGATCCGGCCCTCCACCATTGAGGTGCCCAGTGTGCCGGCGTTGAAGTTGACGAATCCCTCGTGCATCACCGTGGTGCCGGCGGCTAGGTGGGCGCCCAGCCGCACCCGGTCTGCATCGCCGATCCGCACCCCGGCGGGCACCACGTAGTCGACCATCCGCGGGAACTTGTCGACTCCATAGACGGTGACCGGGCCGAGCTGGCGCATCCGCAGGCGGGTGGATTCGAAATCCGGCACCGGGCACGGCCCGAAGTTGGTCCACACGACGTTGGACAGCAGATCGAACACCCCGTCGAGGTTGATGCTGCGCGGCGTCACCAGGCGGTGCGACAGCAGGTGCAGGCGAAGGTAGACATCATGCGCGTCGATCGGCGGGGCCTGCAGGTCGGCGACGGTGGTGCGCACAGCGACCAGCTCGACGCCCCGAGCCGGGTCCGGGCCGAGGAGCGCGGCGAACTCCTCGGGAGTTTCGTCCGGGGCTACCCGCACGGTTCCCGGCGTCGTGCCGCGCGGCGGCGGCTCCAGCGCCGGATTCGGGAACCAGGTGTCCAGCACGGTGCCGGTGTGCGTGAGGGTGGCCAACCCCAGGCCGTGCGCGGAATCGATCGGTGTGTGGTCCACGACCAGCCACGGTAGCGGGTCAGCAGCCGCGGCTGGAGACATTGATCGCTGCCACAGGCCGTTAAAGTCGTTGCCGGCACCTAACCCGTGATCATGCCGGGCAGCCGCGGTGATTGGCGCAGCGCTACCGTCACTGCTGTGGATCTGGACCTTACCGCCGACCCCGTGGAGTTGACTGCTGCGTTGGTCGACGTGCCCAGCGTGTCGGGGGGCGAGTCGGCGCTGGCCGACGCGGTGCAGGCGGCGCTGGCCGCGCAGGCGCCGCACTTGCAGTTGCTGCGCAGCGGCAACACCGTGCTGGCCCGCACCGATTACGGCCACCCGCAACGGGTGCTGCTGGCCGGGCACCTGGACACCGTGCCCATCGCCGGCAATCTGCCCAGCCGGCGCAGCGGCGACCTGCTCTACGGCTGCGGCACGTCGGACATGAAGTCGGGCGACGCGATGATCCTGCACCTGGCGGCCACGGTGCCCGATGCGGTCTATGACCTGACCGTGGTGCTCTACGACTGCGAGGAAGTCGAAGCGGCCCGCAACGGGCTGGGTCGCATCGAGCGCGAGTACCCCGACTGGCTGGCCGCGCAGCTGGCGATCCTGGCGGAGCCCACCAGCGGCCTGGTCGAGGCGGGCTGCCAGGGCACCTTGCGTGTCACCCTGCGCACGGCCGGGCGCCGGGCACACAGCGCGCGGTCGTGGTTGGGCGACAACGCGATCCACGCTGCTGGTCCGGTGCTGGCCCGGTTGGCGCAGTACCGGCCGCGCGACGTCGACATCGACGGGTGCACCTACCGGGAGGGCTTGCAGGCGGTGAGCATCTCCGGCGGGGTAGCCGGCAACGTGGTACCCGACGCCTGCGAGGTGCAGATCAACTTCCGGTTCGCCCCGGACCGCTCGCTGGCCGACGCCCAGCAGCACGTCCGCGACGTGCTTGACGGGTTCGACCTGGAGTTCACCGACGGGGCGGCGGGCGCGCTACCGGGTCTGGGTGCGCCGGTGACGCAGGAATTCCTCGCTGCCATCGGGATCGAGCCGGTCGCCAAATACGGCTGGACGGATGTCTCACGCTTCGCGGCGCTGGGCATCCCGGCCCTGAACTTCGGCCCGGGCGACCCCAATCAAGCACATACCCGAGACGAGCACGTCCGCACCGACCTGATCACCACCTGCACCCACGCGCTACGCCGCTACCTCACCCAACCCACCCCTGATCTCTGACCCGACATGGAGGCATATCGGGCTCACAGGGGGACGACAACCCCGATATGGCTCCATATCGGGGTGGAGAAGCACACACGTAGGGTGGGGGCATGGTGGTGGAGGGGTGGCCGGGGTTGAGCCGCAACGGCGGGGATGACGAGCATCCCCGGGAAAAGCAGCGCGGTCCGGTAGTGCTGCGGCGGCAGCGCCGTTACGAGGCGACCACCACCGACCAGCGACTGCTCGACTCGCGCGGGCCCAGCGACTGGGTGCACACCGACCCGTGGCGGGTGCTGCGGATTCAGGCCGAGTTCGTGGAGGGCTTCGGCGCGCTCGCCGAGTTGCCGCATGCGGTTACCGTGTTCGGCTCAGCCCGCACCCCCCGGGACCATCCGGAGTACGCCACCGGACGCGCGCTGGGCGCCGCGCTCGCTGCGGCCGGCTTCGCGGTGATCACCGGCGGAGGACCGGGCAGTATGGAGGCGGTCAACCGCGGCGCCTCCGAGGCGGGCGGGCTGTCCGTGGGCCTGGGCATCGAGCTGCCCTTCGAGCAGGGGCTCAATCCCTGGGTCGATCTCGGTATCAACTTCCGGTACTTCTTCACGCGCAAGACGATGTTCATCAAATATGCCCAGGCGTTCGTCTGCTTACCCGGCGGATTCGGCACCCTGGATGAGCTGTTCGAGGCGCTGACCCTGGTGCAGAACAAGAAGGTCACCAAATTCCCCGTTGTCCTGTTCGGCCGGGACTACTGGGGCGGGCTGTATCAGTGGCTGGCTGACACCGTGACCGCGCAGGGCAAACTTCGGGACACCGAGCTCGCGCTGGTGCATGTCACCGATGAGATCGACGAGGTCGTCCGCCTGGTCGGCGCGTCTTATCAGGCCTGGCAGGACACCCATTGAGCGTGCCGGATGATGTCCGCTAGGCCTGAGGTGCCCCTAGTCCGGTTCGGAACCCGCGCGCTGCCTGTCGACCGGGCCTCGGTGATGGCCATCGTCAATCGGACCCCGGACTCGTTCTACGACCGCGGCGCCACCTATTCAGACCAGGCCGCGATGTCGGCAGTGGACCGTGCTGTCGACGACGGCGCCGACATCGTGGACATCGGTGGGGTCAAGGCCGGTCCCGGCGACGACGTCGGGGTGGCCGAGGAGACGCGCCGTGTGGTGCCTTTCGTGGCCGCCGTCCGGCAGCGCCATCCTGACATTTTGATCAGTGTTGACACCTGGCGCCACGAGGTGGCCCGATCAGCGGTGCAGGCCGGTGCGGACATCATCAACGACACCTGGGCGGGTGCTGATTTCAGGCTCGCCGAGGTCGCGGCCGAGTACCGATGCGGCGTGGTGTGCTCGCACACCGGAGGCGCGCCGCCGCGCACCCGGCCGCACCGGGTGCGCTATACCGACCTGGTGCGTGAGGTCATCGACGACCTCACCGCGCAGGCGGGCAACCTGGTTGCACTCGGGGTGCCCAAGGAGGGCATTCTCATCGACCCCACCCATGACTTCGGCAAGAACACCTGGCATGGGCTGGAGTTACTGCGCCGCTGCGATGAACTGGTCGCCACCGGCTGGCCGGTGCTGATGGCGCTGTCCAACAAGGACTTCATCGGGGAGACCCTCGGCGTCGGGCTGGACGATCGGGTGGACGGCACCCTGGCCGCCACCGCGATCGCTGCCTGGGCCAACGTTCGGGTTTTCCGGGCTCATCAGGTACGCCAGACCCGCCACGTGCTGGAGATGGTGGCGTCGATTGCCGGCACCCGTCCACCGGCGCGCGCCGTCCGGGGCTTGGCGTGACGGGCGTGGCGCTGCTGCCCCAGACCCGGCGGTGGTTCAGCGAGGCCACGGTGCAGAGCGCGCCGTGGACCGCCGATCAGCTAGTGGCGGCCAAGCACGGCCGGACGGTCAGCGTGGTGCTGCCGGCGCTGGATGAGCAGGCAACGGTGGGCTCGCTGGTAGAGGTGCTGCGGCCGTTAGTCGGCGGGTTGATCGATGAGCTGGTGGTGATGGATTCGGGGAGCACCGACTGCACCGCCGAGGTG
>DATFDO010000118.1:0-5475 GCA_035252045.1 Pseudonocardiaceae bacterium
GGCAGGAGGTCCGACCGGTCTGGCTCGCCGCGGCGCGGCGCCGATCGATACCGAACTCAGCAGCCCAGATCAGGGCAGAACAGGTCGGGGCACAATCGTGCGCGAAGCACCGCGTCCTCGCGTGGCAGACGCACCGGCGCGGTGTCCCAACAGCGTCGCCGGTGGTGTCTTCAGCTCGTCAAGGTAGCCGCCGCGATGATCTCCGCGCTGGTGTTCTGCGTCACGGGTTACGGCTGGACGACGTTCCGGGACCTCCACCAGGGGTTGACCACCGCTAATGTGATCGTTGCGCCGACCCCGGACAAGGCCACCGACATCCTGCTGGTGGGCCTGGACAGCCGCACGGACGCGCATGACAACCCGTTGCCCCGCCAGGTGCTCGCCCAGCTGCGCGCCGGCGACAACGAGGGCGAGCTCACCGACACCATGATCCTGGTGCGCATCCCCAACGACGGGCGCCACGCGGTGGCTATTTCCCTTCCCCGGGATCTGTACGTCGAGCTGCCCGAGGGGTACGGCAAGCACAAGCTCAACTCCGCGTTCACCCGCGCCAAGAGCGCGACCGCCGAGCGCCTGGTGGCGCATGGTGCCGATCCGGCGACGGTGCGCGCCGAGTCCACCGCCGCCGGCCGGAAGGAACTGCTGGAGGCGGTCAAGGACCTGACCGGGGTGGGCATCGACCACTACGCGGAGATCAACCTGCTTGGCTTCGCGCTGCTCACCGATGCTGTGGGCGGCGTGCCGGTATGCCTGCGGGCACCGGTTCACGACAAGTTCTCGGGCGCGAACTTCCCCGCCGGTCCACAGCTGATCTCCGGACCGGACGCGCTGGCCTTCGTTCGGCAGCGGCACGGATTGCCCCGAGGTGACCTGGACCGCATCGTGCGCCAGCAAGCCTACATGGCCTCGTTGGCGAACAAGATCCTGACCGCTGGGACGCTGGCGAACCCCAGCCGGATCCGTCAGCTGATCAACGCAGCCCAGCAGTCGCTGGTTCTCGACGATGGTTTCGACGTGCTCGAATTCGCTAGCCGGATGCAGGGCCTGTCCGCCGGCAACGTCGCGTTCGAGACCGTGCCGGTGCTCGGCGACGGCGATAGCGACACCGACGGCTCGGTGCTCACCGTCGACCCGGAGGCCGTCCGTACCTTCGTCGCGCAAGCTGTCGAACCGCCCACGAGCATCCCCGCGGCGGCGGGAACGGCCAAGACGACGGCGATCACTGTCGACGTGTTCAACGCCGCGGCCGTAGCTGGGCTCGCCAAGTCGGTGTCCGAGCAGCTGACCGGGCAGGGGTTCATCCAGGGCACGGTCGGCAACAGCCGCGCACGAACCGCCAGTGTGGTGCGTTACCCCGCCGGTGACGCGGACGCCGGCCGCCAAGTAGCCGACACGCTGGGCGATCTGCCGATCGAGGAGGACCCCGACCTCAGTGCCGGCACGGTCCAGGTCTACCTCGGCAAGGACTATTCCGGGCTGAGCGGGCGCCGCATCGGCGGCGAATCGCCGGGGCCGGCGGGCACTGCATACGCCAGCGGTGCCGCACGGACGATCCCGGACGCCGCCGACGGTGCGGGCCCCCCAGCCGCGGCCTCGGCTCCCCCGGTGTCAGCCAACCCGCCGCCGCGCCCGACCATGGTCGGTGGAACGGTGCCCTGCATCTCCTGACCACCACCGCCGCCTCTCACCCCCGACACGGAGCCATATCGGGCTTCTGGACCGCCTTGAATCACGAGAGGTCTCCATGTCGGGGTGAAGGGGCTAAGCTGCGCGGCCGATGACCATTACTGATCAGGTGCTCGGACCGCTGGTGCGCGCGGACCCGGCCAGACCGCGCATCACCCACTACGACGACGCCGCCGGCAGCCGGGTCGAACTGTCCGGCGCCACGCTGGCCAACTGGGCGGCCAAGACAGCGAACTGGCTGCGCGACGAGCTGGACATCCAACCCGGTGATCCCGTCGCAGTGTTGTTGCCACCGCACTGGCAGACCGCCGGGGTGCTGCTGGGCGCATGGTGGTGCGGAGCGACGGTCGTCACCTCGGCCGCCGGCGCCGCCGTCGCGCTGTGCGCAGTAGACCAGATCGGCGAGGTCGCAGGATCAGACGAGCTGGTCGCGGTGGGACTGGATGCCTTGGGGATGGGTGTCTCGGGATTGCCTCCGGGGGTGCGGGACTTCACCAGCGAGGTTCGGGTGCACGGCGATACCTTCCAGCCCGGCGGGTCAGGACCGGACACCGAGCCGGTGCTCGCCTCGGCTCGGGCGCAGGCCACTGCCCTGGGTCTGGCCGCCCACGACCGTCTGCTGTGCATCACCGGCTGGAACGCCAAGACACCCGGCGACATCCTGCTCGCGGTGCTGGGGGCCGACGCATCGCTGGTCCAGTGCACCGGTACAGATCTGGCCGTGCTGCCGCGCCGCTGCGCGACCGAGCAAGTAACCGTCACACTCGGCGTCGAGGTGCCGTCCCTGCGCCGGGCCGGCTGATCAACGCCCGCTTACGGTGGGTGCAGGCCGTCGAGCAGCCGCGCCGGGGCACACCGGCACCGGGAACGGCCGTGCGCGTTGAAGACCTCGTCGCCGCTCACCTTCGCGATCACACCAACCTGCCGGACGGCACCGACAATTCGCCACGGCCACCGCGGCTTGTCACCGATGTGACACCCACCCGCGATAGGGTGGGCCCGAGGGGCGATTCGGGTAGATTCGGCGGGAACCATGCGGCGCGTGTTGATGTTGCTTGTCTTGGCGGTGTTGCTTACGGCCTGTTCAGGGTCACCTACCGGATCGTCCGGAGCGAACCAGCCGCCACGTCCGCAAGCACACGTCAGCATCCTGCCGGGGAACAAAGCAGCCAACGTCAGCCCGACCCTGCCGGTCTCGGTGCGGGTCACCGGCGGTGCCCTGCAGCAAATAGCGCTGACCAACGCGGACGGCAAGGCCGTGGCCGGCACGCTGAGCGCCGACCGGCGCAGCTGGACCAGCGCGGAGCCGCTGGGCTACGGCAAGACGTACACCTGGAGCGGCTCCGCGGCCGGCCCTGATCATCTTTCGGTGCCTATCACCGGCTCGTTCAGTACCGTCACGCCGAAAGAGCAACTGCACGCGACGCTGAATATCGGCGACGGGGATACCGTAGGCATCGCCGCGCCGATCATCTTGCAGTTCGATGACCACGTGTCCGACAAGGCCGCCGTCGAGCGGGCGCTGCAGGTCCAGACGTCCGTACCCACCGAGGGATCGTGGGCGTGGTTACCCGATGACAACGGTGGTTCCCGAGCGCACTACCGGCCCAAGGACTACTGGCAGCCCGGCACCAAGGTCAGCGTCACCGCCAAGCTCTACGGCGTCGCCCTCGGTGAGGGCTCTTATGGCAGGCAAGACATCAGCACCCAGTTCACCATCGGTCGCGCGCAGATCGTCAAGGCAGACGTCAACAGCCACCGCATGATCGTCATCCGGGACGGGCAGGAGGTGATGAACTTCCCGGCCAGCTACGGGCTGAGCTCCGACCCGAATCGCAACACCACCAGCGGCATTCATGTGGTGATGAACAAGGCGCAAACCGTGCTGATGTCCAACCGCGCCTATGGATACGTCAACATCCCCGAGCACTGGGCGGTGCGGATTTCCAACAACGGAGAATTCATCCACGCCAACCCAGAGACCACCGGCGTGCAAGGCTCCTCCAACGTGACCCACGGGTGCGTGAACCTGTCCACCGCTAACGCACAGGAATACTACGACTCCGCGATCTTCGGGGATCCCGTCGAGGTGACCAACAGCCCCACCCCGCTGACCGGTGCGGATGGCGACATCTACGACTGGACGGTGCCGTGGGACGAGTGGCTGGCGATGTCTGCCCTGCACTCCTGAGCCCGTAAGGTCAAGGCCGTGCCGCCCGCGCCGGCACCCTTGCACGCGCGCCCCCGCATTCTCACTAGCAAACAGACAAATAGTACAACAGGCGCGAGAAAAAATTCGCTACGTGTACGCGTCATAACTTTACGTTCGCATCGCGGAAGCCGTAACGCGTCTTTGCTGGGATGCGATGAAACCGATACGGGCGGCCCAGCAAAGGGGGACCATGGCGACTCAATTGCACTGGCCCCGGCGAACAGCGACCGCAAACCATCGGGCGCGGCTGCGCCATCACCCGCCTCAAGAGCGGACTTCACGTGCAACGGAAGCGAGCTGCTTCCAGCGCCGAAATGTGCAATCGACTGACGAACCGGGAGGCTGAGATGGGGAACTACATCGTCAACGGTGAGGTTGTGGATGTACGCGAGGAGCGGCCAACAGCCGCGGATCTCAAGCGTCACAGCAAAAGCGTGCTGTCAGATTGGGTGATGGCGAGCATGCCCGACGGCCAGATTGTGAAAATCGAAGACAACAAGCCGCTGCCCCCCAATGCGGTCGACTACTCCGTCGTAACGCCGTTCACCTATGGGAGCGCAGATCGGCTGGCATGATGTCGCCGCCGATCAAAGACCTCGAAACCCGGCGAAGGCTGAGCCGGCTCAAAACCGAGGCGATATTACTCGCGCAACAATTCGGCGGCGTCCGGTTCGACACGCAGCACGGCACCTGGTTCTATGTCGAGCGATTTCCGATCTCGCCGGGCTGGAATAAGACACACATCGAGCTGCTCATCGATATTCCGCATGGCACTCCCGGTTATCCATCGGTCCCGCCAGAATGGTTTTGGACCGACTACGACCTACGCACAAAACTGGGTCAACCGATCAATCACTTCTTCACGCGTGGCCCGAGCAGCGACAGGGAACATATCGATCACGGCTGGGGGCATTTCTGCGTGCATCTCATCGGTTGGCGACCGGCCGGCGGCGCCGATTTAATGCGCGGCCATAGTTTGATAACGTATTTGAATTTGATCGCCGCAATTTTTCGCGATCGGCGCACCCTGAGTGGAGCGTGACCATGGCACTTGAGGTGCACGACATCGTGCTGAGTTCACCGCTGTGGTTGCGGTTACGTGACCATCTGTTACCCACTGGCGACGGCGCGGGGCAATGGAGCAACAACGAGCAGCTGGCTTTCATTCTCGCCGCACCGAACGTCGCGGCGAGCAGACTCCGCCTGGTAGGCCATGAGCTACTTCTCGCGCAACGCGCAGACCTGGCCCACCAGTCGCCGTCAGCCATCGGGCCAGCCGGTCAGTTCGTCGCCGATGCGCTGACCAGGTGCCGGCAAGAGGGGTGGAGTCTCATCGAGGTCCACTCCCATCCCTTCGACTCGAGTCCGAGGACAACTTTTAGTGGAGTTGACTGGTCCAACGACCGGATGAAGATGCCCCGCCTCGCGTCAATGTTACCCGACCCGTTTTATCACGCTACGATCGTCGTGGGACAGAACAGCCTCGACGCCCACTACTATCAGCGTGCTACCGGCGCAATTCTGCCGGTACCTCAGGTGACGATCGTTGGCGGCGCCTGCGGCGATTCCCCAGTCTT
>DATFDO010000119.1:0-3662 GCA_035252045.1 Pseudonocardiaceae bacterium
GGTGATCTCAGCCCGTTCCTCGGTGCGGATCCGGGCCCGGCGTTCCTCACCGAGGGCGCGCATCAACCGCAACCACCAGGGCACCGTGAGCACCGCCACCCCGACCAGCGTCGCCGCGGCGGCGAGCAGCGCGAACCGGGCCTGGCCCAGGTTGCCCTGGTTGAGCAGGAACACCGCGATGCCACTGGTCACGAGAGTGGCGCCAGCGAGCACCCGCAGCAGCGCCATCCGCCCGCCCAGCAAGACTCCCGAGACTGCGCCCGCCCCGCTGCGCCAGCGAGTCCGCTGGCTGGCGTCCGCCTCCCGCCAGACCACACCCGCGCCGATCAGCGCGACACCCAACGGTCCGGTCACCCAGCCGGCCCACGCGGTGCCCAGCGCAGCCCCGGCCAGCGCCAGGCCAACGCCGAGCACCACCAGGCCGACGGCCTGTTGCCGATCCCGGGCAGTACCCGGCCGCCGGGTCGGGGTATCGGTAGCCGGCAGGAACGCCCACAGCAGCGCGTACCCGATCAGCCCGGCTCCGCCGAGGCCGGCGAGCGCGACGAAGACCACCCGCACCCACAGCACCGGCACGCCGAGGTGCTCGGCGATCCCGCTGGATACCCCCGCGATGACCCGGTCCGATCGATGCCGGCACAACCGCGATGGTCGGTGACCCCGCCTGTGATCCTGTCCAGGGACCTGACCAGGCACCGGCGCAGGCAGCCGCGCAGACAGCGACCGGGTGCCGGTCGCCTCGTCTGCCGGTGTGCTCACATCTGCCATGGTCACACGTTGAGTAAGGACAGGGGTATCAGGGTTACCCCCGGTATCCCCCGACCCGGGGACGGATCAGGGTGACCCCCGATGGTGCCGGCGGTCCTGCAAGCTCAGGCTGAGCAGCGTGAGTCAGATCAACGTGGAGCACACCCTTCAGGACTTCTGGGCGACCAGGCCACGCCGGCGTTCCAGCGACCGCAAGGTCGCCGGAGTGGCCGCGGCGATCGCGCGCCGGTATGCCATCGATCCGGTGCTGGTTCGGGTGGCCTTCGTGGTGGCGACCGTCTCCGGTGGCGCGGGGCTGTTGCTGTACCTGCTGGGCTGGCTGCTGCTGCCCCCTGAGCGCGACCAAGCCTCCGGGGCGCAAGGCACGCGTGGGCGCACCCGCTCCTCGATGTCCGCAGTACTCATGGCCGTGCTGGTGTTGATGTTGATTCCGGCTGCGGCACTGCTTGATGGCCACGGATGGGGGATCCTCGGGCTTGCGGTGGCGTTGGGTGCGCTGTTCCTGCTGCATCGCTCGAGGGGCGGGTTGGGCGAGATTCCCGGATCGCGTCCAGCCGCAACTCGCCAGCCCGACACCCAGCAAGCTGACACCGAGCCGGCTGCCCCCACTCCAGCCGCAGCGGATGATCCCGAGCAGTCCGGCCCGCCTGCCTGGGATCCGCTGGGCGCCGCACCCTTCGCCTGGGACCTGCCGGAACCCTCCGCGCAGTCCGAGGTCACCGCACCGCAGGGAGCCCGCTGGAAGATCACCCCGATCACGCTGGGGCTCGCGCTGCTCGTTGGCGGCATTTCGCTGGCCTTCGCGCCGGCGCTGTCGGCGGCCCACGTCGCCGCGCTGTTGCTGGGGGTGGTGGGGCTGGGCCTGGTGGTCGGCGCGTTCCTCCAGGGCGGCCGGGGGCTAATCCCCATCGCGATACCCCTGGCGCTGCTCACCTGGGTACTCAGCGTCATCCCGCTAACCGGCTTCAAGATCGGTGGCAGTCACTGGGCGCCGACCACCGCCGCCCAGGTGCAACCGCGCTATGCGACCACGGTGGGTAACGGCAATCTCGATCTCAGTGGGTTGCGGCTGGCCGAGGGCCAGACCGTGAAGACCAGTGTCGGGGTGGGCATCGGCCAGACGTACGTCTACCTGCCTCGGAATGTCGACGCCCAGGTGACCTGCCAGACCCAGCTCGGCGACGTCGACTGCCTCGGCCAGCGCGATGCTGATGGCAGTCCATCCCGGGTCACCGTCACCGACAACGGGCCCGACGGTCCCGGCGGCGGGAAATTGATCCTCGACGTGCATTCCGGCGTCGGCCAGATACGAGTGGATCGGGAATCATGACCGGAACGGATCCGACCATGCCTCAGGCAGACAGCCCTGACCACACCGCCGTCCTGGACTCCCGCCGCGGTCCCGACCTGCTCACCCTGGTCGTGGGGCTCGGTGCGCTGGGCATCGCGGTGGCCACGCTGCTGGGCGGCATCGCGTGGCTGCCCGATATCGACGGCAGGTGGGTGCTCGCGGTGCTGGCACTGATCGTCGGCTCGCTGCTGGTGATCGGCTCACTACGTCCCGAGAAGCCGCAACCGCGCAACCAGTAGTCCGCTCACCAGCTGCCTTTGTTTGTATGCCCAGGGTGACCGCCGGGCGGCCACCCATGCCGGCGCCGGCCCTCACTGTCTTGGTAACTCATGCCGGGAGACCGGCCGCGGCTAGTGCGGTGGCGGTGAGCGTCCTGCGCACGTGCCGGTGGAGTTCGACACTGGCCTGGCGGTCGGTACGGACCTCGACCAGACGGGTCCCACCGCCTTTCAACGCTCCCGGCAACTCTTCAGCGCTGCTCACGAAGTGGTAGTCCCACCCTGTTGCGGCAGCGACGTGGCCGAAATCCACCCCGTGGGCAGTGCCGAACAGCTTCTCGAACTGAGGCATTCCCGCGTAGGGCAAGAAGGAGAAGATCCCGCCGCCGGCGTTGTTGACGACCACCACCGTCAGGTCCGGGCGCGGCTCACCTGGGCCGATGATCAGACCGTTCTGATCGTGGAGCACCGACAGGTCACCGAGCATGGCGAACGCGGCGCCGCCGCCGCTGGCCTGGTGTGCCAGCGCCGCGCCCACCGCGGTGGAGACACATCCATCAATGCCGCTGGTCCCGCGATTGGCCAACACCCAAGGGCCCGGCCCGGCGCGCATCGCCAGATCGAGACACCGGATGGGCATGCTCGACCCGGCGACGAGCACCGCATTGTCCCCCGCCAGCTCGACGATCTGGGCCGCCAGTCCCAGTTCACTCAACTCAGTTTCCTGGCCCAACAGCCGATCCAACTCACCACGGGCGGCCGCCTCCATCCGCTGCCAGCCCGCCAGCCAGGCCGACGAAGTGACGGTGCGCTGCCGCACCGGCAGCGCGGCAACCACCCGGAACGCGCTGCGCGTCGGGTCTGCCCAATGGATGTTCGGGTCTACCACGAGGTGAGACACGCGGGGATACAGATCGAGTAGGGTTCGGGCCAATCCGGGTTTCCCGACGGTGACGACCAGTTCCGGGGTGTACCGGTCGACGATCTCGGGGACGGCAACGAGCTGGCTGTAGGTCGTGATCGCGTTCGGCCCGAGCCGGGCACCGCTCGTGGGTTCCGCGAAGATCGGCCAACCGGCGGCTTCAGCGAACGCCACCGCCTGTCCGGCAGCGGCGGCGCCATCGCCGACCACGAGGATGCCCCGCTCGGGCGGATCGGCCAGTTCCGCAACCGGCTCGGCCGCCCCTGACGTCGGGCTGACGTCGGTCCAGGGCCGCCCGTCCGGTCGTCCCGCCAGCGACTCCGGCCACGACATCTCATCGGCGGGGTCGTGTACCAGCGGCTCGCGAAACGGCACGTTGAGGTGGACGGGGCCGGCGGCAGCC
>DATFDO010000120.1:0-8317 GCA_035252045.1 Pseudonocardiaceae bacterium
GCATCGTGACCGGACGCCCGTCGACGGTGGTGGGCACGCCGTCGGTGAAGCCGATGACGACCTCGTCCGGCTGCCGTGCGGCCGCAGGATCCTGCGTATAGGAGTAGACGTCCTCGATCGGGCCGTTCCACACGTCCTCGAGGAACCCCGTCTCCACGGCGCGACCCCAGACGTTCTGGTCGATGGAGTACGGCGACTTCTTCGTGACGTCGATCGGCAGGCCCTTCTCCTCCGCGAAGGCGATGGCCTTGTCGCGCGTCATGCCGGAATCACGCACGGGCGCGAGCACCTTGAGCTCCGGTGCGAGCGCGCCGATGCCGACTTCGAACCGCACCTGATCGTTGCCCTTGCCCGTGCAACCGTGTGCGACGGTAGAGGCGCCGTGGTACTTCGCCGCGGCGACCAGATGCTTGGCGATCAACGGCCGGGACAGTGCTGATATCAACGGGTATCGGCCCATGTACAGCGCGTTGACCTGCAGCGCGGGCAAACAGTACTGCTCGGCGTACTCGTCCCGAGCATCGGTGATCACAGCCTCCACGGCTCCGCAGGCCAAGGCTCGCTGGCGCACGGTCTCCAGGTCCTCGCCGCCCTGACCGACATCAACCGCAACCGCCACGACCTCAGCGCCGGTCTCCTCAGCAATCCACCCGATGGCCACCGAGGTATCCAGGCCACCGGAGTAGGCCAAGACCACTCGCTTCATTCATTCTCCCTTCGGGCGCAGCCACCTCACGGGTGCGCCAGCGCCTCGATCCGGCGGGCGAGCTGGTTTCCGGTGACCGGTTCCCGGGCCACGACCACGATGGTGTCATCGCCGGCGACAGTGCCGACCACCTCGGGCAGCGCTGCCCGGTCCAGCGCACTGGCGACGAAATGGGCCGCCCCGGGAGGAGTGCGCAGCACCGCGAGGTTGCCGCTGGCGTCGGCGGAGACGAGCAGTTCGGACAGCACCCGCGCGAGCCGGGCGGTACCGCCGGCCACCGCTCGAACCGGGCTGCCGTCTTCCGGGATGACGTACACCGGCGCCCCGCCGTTGACGCCGCGTAGCTTCACCGCGCCGAGCTCGTCGAGATCGCGCGACAGGGTGGCCTGGGTGACCTCGATGCCTTCACCGGCGAGCAGGGCGGCCAGCTCCGTCTGGCTGTGCACCACCCGGTGGGTCACCAATTCGACGATGCGCGCCTGCCGGCCGGCCCGGGTAGATGTCGTCATCTTGCTCGCTCCGGGTCCAGCAACCAGGTCAGCAGGGCCTTCTGCGCATGCAGCCGGTTTTCGGCCTCGTCCCAGACTGCGCTGGCCGGACCGTCGATCACCTCGTCGGTGATTTCGGCACCCCGGTGCGCGGGAAGGCAGTGCAGCACGGTGACCTTCTTGGCGCCATCGCCGGACGCGCGAGCCAGCAGCTCGGCATTGACCTGCAGCGACCGGAACGGGGTGTGGCGGTCGAGGCCGTCGCTCTCCTGCCCCATCGAGGTCCAGGTGTCGGTCACCAGCACGTCGGCGCCGTCGACGGCGGCATGCGCGTCTGCGAGCACGGTGACGCTGCCACCGGTCTGCGCGGCCCGGTGTTTGGCCACCAGCAGTACCTCCGGCATCGGCTGGAAGCCAGCCGGCGCGGCGATCCGGACGTGCAACCCCGCGGTGGTGCCGCCGACGAGCAAGGAGTGCGCCATGTTGTTCGCCCCGTCGCCGAGGTAGGTCAGGGTGAGCCCGGCCAGCCGGCCGTGCCGCTCCCGGATGGTCTGCAGGTCGGCGAGTACCTGGCAGGGGTGGAACTCGTCGGTGAGTGCGTTGACCACCGGCACCCGGGAAACCCTAGCCATAGCCTCGATGCGCTGCTGTGCTGACGTGCGCCACACCACGGCGTCGACGTAGCGGGACAGCACCCGAGACGTGTCCTCGATGGACTCCTCCCGTCCCAGCTGCATCGCGGCGGCGTCGATGACCACGGGGTTGCCGCCGAGTTCGGCGATACCGACCTGGAAGGACAACCGGGTTCGCGTCGAGCTCTTCTCGAAGATCACCGCGATGGATCGTGGACCGGCCAGCGGGGTGCGCCCGAGCGGGTTGGCTTTCAACTCGTCAGCCAAGTCGAGGATGTTCCGCTGCTGGTCCGGGGTTAGATCGTCATCGCGTAGGAAGTGCCGGGGCATGACTACCGCACCTCATCCAAGATCGCGGGTAAGGCCGCGATGAACTCCTGTGCCTGCGCCTCGGTGAGCACCAGCGGCGGGGCGAGCCGGACCCGGTCCGGCACAGCCGGGTTGACCAGAAAGCCGGCGTGACGCGCGGCGGTGGCGATTGCAGCGGCGACCGGCGCGGTCAGGCCGATGCCGATGAGCAATCCGGCGGCGCTGACCGACCCGACGAGTGGGTGTCGCATCGCCGTCACCTCAGCGGCGATCTCCTTACCGAGCCGGGCGGCGTGATCGAGCAACCCGTCCGCGGCAATGGTGCGCAGCACGGCCAGCGCGGCCGCGCAGCACACCGGGTTGCCGCCGAGGGTGCTGCCGTGCTGGCCTGGTTGCAACAGGTGCGCGGCGGGGCCGATACCGATGCAGGCTCCGATCGGCAGCCCACCACCTAGCCCCTTGGCCACGGTTACCAGGTCGGGAACCACACCTACTGACTGGTGGGCGAACCAGGTGCCGGTCCGAGCAATACCGGTCTGGACCTCGTCGAGCACCAGCAGCGCACCCTGCGCCGCAGTGATCTCCCGAGCGGCCTGCAAGTAGCCCTCTGGAGGGATCACCACACCGTTCTCGCCCTGCACCGGCTCCAGGAACACCGCGGCAGTGTCGGTGTCGACCACCGACTCCAGCGCGGCTGGGTCACCGTAAGGCACGAAGACCACCCCAGGGGGCATCGGCTGGAAGGGATCCCGTTTGGCCGGCTGGCCGGTAAGCGCCAACGCCCCCATGGTGCGGCCATGGAAGGCGCCCTCGGTGGAGACGATCGTCGGCCGGCCGGTTCGCCGGGCGATCTTGAATGCGGCCTCGTTGGCCTCTGCTCCGGAGTTACCGAACAGCACCCGCCCCGAACCGGTGGCACCTAGGAGGTCCAACAGCATCTCGGCAAGGGCGACGGCCGGCTCGGTGATGAAGAAGTTCGAGACCTGCCCGAGTGTGCTGATCTGCTCGGTGACCGCGTTCACCACGGCCGGGTGCGCGTGGCCCAACGCGTTGACCGCGACCCCGCCGAGCAGATCCAGGTAGCGCCGGCCGTCCACATCCCACACCTCGGCCCCGGTGCCATGGCTCAGCGTCAGGGCTGGTGTGCCGTAGTTGGCCATCAACGCGGCTCGCCAGCGACGCTGATAATCCGCGGTCGACATCAGGTGTCTCCTCCCTCAGGTAGCACCATGGTTCCCACTCCCTCGGTGGTGAAGACTTCGAGCAGCACAGAATGCGCTACCCGACCGTCGATCACATGCGCCTGCGGCACCCCGCCCCGGACCGCGCGCAGGCAGGCTTCCATTTTCGGCACCATCCCGGCGGACAAGTCCGGCAACAGCCGCTCCAACCGATCCGCGGTGACTTCCGACAGCAGGCTGGAACGGTCCGGCCAGTTGGTGTAAAGGCCTTCGACGTCGGTCAGCATCACCAGCTTGTCAGCGTCCAAAGCGATCGCCAACGCCGCGGCAGCGGTGTCGGCGTTGATGTTGTGCACCACACCGTCGGCGTCCGGGGCCAACCCGGAGACCACCGGGATACGGCCGGCGTTGATGATGTCGAGCACCGCATCGGGGTTCACCGCCACCACGTCGCCGACCAGACCCACGTCGACCTGCTGACCGTTCACGGTGGCGGTGCGCCGAGCGGCGGTGAACAGGTGCGCGTCCTCGCCGGACATTCCCACCGCGAACGGTCCGTGCGCGTTGATCAGCCCGACGAGCTCCCGGCCCACCTGGCCGAACAACACCATGCGCACCACGTCGATGGTCTCGGCGGTGGTGACCCTTAGACCGCCGCGGAATTCTCCAGCGATGCCTAACCGATCCAGCATCGCGTTGATCTGCGGGCCACCGCCGTGCACTACAGCCGGACGTATCCCGGCCAGCCGCAGGAAGACCATGTCCTGGGCGAAGGCCTGCTTGAGCTCGTCGTCCAGCATTGCATTGCCGCCATACTTGATCACGACGGTGGCGCCGTGGAAACGCTGCAGCCAGGGCAGCGCTTCGGCGAGCACCGCAGCCTTCTGCGCTGCCGTTTCGATGCGGCTGATCATGACGAGTAGGCGCTGTTCTCCTCGACGTACCCGTGCGAGAGGTCGGTGGTGAGCACGGTGGCCTGACCGCCGCCGAGCTGCAGATCGATCTCCACGGCGATCTCCCGGCCGGACAGGTCCGCCTTCGAGCGGTCGGCCGCTGCGGCGCCGCCCTGGCAGAGCAGTACCCCGTTGATCCACACGTCCAGCGTGTCGGCCCGCACGGTGGCCGGTGAGGCACCCGTTGCGGCGGCGATTCGACCCCAATTGGGATCCGAGCCGAAAAGTGCGGTCTTGACGAGGTTGTCCCTGGCCACCGCGCGGGCTGCGGCCAGCGCCTCGGCGCCGTTGGTGGCACCGCGGACGGTGATGGCGATCTCCTTGGTGACGCCCTCGGCGTCGGCCTGCAAGCTTGCCACGAGCTGGTGGCATACCTGCCGTACGGCGGCGGCGAATTCTTCTTCGTCGGGTGCGATGGCCGAGGCACCGGAGGCCATCAGCAGCACGGTGTCGTTGGTCGAGCAGGCGCCGTCGATGTCCAGGCGCTCGAAGGTGTCGCTGGTGGCCCGGCGCAACACGGTGTCCAGCGTGGCGCCATCGACCGCGGCGTCGGTGGTGAGGACGCACAGCATGGTGGCCAGGCTGGGTGCCACCATGCCGGCTCCTTTGGCAAACCCGCCCACCGTCCAGCCCGCGCGATTCACCACGGCCTGTTTGGGCACGGTGTCGGTGGTGAGCACGGCGGTGGCTGCGGCCAGCCCCGCTTCCGGGGATGCCGCCAACGCCGCCGCCGCTTTGTCTACCCCGGATAGCAGCGCGTCCAGCGGCAAGCGCTCACCGATCAGACCGGTGGAGCACACGGCGACCTCAGCGGCTCCGCAATCCAGCACCGCGGCGACCCGATCAGCCGTCGCGTGGGTGTCCTGAAACCCGCCGGGGCCGGTGCAGGCATTGGCTCCCCCGGAGTTCAGCACCGCCGCACGCAGCCGCCGGCCGGTGAGTACCTGTTGCGACCACAACACTGGAGCGGCCTTTACCTGATTGCGGGTGAAAACCCCGGCGGCCGCGTTGCTGGGTCCGTCATTGACGATCAGGGCCAGGTCCAGAGCGCCACTGGCCTTGATACCCGCGGCCACGCCGGCAGTCCGGAATCCACCTGCTGCGGTCACGCTCATGGTGACGTCCTTTCCGGTCAGGGTGAGATGCCGTAGGTCGGAAGGCCAGTGGTCTCAGGGAATCCCAGCGCCAGGTTGAGGCACTGCAGTGCGGCTCCCGCGGTGCCCTTGGTGAGGTTGTCCACCGCGCCGACCGCGATCAGCCGACCGGCGTCTTCGTCCACTGCTACCTGCACCTGAACAGAGTTGGAGCCGATGACCGCGCCCGTCGCCGGCCACCGGCCTTCGGGTAGCAGATGGACGAATGGTTCCGCTGTGTAGGCGGTGTGGTAGGCACTGCGGATCGTGCCGGTATCGGCGCCTGGGCGTAGCGCTGCGGTACAGCTGGCCAGAATCCCGCGGGGCATCGGCGCCAGCACCGGGGTGAACGACACGGTGACGTCCTGACCCGCAACGCCGCTGAGGCTCTGGACGATCTCCGGGAGGTGCCGATGTGTGCCGGCCATCCCATAAACGCTGGCCGAGCCCATGACTTCAGAACCCAGCAGGTGTGGTTTGAGTGCGCGCCCGGCTCCCGACGTGCCGGACATCGCGGTGACCACCAAGTCTGGGTCGACCAGTCCGGCGTCTAGCGCAGGCGCCAGGGTGAGGCTGATGACTGTCGGGTAGCAGCCGGGCACCGCGATGCGGCACGCTCCTCGCAACTTCTCCCGGGTTCCGGGCAGTTCGGGCAACCCGTATGGCCAGGTGCCGGCGTGGTCCCCGCCGTACCAGCGCTGCCAGGCAACTGGATCCGCCAGCCGGTGATCGGCCCCGCAGTCGATCACCAGGGTGTCCGGGGGTAACCCGGCTGCGAGCGCGGCGGAGTGGCCGTGTGGCAGGGCGAGTATCACGGCGTCATGCCCGGCCAGCCGGTGCGCCGAAGTGCCGGACAGGGTGCGCTCGGCGAGTGGGAGCAGGTGAGGATGATGCTCACCGAGCGTGCTGCCGGCATTGCCACCGGCAGTCAACTCCCCAATCTCGATGTGCGGATGACCAAGCATCAGCCGTAGGAGCTCACCGCCGGCGTAGCCACTTGCGCCGGCTACTGCAACCTTCACAGGCATACGCATTATTATGCATTATTATGGAAACCCATTCAACGGGTTTCGTGGCCGGTCTCTGCGGCCGCGCGTGATAGCCCGACACACCGCGCGCAGGGACACGACACACCGGGGGCGGGGGCACGACATGCGGGCACGGGAGCACGACACGCCGAGGTAGGACGGTGCGGCTAGGAGCGCAGGGTGGCGTTGTGGGTAGCGCTGGCCGCAGCTACTGCGGCGTCGCGGGCGGCGGTGGCTTCGGCGACGGTGAGAGTGCGGTCGGGAGCGCGGAAGCGCAGCGCGAAGGCCAGTGATCGCTTGCCGGGACCGATCTGGTCGCCAGTGTAGACGTCGAACAGACGCACGTCCTCCAGCAGCTCTCCGGCACCCCGGCGCAGCGTGGCGGTGAGTTCGGCCGCCGGCACGGCCGCATCCACCACCAGCGCGACGTCCTGTAGCACCGGCGGGTAGGGCGACACCAGCGGTGCTGGTCGATCGTCGGTCAGCGGCAACGCATCGAGATCGAGTTCCATCGCGCAGGTCCGCGGCGGCAGGCCCAGCGCCTCCACCACAGCGGGGTGCAACTCGCCCGCGTGGCCGACCGGGCGACCGTCCACCTGCAACGCGCCGCAGCGGCCGGGATGCCACGGCGGGGTGTGCGCGGCACAGACCTCGAGATCGACACCAGCGGCGTTGCCGACCAGCCGCGCGGCCTGGACCGCATCCGCCCAACTCACCGACCGGCCGGTACCCCACCAGCCGCGGCGCTCCCACTGCCCGGCGAGCGCGACGCCCACGTGCAGCGGCTGACCGGGCAACGCACTCATCAAGGCGGTGACCTCGGCGTCGCTGGGCCGGTCGAGCACGCCCACCTCGGGCATCGCAGCAGCACCGGGCCGTGGCTGCACGACGGGCGCCATTCCGAACAGGGCCACGTCACGCTGCCCCCGAGCTACGTTACGCACCAGGGCTTCCACCAGGCCGGGCAGCAGCGTGGTGGCCAGCTGGTCGCGGTCGGCCTCCAGCGGGTTGAGCAGCTTGGTGGTGCGCCGCCGCGGATCCTCGTCGGGCAGACCCAAGGCGTCCCAGGTGCCGGCGGACACGAACGGGCTGGGCAGCACCTGCACGTAGCCGGCGCCGGCCAGGGCCCGGGAAATGGTGCGGCGGCGCCGCTGCACGGCGGTGAGCCCACGGCCGGCGGGCGCGGGAGGAAGGATCGACGGGATGGTGTCGTAGCCCTCCAGCCGTAGCACCTCCTCCACCAGGTCGGCGGGTTGCACCAGGTCGGGGCGCCAGGACGGTGGGATGACGGTGACCGTGGCGGTGCCGTGGCTACTGGCGACCTCCACTGCACAGCCGATCTGGGACAACCGGCGGACGGTGGCGCCACGCTCGTAGACCCGTCCGGCCACCCGATCCGGTTCGTCGATCGGCATCACTACAGTCACTGGGCCGGGGGGCGTACCGACGTCGGTGCGGCCGGGCAGGATCTTTCCGCCGCCATAGCGAGTCAGCAGAGTCGCGGCGCGCTCGGCGGCCGCCGGGGCCAGGGCGGGATCGACTCCGCGCTCGAAGCGACGGGCCGCCTCGCTGGGCAACTTGTGCCGCCGGGCGGCCCGGGCCACCGAAGCCGGATCCCAACTTGCTGCCTCCAGCAGCAGGCTGGTGGTCTGCGGGCCGACTTCGGTGCTTTCCCCGCCCATGACGGCCGCCAGGGAAATCGGGCCACTGGCGTCGCAGATGACGATGTCGTCGGTATCCAGCTCCCGGCACACCCCGTCGAGGGTGGTGAGCTTCTCGCCTTCGGTAGCGCGGCGGACGACAAGGTCGCCGTCCAGTTTGCCGGCGTCGAAAGCGTGCATGGGCTGCCCGAGTTCGAGCATCACGTAGTTGGTGACATCGACGGCT
>DATFDO010000121.1:0-15996 GCA_035252045.1 Pseudonocardiaceae bacterium
CGGAAGAAGATGGCGAACAGCAACCTGTACATCGCGCGACTAGCGAACCACAGACGCTGGCGGCGTCACCCGTACCGGGCGCAACGTCCGCCGCGGCGGCCACACGTGTTGTGCACCAGCGACGGAATTACGTAACATGGACGTTGTGAAAAACGTCGGGGCTGATCGTCGAACCCGCGAATCGGTGGCTCGGATGTTGCTGGAGCAGGGCCCAGTGACCGCCGCTCAGGTCGCCGACTCGCTCGGGTTGAGTCCCGCTGCCGTGCGCCGCCACTTGGACGCGCTGCTCGCCGACGGGCAGGCCACCTACCGCTCCGCTCCGCGCCGGTGGCCCCGAGGCCGGGGTCGTCCGGCGAAGCTGTTTCTGCTCACCGCGGCCGGCCGGGCCCAGTTCGAGCACACCTATGATGATTTGGCCGTTGCCGCGTTGCGCTTTCTGGCGGAACGCGACGGCGAGGACGCGATCCGCTCGTTCGCCGAGCGTCGGGTGACCGACCTGGTCGGCC
Source organism: Pseudonocardiaceae bacterium (assembly GCA_035252045.1). Classification (GTDB taxonomy): domain Bacteria; phylum Actinomycetota; class Actinomycetes; order Mycobacteriales; family Pseudonocardiaceae. Next base: position 507 of record DATFDO010000121.1, read on the forward strand.
AGCACCGGGCCGCCGTGGTCGCCGCGACCGATCCGGTCGCGCGAGCTCAGCTGCTGGCGGCGGCGCTGAGCGCGGAGGGATACGCAGCGTCGGCTGAGCAGGTCGGCTCCGGTGCGCAGCTGTGCCAGCACCACTGCCCGGTTTCGCATGTAGCTGCAAAGTTTCCGCAGTTGTGCGAGGCCGAGACGGCGGCCTTCGCGGATTTGCTCGGTGTCCACGTACAGCGGCTGGCCACCATCGCCCGGGGTGACGCTGTTTGTACGACTCACGTTCCCGAGAATCGGGTAGCCCACGGTGCCCGCACGATGCTTCCCATTGTTTCCGTCACCACTCCCACCACTGAACCGGACGGAGGCGTCTGAATGACGACCGCCCCTGAGCAGGATGTGCGAACACCGCTCAGCCAGGAAGAAACGCTCTCCAGGCTAGGCCGCTACGAATACGGCTGGGCCGACTCCGACATCGCGGGCGCCAGCGCGCAGCGTGGGCTGTCCGAGGCCGTGGTGCGCGACATCTCGGCCAAGAAAAACGAGCCGGAGTGGATGCTCGAGACGCGGCTCAAGGCATTGCGCCTGTTCCAGCGCAAGCCGATGCCGCGCTGGGGAGCAGACCTGTCCGGCATCGACTTCGACAACATCAAGTACTTCGTCCGCTCGACCGAGAAGCAAGCCACCTCGTGGGACGAGCTACCCCAGGACATCAAGGCCACCTACGACCGGCTGGGCATCCCGGAGGCGGAGAAGGCCCGGCTCATCGCCGGCGTGGCCGCGCAATACGAGTCCGAGGTGGTCTACCACAAGATCCGCGAGGACCTTGAAGAGCTGGGCGTGCTGTTCCTGGACACCGACACCGGGCTGCGGGAGCACCCGGAGGTCTTCCAGGAGTACTTCGGCAGTGTGATCCCGTCCGGTGACAACAAGTTTGCCGCATTGAACACCGCGGTGTGGTCCGGTGGGTCGTTCATCTACGTGCCACCCGGCGTGCACGTCGACATCCCGCTGCAGGCCTACTTCCGGATCAACACCGAGAACATGGGCCAGTTCGAGCGCACATTGATCATCGTCGACGAGGGCGCGTACGTGCACTACGTCGAGGGCTGCACGGCGCCGATCTACAAGTCCGACTCGCTGCACTCCGCGGTCGTCGAGATCATCGTCAAGAAGGGCGGCCGGTGCCGCTACACCACGATCCAGAACTGGTCGAACAACGTCTACAACCTGGTCACCAAGCGGGCCACTGCGGCTGAGGGCGCGACCATGGAGTGGATCGACGGCAACCTCGGTTCCAAGGTCACCATGAAGTACCCGTCAGTCTGGCTGATCGGTGAGCACGCCAAGGGCGAGGTGCTGTCGGTGGCGTGTGCCGGCGAGGGCCAGCACCAGGACGCCGGGGCGAAGATGGTGCACGCCGCACCGAACACGTCCAGCACGATCGTGTCCAAGTCGGTGGCGCGCGGCGGCGGCCGCACCTCCTACCGCGGGCTGGTACAGGTCAACGAGGGCAGCCACCACTCCCGCTCCACGGTGAAGTGCGACGCCCTGTTGGTGGACCAGATCAGCCGCTCGGACACCTACCCCTACGTCGACATCCGCGAGGACGACGTGTCCATGGGGCACGAGGCCACCGTCTCCAAAGTCAGCGACGACCAGCTGTTCTACCTGATGAGCCGGGGGCTGACCGAGGACGAGGCGATGGCCATGATCGTGCGCGGGTTCATCGAACCGATCGCCCGAGCGCTGCCGATGGAATACGCCCTGGAGCTCAACCGCCTGATCGAACTGCAAATGGAAGGAGCCGTCGGCTGAGATGACGGCTACCACTGGCCAGCCGGCTGAGCCCGGTCTGGTCGCGCACTCGCACGGCACGAAGACGGTGGATTCCGGCGTGCCGATGGTCTCCCGGGGGCAGCGGTTCACCTCCTACGACGTGGACGCCTTCGAGGTGCCCACCGGCCGCGAGGAGGACTGGCGGTTCACCCCGCTGCGGCGCCTGCGCGGACTGCACCAGGGCGTGTCCGCCACCGCCACCGCCCAGATCAAGGTCCAGGGTGTGGACGGGGTCACCGTCGAGGACGTGGATCGATCCGACGCTCGCTTGGGCGACGGGGGTGTTCCGGCCGACCGGGTCGCCGCTCAGGCGTGGAGTGCCGCGCCAGGGGCCACCGTGGTGACCCTGCCGGCGCAGACCCGGATCGAGGACCCGGTAACGATCACGATCACCGGTCCGGGTACCGGGCAGATCGCCTACGGACACCTGCAGGTGCGCCTGGAAGCGTTCGCCGAGGCCGTCGTCGTGCTCGACTACCGCGGGAGTGGGACCTACGCGGAGAACGTCGAACTCGTCCTCGGCGACGGTGCCCGGCTGACTCTGGTCAGTGTGCAGGACTGGGCCGATGACGCGGTGCACGTCGCTGCGGTGCACACCCGGCTCGGCCGTGACGCGGTCTTGCGGGCCACCACGGTCAGCCTGGGCGGCGACCTGGTCCGGCAGTCCCCGACGGTGACGTTCACCCAACCCGGTGGTGATGCCGAGTTGCTCGGGCTGTATTTCGCCGATGCGGGTCAGCATCTGGAGCACCGTCTGCTGATCGATCATGCCGTCCCGCATTGCCGCTCCAATGTCGCCTACAAGGGCGCGCTACAAGGCAGCCCCGGGCAACCAGAGGCGCACACGGTGTGGATCGGAGATGTGCTGATCCAGGCCACCGCGGAGGGCACCGAGACCTTCGAGGTCAACCGTAATCTGGTGCTCACCGACGGCGCCCGGGCCGACTCGGTGCCCAACCTCGAGATCGAAACCGGCGAGATCGTCGGTGCCGGCCACGCCAGTGCTACCGGGCGCTTCGACGACGAGCAGCTGTTCTACCTGACCTCCCGGGGCATTCCCCTCGACCAGGCCCGGCGTCTGGTCGTTCGGGGATTTTTCGGAGAGATCCTGCAAAAGATCACTGTTGCAGAGGTACGCGAGCGGCTGACCGCGGGGATCGAGGCTGAACTCGAGGCGGTGGGGGTGTGACTGCATTGCGGGTCTGCAGCCTGACAGACCTCAAGGAAGACGAGCCGGCCGGTTTCCAGGTCGACGACATGCCGGTCGTGCTGGTACGTCAAGGCAACCAGGTCTACGCCCTGGCGGACGTCTGCTCGCACGCCGAGATCGCGTTGTCCGAAGGCGAAGTCACCCGCAAGGGTCTGGAGTGCTGGTTACACGGCTCGTGCTTCGACCTACGCACCGGGGAGCCGTCCTCACCACCAGCGTCCGAGCCGGTGGACACCTACGCAGTGACTATCGACGGCGATGACGTCTACGTCGATCCATCCCGTCCCACCAACCGCTAGCAGGAGTGCGAGAACACACCGATGACCACCCTGGAAATCAAGGACTTGCATGTCGCGGTGCCCACCGATGATGAGCAGGCGCCCGAGAAAGAGATCCTGCGCGGGGTTGACCTGACCGTCCGGTCGGGAGAGACGCACGCGATCATGGGTCCCAACGGCTCGGGCAAATCTACTCTGGCTTACTCGATCGCCGGGCACCCGAAATACCGAGTCACCTCGGGCCAGGTGCTGCTCGACGGTGTCGATGTGCTGTCGATGGCAGTAGATGAACGGGCCCGAGCCGGTCTGTTCCTGGCCATGCAGTACCCGGTCGAGGTGCCGGGGGTGTCGATGTCTAACTTCCTGCGCACCGCCGCTACGGCAATCCGCGGTGACGCTCCGAAGCTGCGCACCTGGGTCAAGGAGGTCAAAGGGGCGATGTCCGACTTGGACATCGACCCGGCCTTCGCCGAGCGCAGCGTGAACGAGGGTTTTTCCGGCGGCGAGAAGAAACGCCATGAGATCCTGCAGCTGTCCCTGCTCAAACCCAAGATCGCGGTACTGGACGAGACCGATTCCGGTTTGGACGTCGATGCGCTGCGCGTGGTGTCCGAGGGGGTCAACCGGTACCGGGCCAGTGGCGACGTCGGTGTCCTGCTGATCACGCACTACACCCGAATCCTGCGGCACATCACACCGGACTACGTTCACGTGTTTGCCGGTGGCCGGATCGTGGAATCCGGCGGGCAGGAGCTCGCAGAGGAACTGGAGTCCGGCGGCTACGAGCGCTTCACCCGCCGGCCAGAACCCACAGGGGTGCCGTCGTCGTGACTGCTCTAGCCGCTGCGCCACTGACTGCAAGTGAGCAGGACAAGATCCGCGCCGACTTCCCGATCCTGTCCCGGACCGTGCGCGATGGTCGACCATTGGTGTACCTGGACTCCGGGGCCACCTCGCAGCGGCCCCGGCAGGTGCTAGACGCTGAGCGCGCCTTCCTCGAACAGCACAACGCGGCCGTGCACCGCGGCGCGCACCAGCTTGCCGAGGAGGCCACCGATGCCTATGAGGGAGCACGGGCTCGGATCGCGACGTTTGTCGGTGTCCACCCTGATGAGGTGGTATTCACCAAGAACGCCACCGAGGGGATCAACCTGGTCGCCTACGCACTGAGCAACTGTGCGTTCGTCGGAGAGGCCGTGAAGCGATTCGTGCTGGGGCCGGGCGACGAGGTCGTGGTGACCGAGATGGAACACCACGCCAACCTGGTGCCCTGGCAGGAACTGTGCCGGCGCACTGGCGCGACGCTGCGCTGGTACCAGGTGACCGATGACGGCCGGTTGGACTTGGACTCCCTCGAGCTGTCCGAGCGCACCAAGGTCGTTGCCTTCACCCACCAGTCCAACGTGATGGGCACCGTGCCACCGGTCGCCGAGCTGGTCCGCCGGGCCCACCGGGTCACGGCGCTGACCGTGCTGGACGCCTGCCAGTCGGTGCCGCATACACCTGTGAACTTCGACTCGCTGAACATCGATTTTGCGGTGTTCTCCGGGCACAAGATGCTGGGGCCGTCCGGGGTCGGCGTGCTTTACGGTCGCCGGGAACTGCTGGAGGCGCTGCCGCCGTTCCTCACCGGTGGGTCGATGATCGAACTGGTGAAGATGGAGAGCTCCACGTACGCGCCGCCACCGCAGCGGTTCGAGGCCGGCGTCCCGATGACGTCCCAAGCCGTCGGGCTGGGCGCTGCGGTGGACTACCTGTCCGGAGTGGGCATGGACCGGGTTGCCGCGCATGAACGAGTACTGACCGAACGGGCCCTGGCGGGTCTGTCCGAGATCGACGGCGTGCGGATCATCGGTCCGACCGACACCGAGGATCGGGGTGGCGCGGTGTCGTTCGTGCTCGATGATGTGCACGCGCACGATGCCGGGCAAGTCCTCGATGATCTGGGTATAGCGGTGCGGGTCGGGCATCACTGCGCCTGGCCACTACACCGCCGCTTCGGTATCGCGGCAACGGTGCGGGCCACCTTCGCGCTCTATAACACGCCCGCCGAGGTCGACGCGTTGCTGGCCGGAGTGCACGAGGTCCGCCGATTCTTCCGGGTGCCGGCATGAAACTAGAGCAGATGTACCAGGAGATCATCCTGGACCACTACCGTAACCCGCACCGCAGCGGTCTTCGGGAGCCCTTCGACGCAGAGTCCTACCAGATCAACCCCACCTGCGGGGACGAGGTCACGTTGCGGGTGGCGCTGGAGGGCGAGCGGGTGACCGACGTCTCCTACGACGCGATCGGCTGCTCGATCAGCCAGGCGGCGACATCGGTGCTCACCGACCTGGTCGTCGGTCGCACGGTGGACGAGTCGCGCTCCACGATGGACGCCTTCGTGGAGATGGTGCAGAGTCGCGGTCAAGTAGAGCCCGACGAGGACGTGCTGCAAGACGCGGTGGCCTTTGCCGGCGTGTCGCGTTACCCGGCTCGGGTGAAATGCGCGCTGCTGGCCTGGATGGCCTTCAAGGACGCCGTCGGCCGGGCCGCGGCGCAAGGTAATGGTGCCCAGCGAGCGGAGGCACAATGAGCTCGAACGAAGAGACCGACGTAGTCCGCGGCGCGGCGGGGATGCCGGATGCTCCAGCGGCCGAGCCGGACGGCGAGCTGGCCGCGGTCGACGACGTCGAAGAAGCCATGCGCGATGTTGTCGACCCGGAGCTGGGCATCAACGTGGTCGATTTGGGCTTGGTGTACGACATCCGGGTTGACGAGGGCAACCTCGCCACCATCGACATGACGCTGACGTCGGCGGCCTGCCCGTTGACCGACGTCATCGAAGATCAGACCCGCGCCGCTCTGGTCGGCGGCCCCGACGGGGGACTGGTCAACGACGTGCGCATCAACTGGGTATGGATGCCCCCGTGGGGCCCGGACAAGATCACCGAGGACGGCCGCGAACAACTGCGCGCCCTGGGCTTCACCGTCTGACCCTCCCCCCTGTACGGCAGTCTGCATCCAGACTGCCGTACGGCGAACCATGTGGGCGTGCCATACGAATATGGGGAGTATGCGCACAGTGGCAATCGATGCCGTGAAGAGGGAAGGCGAGCGATGTATCAGTTCCAATGCGGTCACCAAGAGTGCTTCAGCCAGTACACTGCGTCTAATAAAGACGCCCTCATGCAGCAGGTGGCAGATCACCTCAAGGAGGCGCACAACGTCCAGCACGCCACCCAGACGTTGATGGGCTACCTCGAAGAGACCTGCGTGACGACGACCAAGTGATCTAAGCCGTCAGGACGGAGAGAATCTGCTGTCCGTACTTGGCTAGTTTGTTCTCACCTATACCGCTCACCGTGCCGAGTTCGGCCAGGGTTGCGGGCGACTCGGCCGCGATCTGGCGGAGAGTAGCGTCGTGAAAGATCACGTAGGCGGGCACACCCTGCTCCTTCGCGGCGGCGGCACGCCAGGCTCGAAGTTGCTCGAACACCGGCAAGGCCTCCGCTGACAGGTCTGCCGGCGCGGTGCGGCGAGCTTTGCCGGTTTTCGCGGTCCGCGCCGGCCGTTCGGGCTCACGACGCAGCATGACCTGCCGCTGCCGGTTCAGCACCTCGCTACTCGAGCCGGTGAGTACCAACGTGCCGTAATCGCCTTCGACCGCGAGCAGGCCCTGCGCCAGTAGCTGGCGTACCACGCCACGCCACTCGCCTTCAGCCAGCTCAGTGCCGATACCGAAGACTGTCAACGAGGTGTGGTCGAACTGAGTGACCTTTGGTGTCTGCCTCCCGAGCAGGATGTCGATCAGGTGGCCGGCGCCGAAGCGCTGGCGACGCTCGCGGTTGAGCCGGAACACCGTCGACAGCAGCTTCTGCGCCGCGATCGTGCCGTCCCACGACTCCGGAGGAGCTAGGCAGGTGTCGCAGTTACCGCACGCGGCGGCCTGCTGGCCGAAATAAGCCAGCAACTGGGCGCGGCGGCACTCGACTGTCTCGCACAGTGCCAGCATGGCGTCGAGATGGGTGGCCAGCCGGCGGCGGTGGGCGTCATCGCCCTCGGAGGTGTCGATCAGCTTGCGTTGCTGCACGACGTCGGCAAGGCCGTAAGCCAACCAGGCGGTGGAGGGTTGGCCGTCACGACCGGCCCGGCCGGTCTCCTGGTAGTAACCCTCGACGGACTTGGGTAAGTCGAGATGCGCGACGAAGCGCACGTCGGGCTTGTCGATACCCATTCCGAACGCGATCGTCGCGACCATCACCAGGGCGTCCTCGCGCAAGAAGCGCGCTTGGTTCGCCGCGCGGGTGCGTGTGTCGAGACCCGCGTGATACGGCAGGGCGTCGATCCCGTTGTCGATCAAAAACTGCGCGGTCTTCTCCACCGATGCTCGCGACAGGCAATACACGATGCCGGTGTCGCCGGCGTGTTCGGCTCGGAGCAATTCCAATAGTTGGCGCTTGGGGTCGATCTTGGGAACGATGCGGTACTGGATGTTCGGGCGGTCGAAGCTAGCCACGAAATGCCGAGCGCTGGTGAGAGTGAGCCGGGCCGCGATCTCAGCGTGCGTGGTCTTGGTGGCTGTCGCGGTCAGGGCGATGCGGGGCACGGTGGGCCACCGGTCGTGCAGCGTCGACAGAGCCAGATAGTCCGGCCGGAAATCGTGTCCCCATTGGGACACGCAGTGCGCCTCGTCGATGGCGAACAACGAGATGGTGCCGCGGTCCAGCAGGTTGCCGGTCGACTCGACGCGCAGCCGCTCCGGGGCGAGGTAGAGAAGGTCCAGGTGCCCCGCCAGGAAGGCGGACTCGACCTGCTGTCGTTGGAAGGGGTCCTGAGTGGAGTTGAGGAACCCGGCCCGGACTCCGAGGGCGCGCAGCGCATCGACCTGATCCTGCATCAAAGCGATCAACGGCGAGATGACGACGCCGACGCCGGGGCGCACCAGCGCGGGAATCTGGTAGCACAGCGACTTGCCACCGCCGGTCGGCATGAGCACCAGCGCGTCGCCGCCGCCGATGACATGCTCGATGATCTCCTGCTGAGCACCGCGAAACGAGTCGTAACCGAAGACCCGGCGAAGCACCTGCAGTGCATCACTCACATCGACGTGTAACGAACGGTGGGCCCGGCCGGAACCGGCTCAGGCGATGTCCGCACCCAGTTCCTGCTCACAGAGCCGGTCCCGCAGCTGCCGCAAGGCTCGCGCCCGGGTAGGGCCGATCCCGCCGGCCGGAATACCGGCGGCCCGGGCGACTTCGGCGTATGAGCGGGGATGATCGGTGAACAGCATTCCCACCAGCGTCTGCCGGCGAGGGGACAACTCGGCGACGAGCGTGCGTAACGTGTGCGCTATGTCGGCATTGATGACGTGCTGTTCGGGACCCGCCGACGGATCGGCCACGGTGTCCGGCGTCACCTCGACCAGGCCTGGGATGGGTTTCACCTGACGCAGGACATGCAGGCATTCGCGGCGGGCGGTTGTCGCCAGCCACCCGCCGAGTCGCTCGGGGAACTGTATCCGGTGGGCATTTTCGGCTAGCCGTAGCCAGGTCATCTGCACTGCGTCGAGGGCGTCAGCTTCCTGCAGCCGGAATGACCGAACCGTTGCCGTGACCAGATTCCCGTACCGGCGGATGATCTCGTCCCAGGCTGCAGAGTCCCCGTTGCGAATCCGTAGCAAGAGGCACGCCACGCTGTCGGGGGTGCCGGCCGACGCGCAGCACATGGTGGCGGTGGTCATCGGGCGCCTCCGGGGGATGGTGCTTCGGGTACGCCCACAGTCGGGTACGACGCTTGGCCGTGGATTGGCGCTCGGTTGGAGCGGGCTCCAAGAACGAGACGGGGTCGGCTAGCTGTCCAGGTGGTGTACCCAGGGGGCTAGCCGGCTGCGCGCGATCAGCGTGTAGCGGTGTTCGGCGCCGTATAGCCGCGCAAGGTCGGCGAGTACCGCGGTGGCTAGTTGCCTGGCCTGCGCGGTGTCGCCCGTTTCCCCCGTCCACTGGGCCAGGCTGGCCCGGGCGAGCACGGTGTACCGGTGGTCGGGTCCAAGTACCCGTTCGTGATCTTCGACCAGGGTGGCCGCCAATTCCCGGGCGCCGGTCACGTCGCCGGATTCGCCGGACCACCGAACCAGATCGGAGCGAGTGATCAAGGTGTACCGGTCGTCGGCGCCGAACATCCGCTGGGCGTCTTCCACCACGGCGGTGGCCAGCTTGTAGGCGCCGACCGGGTCGCCTGCCTCTCCCATCCAATGAGCCAGGGTGGCCCGGGCAATCAGGGTGTGGTGGTGATCAGTACCGAGGACGCGTTGGGTGTCTTCGAGGGCGGCGGCGGCCAACTCCCGGGCCGCTTCCGCGTTGCCTGCCTCTCCCGTCCACCGGGCCAGATTGATCCGGGCCAGCAACGTGTGCCGGTCGTCGGAACCGAGCACTTGCATCATGTTCCCTACCACCACCGAGGCCTGCTCGCGTGCCTGGACCACATCTCCGGCCTTGCCGGTCCAGCGGGCGAGGCTGCTGCGGGCGATCGCGGTGGCTGGATCGTCGGCGCCCAGTATGCGCTGCGCGTCTGCGACCAGCGCGGCACTCAAACTGCGTGCCCGCACGCTGTCACCGGTCAGTCCGGCCCACTCGATGAGGGTGTGGCGCAGGCTGAAGCTGATCGGCTGGTCCGGTCCCAAGTGCTCGATCAGGGCGCGGACATGGGTGTGCAACGTCTGCATGGTCCGCATGTCCGGTAACGAGGTGATGGGGTCGCGGCGGCCGACCCAGGGCGGGCACGCGGCGCCGAGGAGGGCTGCGGCGGTGTCGATCCAGGCCTGGTGGTTGCCCTCGGCCGTGAGCCGATCGGCAGTGACCGCCTGCACGAGCCGGTGCACGGTCACCGATCCGCCGGGTCCGGCGCGCGTGAGCAGGCTGAAGGAGATCAGCTCGGTGATGGCCCGGTGCCGGTGCAGGGCATCGGTCAGCAGGGGCCGTAGCAGGCCGTTGGCCGGTTCGCCCAAGGTGAGACGGTCGGCGTCACAGGTGAGCAGCCGGTCCAGCGGGATGGTGTCCGGTGCGTACCAGGCCAGCACGTTGAGCAGCGCCTGCGCCGGAGCCGAGAGCTGGTCGAAGGCGAGTTGCCAGGTGGTTGCGACGGTGGCGGGGTAGTCGGGAGCGTGGCCCTGCCGGTGTAGGTCGGCGCGGCGGCTGCGGTAGAGCCGCACGTAACCGGCGAGATCCAGGGCGCTGTGCGCCACATAGCACGCAGCTTGGGCCAGGGCCAGTGGCAGGCCACCTAAGTCGTGGCCCAGGATTGCCGCACTGTCGGTGTCGGTGTCGCCGGACAGGGCGGTGACCAATCGGACGGCGTGCGGCGGCGTCAGAGGTTGGACCGGCAGCACAAGCCGCCGATCCGGCCAGGTTCCGGCGCGGCTGGTGACCAGCACATCACCAGTACCGGCGGCAGGCAGCAGGCCCCGCAACGCCTCCGGCTCAGCGATGTTGTCGATGACCAGCAGCCAGGTTCCAGTGCGGTTGGCCAGCAAGGCGTGCACCGCCTGCACCGGATCGTGGGTGTGCGCGGCGTCGTGCGGCGCCACCACGTCCAGCAGTGCCCGGAACTCCCCGGGCACTGCCTCTGGGTCTTCCGCGCGGACCCACCAGACCAGCCCGTAATGCACCTGGTAGTGCTGGGCATAGGCGCGGGCCAGGCTGGTCTTGCCCACCCCACCCAAGCCGGTGAGGACCCGAAGCAGGGGCCGCTGTGGTCGTGCTGGGTCGGTGAACGCCGCTCGCAGGGCGGCCAGCTCGGCTTGCCGGCCGAGCACCTCGGACAGGCCCTGCACATGGGTGGACACCACGCGCTGGGAGGCCCGGAGGCTGAAGTCGGCCGTTGGCCGCTGCGCAATGGCCGCGGTGCGCACCGAGGCGGGCGGATGCCACTCAAGCTCACGTGCGTGGGAGAGGATGTCGCGTTCCAACCGTTGCAGCACCGCCCCGGGGTCGACGCCGAGTTCCTCAACCAGATGCGCGCGGGTGGCGCGCAACACACCCAGTGCCTCGGCTTGCCGTCCGGACCGATACAGCGCCAAAGCCAGCAGCTCGCAACCGTGTTCACGCAGCGGGTGAGCCCGTACGTGCATCTCCAACTCGGCCACCGCGCCGTGATGCTCACCCAGTTGCAGCTGCGCTTCGCACCGTGCCTCCACCACCGACAGTCGCAACTCTTCCAGCCGCGCTACTTCCGGCGCCGCCCAATGCGCATCACCCACATCGGCGTAGGCCTTTCCCCGCCACAGCCCCAACGCCGCCTCGAATTCGGCAACCGCTCGGGTGGAATCGCCACGACCCAACGCGGCCCGTCCGGCCGCGGCGTGACCAGTGAACCGGTGCACGTCGAAATCCACGCCGCTACTGCTCAACAGATAACCCGGTGCTCGGGTGCACAACACCGACGCAGGCGCGCGAGGTGGGCGGTCCGGTTCCAACACCCGCCGCAGATTCGACACATACGCCCGGATCGAGGCCATCGCGGCGGGCGGCGGATTCCCCGACCACAAATCCTCGATCACCGTATCCACGGCCACCGGCCGGTCCACCCGGCTGAGCAGCAGCCCGAACAGCGCCCGTTGCCTGGGGGGCCCGAGATCAGCCGGTCGACCGGCGATCACCGCTTCAACGGGGCCCAATGCGCGCCACTGCATAGGACGATCGCCGGCTACCGGCGCTCGCTGCGCCGGTAGCCGGGTCACCGATCCACCCGCGTCCACACCGACACCGACCCAGAACGCCAATCCTTCACCGGCGGATGTCCTGACCGCATCACCGCAGCCTGGCCCCACGAGACCGTATCGAGGCTTTCTCTGTCAACGTCGTATTCCACTACCGGGTGTGTGTCACGACGATTCGCTGATCGGCCGTTGCCGGCGCGGCGATCACATAAAGGTTACGCAGCGCTTCACAGACCCGCCACGGATGGCCACGTAGCGCGCTGCCTGAACACATATCGTGACAACTCGCCCGCAGAATCGTTACCCGTTTTCACCGGGTCAGCAGAGTCGGCGCACGCTGGCGGCCTCTAACGTGCACCGAGTGACTCTTGCGTCGGAGTGCAGCCCTGCACCGTTGGTTTCCTATGAGGTCGCTGCCGTGTGCTTTGACGTGGACGCGACGCTGGTCGATTATGAGGCATCGACGCGCGCGGGATTGCTCGAGCTGCTCGGCACCGATGACGCGTGGGTTGACTGGTGCGCCCTGACCGATCAGCACTACGAAGGTTACCTGGCCGGGCGCATCGGTTTTGAGCCGATGCTGCAGCAGCGCACCAAAGACTTCTTCGCGCGTCGGGGTGAGTTTCTGTGCGATGGCGAAGTGATCCGGCGTGAGGAGCGCCGGAGAGCAGCCGTCAGGAGGTCCTGGCGGCTGTTTGACGATGCGCTGCCGTGCCTGCGGGCGTTGCGCAACCTTGGACTGCGACTGGCCGCGATCACCAACGCGGCTGGAGAGCACCAGCGTGCGAAGCTTGATGCGCTGGGGTTGAAATCCGCATTCGATGTGGTGCTGATATCCGGAGAGATCGGGGTGGCCAAGCCGCACCGAGCGATCTTCCGTCGAGCCTGCCATGCTCTCGGAGTACATCCCGGCCAGGCGGTGCACGTGGGTGACCGGCTCGATACCGACGCCGTGGGCGCGCGGGACGCCGGTCTGCATGGAGTGTGGCTGGACCGCTCAGGCTGCGGCATGCTCCCGCAGGGCACCGGCATCTCGGTGATCAGACAGTTAGCCGATCTCCCGGCGCTGGTCACTGGACGCGGGAGGTGAGCGGCAGGTACCCCCTCCAGGCAGCCCAGTGGAAGCCGGCGCAGGCGGTCGACTACCATCCTTGCCCGGTGCTGGTTCGGGCTGATGGGAGGCCTGGATACGGACATCCGGTGGGGTATGGTGTAATTGGCAGCACGACTGATTCTGGTTCAGTTAGTCTAGGTTCGAGTCCTGGTACCCCAGCGAATGCCACCATCGCGTTCTCGCGGCCCCGTCGTCTAGCGGCCTAGGACGCCGCCCTCTCAAGGCGGTAGCGCGGGTTCAAATCCCGTCGGGGCTACACCTTTGGGTAACAGCCATGATCGGTCCCTGGCCTGCGGATTCTGGGCCAGGGACCGATCATGTAGCGCCCGACTGCGTCCGGCGGAGTCCGGCTGTCCCGGGTGGCTGTGCCGAATATGTGCCGAAGCTCAAGCGCTGACGGTGTCGTGGCCTAGCGCGTCTTGAACCCGAGCGCGCGCCACTTCATCGTGACCGTCTAGGCATTTGGCGTAGACCTTAAGGAGCACTTCGACTGAGTGCCCTGCCCATTCAGCAACCTGGGTGGCTGGCACGCCGCCGTTGAGCCACGTCGATACGCAGGCGTAGCGCAGGTCGCATGGCGTGCGCGCCAACGGTGACGCGTAGACCTCGTCGGTGAAGGTCGCCTCGCGAGCGGCCCGCCAAACACGCATGTAGGCCAGGTGTGGCAGCTCCGCCACGCGCTCACCAGGGAACAGCCGACCGTCGCTAGCAGTACCGAACTTCGCTAGGTGATCGTGCAGGATCCTGGTTAACTCTGGCGGGCAGGGCACTGCGCGACTTTCTCCTGTCCCCGGTTCTTGAGCTGACGACGATCGCGATGCTTACCATTGTCCGCCACGCGGAGCCCGCATATGGTGTGGCACCGTCACAAGGCGTTGTACTGCCGATTAGGCCTCTAAGTAATTTCTCAAGAAGGCGGCCCCTGCGAGCCCGGCCGCAGCGCCCCCCGCTGGCAAGGGTCGCGGGACCCGCCTCCGGCACCAACGACCCGCCAGCGGCCCCACGGAAGCCGGGCGGCAGCGGGGGTGCGAGCCAGCACCGGCACGCGGATCCGTTGCCTGTGCACTGAGGGGGTCCGTATCGTCATCTCTGTGACGCCAGGGCGGGCCTCTCACGTCGCTGCGGTCTTCACTGCCGCTGTGGAGCAGCGAGTTGAGCTGATCCGGACGACGCAGTACGTAGTCCAGGTGATGAATGACATCGCGTTAACCCGCGAAAACGCTGCGGCGAACTACCGGCTCATGGCCCAGCGGGAGGGGCCTGGTGCTCAACGGTATCTCCAGCTGGCGGAACAGTTCGACCACAGCGCCGCCAGGGCACGCCGGTTTGCCAATCAGGAGCTAGCAGAGTTCACCAAAATCCAGCGACTCCATGAACCCGACGACAGCCACAGGCTGAACCCGAACGCCACGCCGCCACGGCGGGCTGACTGGTCGGCACAGTCCAACCGGTGCCTCCGGCGGGCCTGCGCTCCGGAGGGCCCCACGGCTGGGTGCGGGGGTGGGGGGTCACCAGGTGGTGTGGGATACCCGCACCTGCACTACCGGCCTATCGTGAACATGATGAACGCACGCAAGTCCGACCAGCAAGCCGACCACCGCGACGAGCGAGCCGACGCGCGAGAGGCGGCGGCGGACCTGTGCACGCGCCAGGCCGACGAACGCGAGCAGCAAGCCGACCACCGCGACGAGCGAGCCGACGCGCGAGAGGCGGCGGCGAACCTGCGCGAGCGCCAGGCCGACGAACGCGAGGCCCAGGCCAGTGAACGGGAGGGCCGTCTCGATCACCTCGCCCACCGGCTGCGCCAGCACACCAGCTCGGTAGAGGAACGCAGCCGGGAAGCCATCACCCGCACCAGCGCCGCCCTCGAACGAGGGCGCCAGCGCCTGGATCGTTCCTCCCACGCCCTCGATGCAAGCCGCCATCAACGGGACCGGGACCAGTGGAAGATTGACCGCGAATCCAGCCGCAGCCAGCGAGAACTTGATTCACTCGACGGACCGGTCGACGAGCCGCAACCGTGATCCAGCCAGACATAGGGACGACGACGTCTGTGCCCAATGTGTGCCTAGATGGACCCAACCGCCTACCCCAGAAGCATCATTTGTGCACGTTCTGACGCCGAATGAAGTGTCGACCACCTCGCCCTCTCAAGGCGGTAGCGCGGGTTCAAATCCCGTCGGGGCTACACCGTAATAGCCGCGGCAGCAGTCGGCTGCCCGGCTGTTTAGATCAAGATTGCCCGCTGGCGCGGGCCGCTGGCGGTGGATGAGACTGGGTGCGTGCGTGTCGCCTGTCGACGTCGTTTCCTCTTGGTTCGGTTGAGACCGTTGTTTAGATTGACGCTGGAGTCCTGGGTTTTGG
>DATFDO010000122.1:0-6514 GCA_035252045.1 Pseudonocardiaceae bacterium
ACCACGGGGGCGCCGCGGGCGTGCCGGTGCTCGAGCGCATCGGCGATGCGCTGGTGCAGCGCCAACCGCTGCGGTAACAGCAGCGCCAGGTAGATGGTTTCGCGGAACAGGTCGTGCGTCAGCCGGGCCTCGCCGCCGGCATCGCGGGTCAGGACCCCGGCCCGCACCCCGTCGTCGATGAGCGCAGCCACGGTGGCCGGGTCGACGCCGCACACCTCGCCGAGCACGTCCGGCAGCAGCTCGTTTCCGGCTACCGCGGCGGCCTGCACGAGTGCCCGGCAGCTGGTGGACAGCCGCTGTACCCGCCTGGCCAGCAGGTCGCGCACCGCGGCCGGCAGCACCCCGGGCGACTCGGCAGCATCGTGGAGCAGCGCAGCGAGTTGGCGGGCGAAAAGCGGGTGGCCCCCGGTGCGCCGGTGAATCTCGGCGGCCCAGCGCTCCGCCGTCCCCGACCCGAAGGCGTCCGCGACGAGATCGTGCACGTCCTGCGGGCTGAGGCCGGCCAGGTGGACTGACTCGCCATGGGCGGCCAACTCGGCTAGTGACCGAGTCGTGCCCGCGAGCTCGTCGTGCCGGTACGCGCCGATGATGGCCAGCGGGACCGGACGGTAGGGCTGGGTGACGAATCGCAGCAGCTGCAGCGACGACTCGTCGGCCCACTGCAGATCGTCGAGCACTACAACGGTGACCTGTCGCTGGGCCAGCCGTTCCAGAAAGCGGGCAACCGCGTCGAACAGCCGCAACAGGGCGACATCGGCGTCGCTCGGGTCGTCCGAAGGTTCCCGGTCGATTAGTTCCGGCAGCAGCCTGGCCAGCTCGTTGGCGTCGGCCCGGGTCAGGGTGTGTGCCTCGGTCGGGTCCAGCGCACCGAGTAGCCCACGCAATGCGGTGGTCCACGGCCAGAACGCCGGCGTGCGTTCCGAGTCGACGCACGTTCCCCACCCCACGCGCAGCCCGGAGTGCCTGGTCACGGCGCCGATCAGCGCGGTCTTGCCGATCCCGGCCTCCCCGCTGACCAGCAGCAGCCGCGCATGGCCGCCTGACGCCTCCTCGATCAGGGCGAGCAGGCGGGACAACGCCTGAGTGCGGCCCACGAAGGCCATCTGCGAAGTCTGCCTAATTCGCTACGCGACATCGAGCGAAATCGCTTGTCGCATTCTGGCGGCCGCACAGATTGTTCTAGCGCCACATCGGTCAGCAACTTAAGAGATCCTGATCAACTGGAGTACGCTATGACCGTCACCTTCGATCCGAGCCAGTACAAGGACACCACCCGCGCCCAGTGGGAGGACGCGGCTGCTGCCTGGCACGCCTGGGGTCCGACGCTAGAGGACTGGCTCGGTGAGGCCACCACCTTGATGCTCGACGCTGCTGGCGTGCACACCGGCAGCGTGCTGCTTGACGTCGCCGCCGGTGCCGGTGGGCAGTCGTTGATCGCGGCCCGGCGGGCCGGATCATCCGGTCAGGTTCTGGCCACCGACATCTCACCGGCGATCCTGACCTACGCCGCCGACGAAGCCGCCCGCGCCGGGCTGACCAACGTGCGCACGAGGACAGTCGATGGAGAGGAGCTAAACGTCGAGCCCGCCGCATTCGATGCGGTGATCTGCCGGCTCGGCCTGATGTACTTCCCCGATCTGCGGCGCGCGCTGGCTGGCATGTACCGCGCGCTGCGGCCCGGCGGCCGGCTCTCCGCCATCGTCTTCTCCATCGCCGAGCGCAACCCGTTCTTCTCGATCCCGGTGTCGATCATTCGCCGGCGCGCCAAGCTACCGCCGCCCGCAGCCGGCCAACCCGGACCGTTCAGCCTGGGCCGTCCCGGCGCGATCGAGGACTCGTTGCGCCAGGCCGGGTTCCGGGATATCGGTGCGCAGGCACTGCTCGCTCCACTGCGGATGCCGCGCGTCGCAGACTGCATCCGGTTCGAGCGGGAGTCCTTCGGCGCGTTGCACCAGATGCTGGCTGGGCTCACGCCCGCCGAGCGTGACCTGGCCTGGGAGGAGATCCACTGCGAGCTGGCCCGCTTTGAGACCACCAACGGATTCGAGGGCCCATGCGAGCTGATCGTCGCGTGGGCGGTGAAGTGACTTTCACCTCAGACGTCGGTTGATCTCGGCTGCGGCAAAGGCGACCGCGGCATCGTCGGTCATCGCCGCACCGCGGGCCCGGCAGCGCTGGTATTCCGGATTGCCTAGGCGGGTGCACAGGGTCGCTTGCGTGCTGGTCAACCGGTCCGCGTCGGCGCCGAACAGGCCAGGAGCGGTGCGGCTGGCGGCCAGGGCGCCGCACAGCACGGCTGCGGGTTCATCGGCCTCCAGACGGGCAAACAGGTCGATCACGTTTCGGATGGTGATCCACTGCTGGGTCCAATTGCCGGCGCGCTGCCAGTGGTCGATGACCTGACTGAACAGCGACAGCGCGACATGCGGCTGCTCGGAACGGGCACGCATCGACGCGGCGGACACCAGCGCGACACCCTCCAGGAAGCGATTGCGGGTGGCGCGTGCGGTGGCCAAAGCGGCGTCGAAGGCGGTGCTCGCTTCGACGGGATCGATGCTGGCCAGCGCCTCACCGAGGGTGTAGTCGCCCCACGCGATGACATACGGATTGTCGGTCGCCTGCGCCACGGACCGGGCCTTGCGGGCAACGGCGACCGCATCCACACCGTCAGACCGGTACGCGACGGGAAGCGCGGCGTTCACCACGGCGAAGGCGTAGGCGTAGGTGTCCCCGGCGGCTTGCGCGAAGTGGGCAACCTGGTCGTAACAGCCGACGGACTCCCCGAGCCGGCCTTGAAACAACGCGACATCACCCAGGACGTACAGGGCATACCGACGGATCGGGTCGGAATCCGCACAGCACGCCAGTGCCTGGTTCGCGAGCTCGATGGCACCGGACAGATCCCCACGCTTGCTGGCACCCCAGCCGGCCACGGCGAGCACGAGAGGCATCAGCGGATGCGACCCGTCGGCGACGGTGACAGACCGTTGCGCCCACAGCGCGACCTCTGACGAACAGCCCGCTTCGACGTACCAGTACAGCGCTGCCGCCAACCGCATCGCCAAGTCGGGCTCATGCCGCAGCGACCACGTGTGTGCGGCGCGCAGGTCGTCAAGGTGGCTGTCGATCATCTTGCTCCACATTCCCGGGTCGGGCCCGGTCAGGCCGGTGGACGCGGCCTCGGCAAGCTCGGTGTGGTAGCGGGCGTGGTCGAGCCCGGCGGAGTGCGCACCGCCACTGGCATCGAGTCGTTCCCGCCCGTAGTGGCGCAGCGTGTCCAACATGCTGTACCGCGTCGGTGGTTCATCGGTCTGCGCGCCGAGCATCGAGCGGTCTACCAGCCCGGCAACGATCTCGGCAACTGCATCAGCGTTCAGTTGACCGCCGGCCACCCGCTGCGCGGCGGTGATGGTGAACGCACCGGCGAACACGCTCAGCCGGTCGAAGACCTGCTGGTGCTGCGGGTCCAGTAGCTGGTATGACCAGTCCACTACGGCGCGCAACGTGCGGTGCCGCTGCTCCCGGATCCGCCCGGCGGTTCGGACGAACTGCAGCCTGCGGTCAAGCCTGGTGACGATGTCTCGGGCAGACAGCGAGCGCACCTTGGGCGCCACCAGCTCCAGTGCCAGCGGAAGGCCGTCGAGCCGCCGGCAGACCTCGGTGACATCCACCTCGTTCGCCTCGGTCAACTCAAACGACGGTGACGCTGCGGTGGCGCGCTGGACGAACAACGCCACCGCGTCGGGCATCTGCAAAGGCGCCACCGGCAGCACGTGCTCGCCATCGCAGCCCAGCGGCTCCCGGCTGGTCGCCAGGATCCGCATCGCGGGGCAGCCGCGGAGCAGCGCCTCGGATAGCTCGGCCGCCGCGGTGGCGACATGCTCGCAGTTATCGAGCACGATCAACACGTGCTTGGCTCGCAAGAAGTCCACCAGCGTGGGCGTCACCGAAGCCGCCTGACGCTGGGTCACGTCCAGCACGCCGGCCAGCACATCGGGCACCGCGTCCGCTCCGGCGGGGGCCAGCTCGCACACCCACACCCCGTCGGGATAACCGCGGACGAGTTCCGCGGCGACCTGCAACGCCAGCCGTGTCTTGCCCACCCCGCCCACCCCGGTCAGGGTGACGAGCCGGGCCCGCTTGATGGCGTGGGCGATCCGGTTGGTGTCGGCGGCTCGGCCAACCAGCTCGGTGAGCTGGTGCGGAAGATTGGTGGCCGGGTGCGCACGATGGGTGGCGTCGACGGCGCGATCATGGCGTAGGATGGCCATCTCGAGGTCGTGTAGCTCTGGCGGGGGATCGAGACCGAGCTCATCGGCCAGCATGTCGCGGTAATGACGGAAAGACTCCAGCGCCTCGGCGGACCGTCCAGCCCGATGCAAGGCGAGCATGTGCTGGCCGCGGAACCGATGCCCGAGAGGCTGCGCGGTGAGCAACGGCTCGAGCAGGCTGATCGCCTCCTCGGGGCAGCCCAGCGCCAGTGCCGCATCGACGCGATCCGCGGCGGCGCCCAACCTGAGCTCCCCTAGCCGCGTCGCCTCAGCGCGGGCGAACTCCTCGTCGGCGAACTCCGCGTACGCAGGTCCTCGCCATAGCGCCAGCGCTTCGTCCAGCAGCGCTGCGGCGGCCTGCGGTGCTGATCTGATGTGGTCCCGAGCCTGGTCGACGAGCTGGCCGAATCTCGCGCAGTCCAGCGCGCCGTCGGCCAGCTCGAGCCGATAGCCGGGTGGGCGGGTGTCGATCCTGACGGCACGCTCGCAGTTCGAGGACCGGATGATAGCCCGCAGCCGGGACACCAGATTGTGCACCGCGCCCGTCGGGTCGGCCGGCTGCCGGGCGCCCCACAGGACGTCGGCGAGCCGGTCGACCGACACGACGTTGCCTGCCTCGACCACAAGCAGCGCGAGCAGCCGCCGGATTCTGGGCGAATGCCGCAGCGCACGCTGCTCGTCTGCGGCGACAGGGCAGGCGAGTTCCACAGTGCCCAGGATCCGGATCTGCATCACACGGGCCGGTCAGGCCTCCAACCGGTAGAAACGCCAGAAGTCATTCGCGATCGGCAGCTCCTCGACGTGCGAGAAACCCGCCTCACCTGCCCACTGTCGCACCGTCGGCGAGCGCAGCACAGTGCCGTTGGCTATCACCGGTGAGGTGTCCCGGGTCGCGGGCAGGCAATGCAGCACGCTCCAGCCGTAGTTGAGGCGCTCCACCTCGTCCCCGGGCGCGGTGAACACGTCGGCGACCCGCTCGTCGGCTAGCAGCAGCGGTGCTCCCACCGCCAGCGCCGAACGCACCTGCCGCAGCACGCCCACCGGGTCACCCATGTCATGGAGGGCCTCGAACAGCATGGCCAGGTGATAGCTGCCCTGGGTGACGGCCGTGGCGGCGTCCGCAACCGCGAACCGGACGCGCTGCGCCACTCCCGCTTCCGCGGCATTACGCCGGGCCGCCACGATCGAGGCGGTGTCGAGGTCGATTCCGGTGACGGTCACCTGCGGGTAAGCGTGCGCCAGCGAGATGGTCGACCAGCCGGTGCCACAGGCGACGTCCAGCACTCGCGTCGCCGTACCCGACGCCAGGCTGGCCTGCACATCGGGCAAGCAGGCCAGCCACTCTGTGGCGAGATCGTTGGCGAACATCGGCCGGTTGAAGCCGGCGATGCAGTCCCGGACTTCCGCGCCGTACCGTTCGTAGGCCACTCCTGCTCCGCTGCGGTAGGCGTCGGCGACCGCGTCCAGCGTCTTGGCCAGCCCGAGCAACCCGGGCGCCATGGCTGCGGCATAGCCCGGGCTTTCCGGATCGAGCAGCGCCTCAGCGTGACCGGCGGGCAAGGTGTACGCCCGTCTGGCGGGGTTATCGCTCTCGATGGCGATGTGGAGTATTCCGCTCACCGCCTGCTGTTCGAGCCACTCCCGCGCATACCGCTCGTCGATACCCGCTCGGGCCGCGAGCGCGCCGACCGTCGTGGCGCCGGCGTCGCGTAGTGCGGTGTACAGGCCCAGCTGGACACCGAGTTGGACGGCCAGCAGCTCCATCCCGCCCAGCAGGCCGGCGAAGAGCCGCTCACCCAGTGCGTCGCGCGGTGTCGTTGCGGATTCTGTCGTGATGGTCATCATCCACCTCCGAAAACTCAGGTGAGCTGACCGTGCCGCACACCGCTCTCAACGCGCTGTCAGATTGCTCCCGTCACGCCTACCCATGCGCAGTCTGGATGCAGACTGCCCTTTTGGGGCCCGGAAAAGGGCAGTCTGCATCCAGACTGCCGCTATGCACTCCCCAGGGGGTTGAAGCCGGCGGGAAGCTCCAGGCGGTGGGCGCTCATGAATCCGGGGTCGGCGAGTAGTTCCCGGGTGGGTCCGTCGGCGACGATCTGGCCGTGGTCGATGACCAGCGCGCGCGGGCACAGCTCCAGCGCGTAGGGCAGGTCATGGGTGACCAGCAGCGTCGTCATCCCCAGGCGTTTGATCAGATCGGCGAACGCCCGCCGGCCCGCGGGGTCGAGGTTGGCGGTGGG
>DATFDO010000123.1:0-9846 GCA_035252045.1 Pseudonocardiaceae bacterium
ATCCGCACCATTTCAACCAGTCGATGGTGGTTGAGCTGGACGCCGATGTGGATCACCAGAACCTTGAGCGTGCGCTGGAGGTGCTGCTGGTCCATCACGATGCGCTTCGCATGCGGTTCGAGCTGGTCGACGGGCACTGGCGCCAGCACAACGACCCACCCGGACCGACGACAGTGCTCCGGATCATCGACCTGTCGGAGCTGGCCGGCGAAGACAATATGGTGACTATCGCGGGTATCGCCGACGACCTGCACGCGAGCTTCGATCTGCGGCAAGGCCCGCTGCTCAAGGCCGCGCTGTTCACCTTCGGTGCGGGGCAGCCCTGCTATCTGTTCCTCGCTGCGCATCACCTGGTGATCGACACCTTCTCGTGGCGAATCCTGCTCGAGGATCTCGAGACGACCTACCAGCGGATGACCCACCGGGAGGACCTCCAGCTGGAAGCGAAGACAACGTCGTTCCAGGACTGGGCGACGCGCCTGGGTGAATTCGTGGCGAAGGGAAGTTTCGACCACGAGCTGGACCACTGGGCGGCAGCGCTGCAGGCACCCCAGCTCCCGGTGGATCTGGACTCCGGCGAGCCAGGTGCCTTCTCACAACTGGTGTCGGTCTCACTTGATCGGGAGGACACCGAGACGCTGCTCCGGTTGGCGCCGGCCGTCTATCGCACCCGGATCAACGACGTCCTGCTCAGCGGGCTCGCGTGGACACTGTGCCGGTGGACCGGAGACCGCCGGGTGTCCATCGACCTGGAGGGTCACGGCCGGGAGGAAATCCTCGATGGTGTCGATCTGTCCCGCACTGTCGGGTGGTTCACCAGCATGTTCCCGGTCGCGCTCACGGTGCCCGAGGGTGCGCTGTCGCGCTGGCGCGAGCTGATCAGGGCAGTGCGCCAGCAGCTGCGTGCGGTGCCCAACAACGGGTTGGGCTTCGGGGCGCTGCGCTACCTGGGCACCCCTGCGGTCCGTCACCGCCTGGCGCTCGCCGGGCCGGGCCCTCAGATCGCCTTCAACTACCTGGGCCAGTGGGAGCCGGTGCCTGCTGGGCACCAGTCCCCCGCCGATGGGCTGTACCGCGCGGTGCATGGCTCGATCGGGCAGGCCGGTGATCCCGCGGATCCGGGACCGCACCTGCTGGAGGTCGTCGGCGCGGTGCAGGACGGGCAGCTGAAGTTCTCCTGGCTGTTCCGGCCCGCTCGCCACCACCAGGCAACCGTCCAGGCAGTCGCCGACGACTTCGCCGGGGCGCTGGCCGCCATCGCGCGCGACTGCCGGGGCCTACGGTGATCCCCACGCAGAGCCCTGGGCCCGCGGGCAGCACGGGGCCGGTGGAGCACGCGGTGCCACTGTCCCGGAACCGTGACTACCAGGTTTTGTGGGTCAGCCAGGTGCTCTCCGGTATCGGGCTGAGCGCGGCGGTGATCGCCTTCCCGCTACTGGTGCTCGCGCTCACCGGTTCGGCGACCAAGTCCGGGCTCGTGCTGGGGGCGATCACCATGGCGCAGCTGCTTGCCGGGCTGCCGGCCGGTGCACTGGTGGACCGCTGGAATCGTAAGACGATCATGCTGTGTTGCGAGGCGATACAGATGATCGCGGCAGCCAGCCTGGTAGCTGCGCTGTGGTGGAACGCGGTCCCGATCTGGTATCTGATCGTGGTCGGTGCGGTGATAGGGATCTGCGGGGCGCTGTTCCGGCCGGCCGAGACCGCCTACGTGTCCTGGGTGGTCCCGGCCGGGCAGCTGAACGCGGCGGTGGCGCTCAACGCGGCCCGCGGATCGGTGGCGCAGCTGTCCGGCACTGCAGCGGGTGGCTTCCTGTTCGCCCTCGCCCGCTTCGTGCCGTTCGTCGCGGACGCGGTAAGCCACGGGTTGGCCTGCGTGCTGCTGCTGTTTCTCCAGCCGCCGCCCCGGCAGCGACAATCCGCGCCGACCCGCCGGCTGCGCCGGGAGATCATGGATGGCCTGCGGTGGGTGTGGGGTAACCGGCACATCCGGGTGACCGCGCTGTGCGCGGTCGTGCTCAACCTGTTCATCAGTGCCTTCTACCTCATTGTCATCGTGGTGGCCCAAGCTCGGGGGATTTCCCCTGGGCAGATCGGCGTCATCGCGGCCATGCTCGGGGTAGGCGGGCTGGTGGGCTCAGTGCTGGCGGCCGGCCTGTCCCAGCGGGTGAGCCCCTACGCTTCGATCATCGCGGTGTTGTGGGGGCTGGGCGGTCTGACCCTGGCGGCGGCCTTCGCCGGCAGCGGATGGATGCTAGGTGTGCTGTTCGCCGCTATGGCGTTGCTGCCCCCCACCGCGAACACCGCCATCGTCACGCGGCAGCTCCTCCTCACCCCCGACGTGATGCGGGGCCGGCTGAGCAGCGTGCTGGGCATCATCACCGGTGCCGCCGCCGCGCTGGGCCCGGTCCTGGGCGGGCTGCTGATCGGCGCGTTATCGGGTACGCCCGCAGTGCTGGTCTGCGCGGGCGGCATTGCCGCCGTCGCGGTGCTGGCGACGTTCAGCCCGACTTTGCGTAGCTTCCCCCGGCAACCCGTCGTCGCGGAAGCTGGAGATATCGAGCGCCCACCGGCGCAGCAACCTGTTGCCAAGGAAGGAGATTGACCACATGGATGACGACGCACGGTATGAGGTATTGCGTAACGACGAGGATCAGTACTCGCTGTGGCTGGTCGGCCTGGACGTGCCGGCGGGCTGGCACCGGGTGGGTAAGGAGGGCACCAAGGACGAGTGCTCGGCCTACGTCGACGAGGTATGGACGGACATGCGGCCCCGAAGTCTGCGCGAGCAGATGGACGGCGCGCAGTCCTGAAAGGAACCGAAGACCTGCTTGCAGGGTCGAGCATGGGAACCGAAGACCTGCTTGCAGGGTCGAGCATTGGAGCTGGCATGACGCAGCCGCGCGCGCGTTCGCGCTGGGTACAGGTCACCCGCCCGCGGCCGGGCGCGCGGTTGCGGCTGATCTGCCTACCGCCTGCTGGCGGCGGTGCGAGCAGGTACCGGAACTGGCCGGCGCACCTGCCCGACGAGGTGGAGGTCGTGTCCATCCAGCTGCCTGGCCGGGAGAACCGCTTCACCGAGCAACCGATCGAGGCAATGGACCAGCTCGTCAGCGTATTGCTGGCGGAACTCGCGAGCCTTTGCACTCGACCCTTCGCGCTGTTCGGCCACAGCATGGGCGCGCTGATCGCCTTCGAGCTGGCCCGGGGGCTGCGCCCGGGGGGCGTGGCGCCGGTGCATCTGTTCGCTTCCGGCTGCCGGGCCCCGCACCTACCCAGCCGGTCGCCGGACTGGCATACCCTGCCCGATCCGGAGTTCATCGCCAAGATCGAGTCGTTGGGCGGGATCCCGCCGGAGTTGCTGGCGGAACGCTCGTTTCTCGACACCATGCTGCCCACGTTGCGCAGCGACTGTGCCCTGTCCGAGACCTACGTGTGCCGTCCGCAACCGCCGCTGAGCTGCCCGGTGTCCGCATTCGGCGGCCTGGTGGATGAGGAGGTGTTTCCCGAAGACGTCCGGGCCTGGTCGCGCCACACCACCGGGCGCTTCCGGGCTCATCTCCTGCCGGGAGACCACTTCTTCGTCAACTCGGCGCTGCCCGACGTGCTCAGCCTGATCGTCTCCGACCTCGCCCCGGCTGCCGCCCGGCAGGACACTAACGCGTGATCACCTCGTGGGAGGTCATCTCCGCAAACGGGCTCGGCCGGACGTCGATTTCCGCCATCCGGCGGGCGTAGTTCTGGTAGTGCCGTTGTGCTTCACCGAGGCGACCGGCGTGGAACAGGACTCCGATGAGGGTGCGGTAGGCCTCCTCGTCGTACCGGTCCTGTTCGAGCACGCGCAACGTGTACCGCACCGCATCGTCGGTGGCGCCGGCGTCGCGCAACCGGGCGGTCAAAGCCCGGAGCAGGGCAACGTGGGCAGCGCGCACTTCTTCGGCTATCGCGCTGGCCCATTCCTGGTACGGGTCGTTTTCGAGGAAGTCGCCGGTGTAGGCGCCGACGGCGGCGACCAGCCGCGCCGTCGCATCCGGGTCTGCGGCCCGGTAGGCGTCGAAGGCGGCGTTGGCTTGGGCCAGGAAGTCTTCGACGTCGACGCGGACTTCGGCAGGGTTCAACGACACCGCGCCGTCGGTGGCCGTCAAGGGCGCCTCGCCCATGGGTGCCGGTTGCAGCACATCGCGCACCGTGGACAGCAGCACAGACAGCCGGTTGCCGGCAACCGTGGGCGCCACCCCTGGCCACAACAACTCCATCAGCTGATCACGGGGAACGGGTCGGCGCCGGGCAACCAAGATCTTCAGCAGGTCCCGTGCCTTCTTCGACTGCCATGCCGTATTCGGAATCGCGATCCCGTCGCGGGCCACCCGGAAGGTGCCCAGCGTCTGGATCGACACCGCTGGTGCGGACCGGGCCAGGACGCTGAGCGGTCCGGCGACCCGGCGGGAGTCGACATCCACGCCGTGATCCCGAAGTGTCTGGTCGGCGTGGTAGGCGCCGAGGTGCGGAATCGCCGCGCCGATGTGAGCGGCCACCACCCTCGTCGCGGCCTCCTCCAGGCGGCAGCCTGTTTCGTGCCAGATGTCGATCGCCTCGCGCAGCGAGTTGGCCCTCATCGCGGGATCCCGGGAAGCCAGCACACCCAAGGTGATGGCCTCAGCAAGCCCGGGTTTGTCCCGCCGTTGGCGAGCGGCGGCGGCGGCTCGATCGGCATCCGCGCTGGCCCCCGCGCGGTCCCCGGCCATCAGCGTGATCCATCCGCGGGCCAGCAATGAGGCGACCTCCAAGAGTTCGGCACCCAATTCCACGGCCCGGTCCACCCGGGCCCGCGCTCGCTGCCGATCATCGGTTGCATCGATACGGGCCAGGCCGATCAGAGCCCAGCTGAGGGCGAGCACGTCGTGGTACGGCTCGGCCAGCGCCAGCGCCTCCTCGTACGCCGCCCGGGCTCGTGCCACCTGGCCTTTGGTCTTGTGCAGGTCACCAAGGCCGCACAGTGGCCAGGCGAGGAACCGAGAGCCCAACCGCTGGAACAAATCGATCGCGGTGGCGAAGTCACCCGCCGCGGCGTCCACGGCCCCCAAGCGTGCTCGAGCGCGGCCGCGGATGGTCAGCGCGTGACCGATCACGAACGGGATCTCGCATCGTTCGCTGAGGCTCAAGGCAAGCTGGGCGGTTGCCAGTGCCTGCTGTGGTGCGCCTGCTTCGAACTGCACCAGCGCCTGGCAGGCCCTGATCCAGCTGAGCTGGAGCAGGCCTTCGCCGGTCTCCGCGCTGCGCAGGGCGTCGGCGTGATAGGCATCAGCATTGCGCGGGTCACCGTCGGAGGCGGCCAACAGCGCGAAGACCTGATGGACGGCCGACCACGCGTGCGGATGGTCGCACTGCCGCGCGGCGGCACGTGCTTGCAGCGCCACCTTGCGCAGATTCTCCCGATCACCGGACATCCAGTAGGTGGCTGCTGCCAGGGCCAGCACCCGCGTCTCATCGACAGTGTTCCTGCGGTCCAGCCGGCTGCGCCTGATCACGGCATGCACTTCGGTGAACTCGCCCGTGGTGAAGGCCAGCCAACCCACTCGCCAGGCCAGTGCGGGCGCTAGCTCATCGGTGACGTCGCCCGCTCGCTGGTAATGTGCCAGAGCCTGCGGCCAGTGACCCCGGACGTGCTGCGCGAGCCCGAAAATTCGCTGGATGACGGGATCGTCGAGGTACTCCGGGGGCAGCCGGGTGGCCTCCAACACGGCATCGAGCTGGCCGCGCTCCACCATCGCATCACCATGTTCGGCCAGAATCGAAGCGCATGCGGTGTGGTCGCCGGTTGCCAGCAGATGCCGCAGGGCGTCAGCCGGCATTCCGCGCTCGATGCACCCTTTGGCCGCCGTCACGTGCAGTGCGGCCCGCTCGTCGGCGTGCGGGACGGCGTCGTGGGTGGACTCGAAGTAGTCATGCAACGGGCGCACCAGCGACCAGGTGCCGTGTGGGTCGCGCCGCTGCACGAGACCCTGACGGCTCAGTTCGGCGAGCCCTGCGGTCGCATCGGGCGCCCTCGCAGCCACCTCGTAGCCGAGTTCGGCCCCGGAGCGGACCTGGCCGAGAATCGCCAACCTGCGTAACAGCTGGGTAGCCCACCGGGGTGCTGCCCCGATGACCTCTTCGGCCAGGTAGTCGTGGAAGCGCTCACCCGGGTGCGACAGCCGTCCCACCGCCGCCAATCGCTGGTCCGGTCCGACCACCCGGAGCATCTCCATGGCGCAGTGCACGGCAGCCGGCCAGCCACTGGTGCATTCCGACACCCGGGCGGCCACGCCGGGTGGCTGCTTTCCGATCGCCGCGCGCAGCAGTGCATCGACATCGGTGACATCGAGGGCAAGGTCTGGTGCGTAGATCTCGGTGACCAGACCGCGCCCCCGCTGTCGCTGCAGGGAAAACGGCAGTTCCTGCCGGGATATCAACACCAGGTGCACCCGGTCTGCCACCCGCTGGCTCAGAATCTCGACGACCCGAGCCGCGTCGGGTGCCAGCACGTGCACATCGTCGAAAACCAGGATCAGGTCGTTGCGCAGGCTGGTTTCCATCCAGTGGCAGATCGCCCCGGCCGCGGCATCCAGCTGGTCGGTGTTGAACGTTGTGCCATCCCCGTTCGACACCGGCAGGAGGGCGCGCAATTCCGACGACAGAGCGCTGAGTAGGCGTTCCGCGGCGCCGTCGTGGTCCTCGGCTTGCAGCCACAGGGTGGGACGGCCGCGCGACCAGCTTGCTACTGCCGTCGACTTGCCCCAGCCGGCCGCGCCGATCACCACGGTGATCCGACCACGCGCGGCACGGTCCAGCAGCTGGTCAATCGAGGGACGTTCAACCCGCTCGCCGCCTGCTCGCCGCTGCTCACCCGACCGTCCGGGAGGTCCGGATAGCTCAGCAGGCTGCCTGGGCGGAGGAATGTGGGTGGCCACCACTACTAGAAGGTAGCCTCGATCACCGGATTCTTCACCCAGCAAGCGGTCACTAGACCCAATTGCGGCGGCGGAACAACACGTACAGTGCGACCGAGAGCACCACGATCACGGCCGTGGAGGCGTAGAAACCGGACGCATGACCGAAACCGGGGTAGGGCACGTTCTGCCCGTAGAAGCCGGTGATGGCGGTCGGCACCGCGATGATGGCCGCCCAGCTCGTGACCTTTTTCGTGATCACATTGAGCCGGTTACCCTGGATCGTCAGGTTTGTCTCGAGGATGGTGGTCACCAGGTCTCGCAGGCTCTCGGTCCATTCGGTGGCGCGCAGCACGTGGTCGTAGACGTCCTGGTAATAGGGCGCCATCGCGTCATCGACGATGTGCAGGTCGCGCCGCATCACAGAGTTCACCACCTCCCGCATCGGCAGGACCACCCGGCGTAGCTGCACCAGGCTCTTGCGCAACTCGAACGAGCGGCGCTGTACGGCCACGTCGGGGCGCTTGTCGTCGAAGAGCAGGTCCTCCAGCGCTTCAATCTCGTCGTCGAGGCTTTGCACGGCGCCGAAGTGGCCGTCGACCACGAAGTCCAGTAGGCCGTGCAGCAGGAACGAGACGCCGTGCTTGGCCAGATCAGGTGAGGCGTCCCAGCGCGCCACCACGCCGTCGATGTCGAATTGGTCCGATTTGCGTACGGTTACCACGGCGCGGTGGGTGACGAACACGGCTACTTCAAAGGTGTCCAGTTGCCCGGTGACCATGTCCAGCGTCACCGCGTAGGCGGTGATGAACAGGTGGCTGTCGTACCGGTCGAGCTTGGGGCGTTGCCGTTCCTGGACGGCGTCCTCCACGGCAAGCGCGTGCAGGTCGAGCTCCTCGCTCACGGTGGCAAGGTCATCGGCGTCGGGCGCGCACATATCCAGCCAGACGGTGGCGCCAGGCTGCTTGATGTGCTCGGAGATATCCTGCACCGGGAAGTTCTCGGCCTCGAGAACACCGCTGCGGTACAGCCGCGTACGTGTCATACCGGCAGGCTAGAAGCTGGCCGGGGACCGTATCCTTCCCGGGCGCCCCCACCCGACATGGCGACATATCGAGGTGACGTGGGCCGCCGCCACCTCGATATGTCTCCATGTCGGGGACAGTCGCAACGGTTGTGAACGTTCGGGAGGGGGAAGTTGTGAGTGAGCTGAGCTACCTCGAGGCGATCGTGGTAGGCGCCTTCCAGGGCATCACCGAGCTGTTCCCAGTTTCCAGCCTGGGGCACTCCATCCTGGTCCCGGCGCTGGTGGGCGGCAGCTGGGCCCAGGACCTGAACGTGTCGGCGCCGGAGTCGCCCTACCTGGCGTTCATCGTCGGCCTGCACGTGGCCACCGCTGCAGCGCTGCTGGTCTTCTTCTGGCGGGACTGGGTACGCATCGTCGCGGGTCTTCTCAGCTCGTTACGCCACCGGCGCATCCACAGCCCCGGCGAGCGGCTGGCCTGGCTACTCATCGTCGGGACCATCCCAGTCGGCATCAGCGGCCTGCTGTTAGAACATCTGTTCCGGACCACGTTAGGCCAGCCCATCCCGGCGGCGGCGTTCCTGATGGCCAATGGGGTGGTGCTCTACCTCGGTGAACAGCTGCGACGGCGGGCCGATGCGGCCACCGTGGGGCCCGTTGCCGCCGGGTACGCCGCTGACGCACCGGGGTCGGCTCGCGATGCCGGAGCTGCGTCCGATGCTCGGCTGTCTCGGCTGTCGCTGGGTCGCGGCACGCTCATCGGCGCTGCCCAGATCCTCGCTCTGCTGCCGGGAATCAGCCGCTCCGGCGTCACCATGGTCGCCGGCCTGCTGCGCGGGCTGTCTCACGAGGACGCCGCGCGTTTCTCGTTCCTGCTGGCCACCCCGGTCATCCTGGCCGCCGGCGCGTTAAAGATCCCGGACCTGACCGGCCCGCTCGGCGCCGGCATCCACGGCCCGATCATCGCGGGCAGCATTGCCTCGTTCGCCAGCGCATACCTGGCGGTCCGGTTCCTGACCCGCTACTTCGAGACCCGCACCCTGACGCCGTTCGCCATCTACTGCTTCGTCTTCGGCGCCGCCAGCCTCCTCTGGCTCGTGACCCGCTGACGGCAGTCTGGATGCAGACTGCCCCTTTCGGGCCCTGAAAAAGGGCAGTCTGCATCCAGACTGCCCTTTTTAGAGGTAGGTGTGGCGGAGAGCGGATTGGTCGGGGAGGTCGAGGGGAGGGAGGGTGAGGCCGGTGATCTTTTCCAGGATGTGGTCGGCTAGGGCAGGGTTGCGGGCCAGCACCGGGCCGTGCAAGTAGGTGCCGATGACGCGGTCGGTGAGCACGCCTTCAGTGCGATGGCGGGTCGCCGCCTCGGTGGTGCCGTTACCGGTGCCGGTGACTACCCGCCCCAGCGCGCTGGTCCCCGGGCCCAGGGTGGTGATCCCGCGGTGGTTCTCGAAGCCGGTCAGCGGCCCGACGCCGGGGATCGCGCAGGTGGAGATCACCTCGCCGACCGAGCGCCGGCGGCCCGGCACGGTGGTGATGTCCAGCAATCCCAGCCCGGCGTAGTGCTTACCGCGGGTATCGGTCATGGACTCGCCCAGGATCTGCAGCCCGGCGCAGACAGCCAGCGTTACAGCGCTGGCCTCCATGGCCAAGCGCAGCGAGTGGTGGCGTCGCAGCCAGTCGGCGGCGAACAGCTGCGCGGTGTCCTCGCCGCCGCCCAGCAGGTACACCGCACAACTGGTCGGCGGGGCCTCTCGTGCGGTGATCGTCTGGATTTCGGCGGGGATGCCGCGCCAGCGCAACCGTTGCGCCAGGATCGTCGCGTTGCCTGCATCGGAGTAAGTGCCCAGGACGTCGGGTAGCAGCAGGCCGATCGCGACCGAGGATTGGGCGCTC
>DATFDO010000124.1:0-5033 GCA_035252045.1 Pseudonocardiaceae bacterium
CGCAGACTTGGCGGCATGTCTTTGACCCTCGGCGGCGCCCCGCTGTCGTCCCGTCCGCGCGACACCGTGAACTACCGCATCGACGGCCCCGCACACCGGCTGCTGTTCGAGCCGTTCCCCCGCCGGGTACGGGCGGTCTTCGGCACCGAGACGGTGCTGGACACGATCAACGGGATGCTGCTGCACGAAAGCAATTTGCTCCCGCAGCTCTACTTGCCGCGCGCCGACATCCGCGACGATCTGCTCGCGCGTACCGATCACCACACGCACTGCCCATTCAAAGGGGACGCCAGCTACTGGTCGATCACGGTGAACGGCCAGAAGGCCGACAACGCGGTTTGGTCCTATCTCGATCCGCTGCCCCAAGCAGACTGGCTGCGCGACTACGTGGCGCTGTACTGGGATTCGATGGATGCCTGGTTCGATGAGGACGAGCAGGTCGACGGCCACCTGCGCGACCCCTATCACCGGGTCGACGTCCGGTCCACCAGCAGGCAGGTACGGGTCCGCGCCGGTGACGAGTTGATCGCCGTGTCCCGCCGAGCGATGCTGCTGTCCGAGACCGGCCTGCCCAACCGCTTCTACCTCCCGGCCGACGACGTGCGCACCGATCTCCTCGAGCCCTCCGGCACGCAGACCGTCTGCCCGTACAAGGGCATCGCGTCCTATAGCAGCCTGCGCACCCCGTCCGGGCTTATTACCGACGCCGCCTGGACCTACCCGAAGCCCCTCGAAGGGGTAGGACCGATTCGCGACCACCTGTGTTTCGCCGCCGACGGAATCGACACCTGGGTGGACGGCGACCTCACTACCTGACTCGCAGACTGCCGTTTTGGCGCAGCGCCAGGAACGGGGTGAGGGAGTCGGGGTTGCGCAGGGCACCAGGGCTGAGGACCTCAGTCGGGGCGCGGCCGGCAAGGATCTTTTTTACGGGCACCTCGCACTTCTTGCCGTTGAGGGTGCGGGGTACCTCGTCGATCACGACGAATCGGTCGGGCACGTGCCGTGGCGACAGCTCCGCCCGCAACGCCGTGCGCAGCTGCGGTTCTACGTCGGCCAGCGCCACCCCGGGCGCCAGCACCACGAAGCACAGCAGCTTCCCCGCGTCGATCACCAGCGAATCGAGCACCTCATCCAGGCCCTCCACCACTGAGTAGAACTCGGCGGTACCCATCCGCACCCCGCCGCGGTTGAGCGTGGCGTCGGACCGGCCATAGATCACGCACGAGCCCCGCGGGGTGATGCGGATCCAGTCGCCGTGGCGCCATAGCCCGGGGTAGACGTCGAAGTAGGCGTCGTGTAACCGGGAGCCGTCCGGATCGTTCCAGAAACACACCGGCATCGACGGCATCGGCTTGGTGATCACCAGCTCGCCCACCTCGTCGATCAGCTCATGGCCGGCCTCGTCCAGCGCCACCACCGCAGCGCCGAGCGCGCGGCAGGAGATCTCGCCCTCCCAGACCGGCACGTCCGGCGCTGCGCCGACGAATGCCGTGCACACGTCGGTCCCCCCGGATACCGAGCAGATCTGCATGCTCGAACCGATCTCCGAGGCGATCCAACGGAACCCCTCCGGCGACAGCGGCGCCCCGGTCGAGCCCAGCATCTGCAGGTCGGTCAGGTCGTAATCCGCGCCCGGCCGCACGCCGTCCTTGCGGCAGGCCTGGATGAACGGCGCTGACGTGCCGAAATAGGTGATGCGCTCGTCTTGCGCCAATCGCCACAGCACGCCGAGGTCCGGATACCCCGGGCTGCCGTCGTAGAGCACAATCGTGCTGCCCACCAGCAGGCCGCTGATCAGGTGGTTCCACATCATCCAGCCGGTCGTGGTGAACCAGAAGAATCGATCTCCTGGACCAAGATCGGCTTGTAGTCCCAGCGCCTTGAGATACTCCACGACGATCCCGCCGTGACCGTGCACGATGCCCTTGGGCAGCCCGGTGGTGCCCGAGGAATACAGCACCCATAGCGGATGGTCGAACTCGACGGCCTCGAATGCCAGCTGCGCACCGGCGTGCTCGGCGAGCAGGCGCTCCCAGTCCGCGGGTCTTATCGTGGCCCGAAGGGACGGGATCTGCTGGCTCACTGCGTCCACGGTGGAACGGATGTCGAAGTGCTTGCCGCCATAGCCATACCCGTCCACGGCGATCAGCACCATGGGCGCTGGCTGGGTGAACCGGTCGGCAACCGCCCGGGTGCCGAAGTCGGGCGAGCAGGACGACCAGATCGCACCCACACTGGCCGTGGCAAGGAAAGCCACCAGGGTTTCCAGGGTGTTCGGAGCCAGCGCGACCACCCGATCGCCCCGTTCGACGCCCAGCGACACCAGGGCCGATCGGGCGGCGGCAACTCGCCGGCGCAGCGCGCCCCAGCTGCATTCCTGGCGTTCACCGTCTTCCCGGCGGAAGATCACCGCGAGGTCGTCGTCTGCCTTGCCGGGCCCAGGAGCCAGCGCGTGCTCGGCGTAGTTCAGTGTGGCACCGGGAAACCACCGCGCCCCCGGCATGGTGATATCGGTGAGCACGGCTCGCGGCGGAGCATGGAAGCGGGCACCGGCGAACTCGGCCAGTGCTCCCCAGAATCCTTCCAGGTCGGCCACCGACCAGCGCCACAGCGCGTCGTAGTCAGCCAGCTCGACGCCCCGGTTGGCCGCCAACCAGGACCGGAACGCCGCTATCCGGGAGCGAGCGACCACATCCGGGTCGGGCCGCCACAGAATCCGGGGCTCATCCACGAATGTGTTAACGCAAGTGACTGCCGAACCAGTTCAGCGTGCGCGCCCAGGCTTCGGGGGCGACGGACTGGTCGGCGTCGAAACAGCAGTGCACCAAATCGGTGGCGACGTGCGCGGAATGCGCCGCATCGCGCAGCTTGTGCACTTCTTCCTCCGGTACCCCGCCGTTCCAGCCATAAATGCCCAGCCAGGGGCAGCGCAACTCCGCCGCGATGTCGACCAGCGAAGGCAACATCGCCGCCACCGGCCGTACTACCCCGATCCCGCAGATGGTCACGGCAGCGCCAAGTTCACGTCGGGTGGCGACCAGCAGCGCCACCGTGCCGCCCAGACCGCAACCCACCACACCCATCCGGTCGGCGGTCACGCCGCGACGCTCCAACCAGCGAAATGCGGCGTCGGTGTCGGTGAGAACGGAGCGCGCGGTCAGCCGCGCGAGGTGCCAGCGCTGGGCGTCCCCGTCGGTGTCCTCAGGCAGCGCCTCCACACCGTCACGGTGGTAGAGATGCGGGATCACGGTTAGCCAGCCCTCGCGTGCCAGCCCCGCAGCGAGCTGCCACGCGGTGTCCGTGACGCCGCGACTCTCAGGCCCGACGACGATGCCGCCGCGGATCGTGGATTCCGGCGCAGCGATGGAAATCGGACACCTACTGCCGTCGGGAAGTGGGATCTGCTCTAGGCTGCGCTGCGTCATTGCCCCACTCACTCGTCGACGGGTGAACATAGGGTGAGCGCGCATTGTACCGGTCTCAGCTCTCATTACCGCAGAAGATCACCTGTTCGAGGACCGGCGGCGGTGAAGATTCGGTGTGCGACCATGGGATGTGTGATCAGAGCCGACCTCGACCAGCTGCCGAGTTACGTCCCGGGTCGCAGCATCCAGGGTGCGGTGAAGCTGGCCAGCAACGAGGTCGCCGCGGCCCCGCCGCCTAGCGTCGTCGCTGCGATTGCGGACGCCGCGGTGGGTGTCAACCGCTATCCGAGCAATGCGGCAACCGCACTGACCGACCGTCTCGCGGCGCGACTGGATGTGCCGACGTCCCAGTTGGCGATCGGCCCGGGATCGGTGGCGTTGTGCCAGCACCTGGTGCAGGCCACCTGCGGGCCGGTCGACGAGGTGGTCTTCGCCTGGCGCTCGTTCGAGGCCTACCCGATCGTCACGCAGGTAGTGGGAGCCCGCTCCCGCACGGTGGCGCTGCGCGACGACCACACCCACGACCTGCCCGCGATGCTGGCCTCGATCACCCCGCACACCCGTCTGATCTTCGTCTGCAATCCCAACAACCCCACCGGCACGGTCGTGCCGCGCGACGAGCTGGTCGCCTTCCTCGATGCAGTGCCCGACAGCGTGCTGGTCGCGCTCGACGAGGCCTATCACGAGTTCGTCACCGATACCGAGGTGGCCGATGGCGTCTCGTTGAGCAGAGGTCGGGACAACCTTGCGGTGCTGCGGACGTTCTCCAAGGCCTACCGGCTGGCCGGCCTGCGGGTCGGGTACTGCGTGGCGCCTGAGCCGGTCGTCACGGCGCTGCGCAAGGTGTCGGTGCCTTTCAGTGTCAACTCGGTGGCCCAGGCGGCCGCGCTGGCCAGCCTCGATGCCGCCGATGAGCTACTCGCCCACTGCAAAAACATCGTCGCTGAGCGTGATCGGATTCGCGCCGAGCTGCTCGCGATGGGTTAGGCCGTGCCGGACACGCAGGCCAACTTCGTGTGGCTACCGCTGGGTGCGCGCAGCTCGGCCTTCAACGAGCATTGCGCGGCGTACAAGATCGTGGTTCGCCCGTTCGCCGGCGACGGCGTCCGCGTCACCATCGGCGACCCGGCCGAGAACGACGCCTTCCTGACCGCCGCCCGCGTCTGGCCCGTCTAACCTCGGCGGGACAATCAGCCGCCGATGTAACTCATTTCTACTTTGCGCAGGCCTTGGGTGGCGCTGGTGCGCTGGGCGGAGTAGCGGTCAGTTCGGGCTCGCCAGATGCCGGTGATCCGTTCGAGCAGCTCGTCGTCGGTAGCGCCATCGCGTAGCGGCGCCCGCAGGTCGTGACCGAGCTCCGCGAACAGGCAGGTGTACAACTCCCCCTTGGCGGACAGCCGCGCCCGCGTGCAGGTGCCGCAGAACGGCTGGCTGATCGACGTGATTAGTCCCACCTCGCCGGAACCGTCGAGGTAGCGGTACCGGGCGGCCACCTCGCCGACGTAGTTGGGGTCCAACGGCTCGATCGGCCAGACAGCGTTGATGGTGTCGACGATCTCGGTGGCCGGCACAACCTCGTTCAGCTGCCAGCCGTTGGTGGCACCG
>DATFDO010000125.1:0-8405 GCA_035252045.1 Pseudonocardiaceae bacterium
GGACCGTATCCTCGACCCGATATGCACGCGCGCACCTACGACATCCGCACCTACGGGTGCCAGATGAACGTGCACGACTCCGAGCGGCTGGCCGGGCTGCTCGAAGCGGCGGGATACGTGCCCGCCGAGCAGGACGCCACCCCCGACGTCGTCGTACTCAACACCTGCGCCGTCCGGGAGAACGCCGACAACCGGCTCTACGGCAACCTTGGCCAGCTGCGCCCGATCAAGCGTGACCACCCCGGGATGCAGATTGCCGTCGGTGGCTGCCTGGCTCAGAAGGATCGCGGCGAGATCACGCGCCGCGCGCCCTGGGTCGACGTGGTATTCGGCACTCACAACATCGGCTCGCTGCCGGTATTGCTGGAACGGGCCCGGCACAACAATGCCGCTCAAGTCGAGATTGCCGAGGCGCTGGAGGTCTTCCCCTCGTCACTGCCCGCCAAGCGGGATTCCGCGCACTCCGCGTGGGTGTCGATCTCAGTGGGTTGTAACAACACGTGCACCTTCTGCATTGTGCCGGCCTTGCGGGGTAAGGAGGTCGACCGGCGGCCCGGTGAGGTGCTCGCTGAAATTGAAGCGCTGGTGGCCGAGGGCGTGCTCGAGGTGACCTTGCTGGGGCAAAACGTCAATGCCTACGGCGTCGGGTTCGGGGATCGGCGGGCTTTCGGCACTCTGCTGCGTGCCTGCGGGCGCATCGACGGACTGGAGCGGGTGCGTTTCACCTCTCCGCATCCCCGGGATTTCACCTCAGACGTCATCGAGGCGATGGCGGCCACCCCGAACGTCTGCCACCAGCTGCACATGCCGCTGCAGTCCGGGTCGGACCTGGTGCTCGCGGCGATGCGCCGCTCGTACCGGGCGAAGCGTTACCTCGCGATCGTCGACGAGGTTCGCGCCGCGATGCCCGACGCGGCGTTGTCCACCGACATCATCGTCGGTTTCCCCGGTGAGACCGAAGCCGACTTCCAGGCCACCTTGGACGTGGTACGGCAGGCTCGGTTCACGCAGGCCTTCACGTTCCAGTACTCACGCCGTCCGGGGACGCCGGCAGCGGATATGGCAGGGCAGGTGCCCAAGGCGATCGTGCAAGAACGCTACGAGCGTTTGGTGGCGTTGCAGGAGGACATCTCCTGGGAGCTCAACCGCAGTGTGGTCGGTACCGTGGTAGAGGTGTTGGTGTCAGAAGGCGAGGGTCGCAAGGATGTGGCGACTCAGCGAATGAGCGGGCGCGCCAGGGATGGTCGGCTGGTGCACTTCGAACCGGGTGGTGTCGGGGTCCGGCCCGGCGACGTGGTTCATGCCGAGGTCACTCACGGTGCACCGCACCACCTGGTGGCCGAGGGGGCGTTGCGCGCACACCGGCGGACTGCCGCGGGCGATGCGTGGGCAGCCGGTCGGCGCCCCGTGACGCCCGGCGTCGCCCTCGGTTTGCCCACGTTCGGAGGGCCAGCGACATGACTTCCGATCCGGACGGCCTTGCCGGTCTGCGCGCCGAGATTGACGCGGTAGAGCGCGCCACCCTGCGTCGAGTGGAACCGGGCGGCCGGGCAGTCGCGATCTCCGCAGCGATCATGGTGCTGCTGCTTGCCGTCACCTTGCCATGGGTGGGGGATGCCAGCGGCTGGGATGTGCTCAGCGGGATTGCCAATCCCGCTGACCGGGTTGGCTTGCTGCCCCGGATGTTCGGCGGCGTGGCCCTGGTAGCGGGAATCGGCCTGTCCGGGCTGGCGCTGGTCACCCGCCGCTGGGGGTTGGCCTGGGCCAGCGCGCTGGGCTGCGCCTATTGCGTGCTCGACGGGGTCTGGGCGATCTGGTCGCGGCAGACCGCGCACGGTAGCCCCGGACCCGGCATCGGGTTGGTGCTGGCGGTACTGGCGATGGCGGTGCTTGCCGTGCAGTGGCTCAAGCTTGCGCTGTCGCGCAGCTAGCCGCCCGCGCTAACGGCTGGTCACCGCACGCTCGGCGGCCGCCAACCATTCGCGCCACTGATCTGCCTGGGCCTGCGCGGTGCTGGCCCGCCGGGTGTCCCCGGCAGCGCGAGCTTTCGCCGCCTGGGCCTCGTAGAGCTCCACCCGCTCCCGGAACTGCGCCACCCGGGCCTCGGACTCGGGATCGCTGTGCCGCCACTGGGCATTGGCCGCCGCGCGGATGCGCTCTTCGACAGCCCGTAACCGGCCTTCGAGCTCTCTGACGCGTTCCCGCGGAACCTTGCCGATGGCGTCCCAGCGTTCTTGGATACTGCGCAGCTGTGCCCGGGCCGCTTCGACGTCACCGGTGGGATCGATGCGCTCTGCGGCAGCGACGAGTTCCTGCTTACGCGCCACGTTGCGGTCGAACTCCGAGTCCCGCCCGGACAGTGCCGCAGAACGAGCGCTGAAAAAGGCTTCCTGTGCGGTGCGGAACCGCTGCCACAACGCGTCGTCGGCTTCCTTCGGGGCGCGCCCGGCTGCCTTCCACTCCGTCATCAGGTTGCGGAAGCGGCTCGCGGTGGCAGCCCAGTCCGTTGAGCTGGCCAGTTTCTCGGCCTCGACGACCAGTTCCTCCTTGCGATTACGGGCGCCGATTCGCTGCCTGTCGAGCTCGGCGAAGTGCGCGCCGCGGCGCCGCACGAAGGTGTCCCGTGCCTTGGAGAACCGGCGCCACAATGCCTCGTCGCTCTTCCGGTCGACGCCCTTGATGGTCTTCCATTCGTCCAGAATCGCGCGGAGCCGGTCGCCGCCGGCCTTCCACTGAGTGGATTCGGCGCCGATCTGCTCGGCCTCCTCCGCGAGAGCCTCCTTGCGTGCGGTGGCTCGTGCCCTGGCCTGCTCCCGGGCCGCCTTGGCGCCGGCAAGGGTCTCTTCGGCGAGCCGCTGTAGGTGATCGAGCAGCGCGGTCAGTCCGGCGAGGTCACCCACGACGGCCGGTTCGACGAGTTCCTCGCGTAGCGCGCGGACCCGGGACAGTGCCTGCTTGGGATCACCTACCCCGGAGGTCAGCCGGGTTTGCAGCAGCTCCGCTTCGGTGAGCAGGTCGTCGAAGCGGCGGGCGAAGTGCGCCAGACCCTCTTCGTCGGTTCCGGCGTGCCAGCACCCGACTGCTCGTTCGCCTTCAGTGGTGTGCGTGTACACCGTGCCATCTGGGGCCACCCGACCCCAGCGTTGCGGATCGCGGCAGGCTCGCATGACGCCGGGTGGGGGACCGGCTGGGTAACCGGAAGCCAGGTGTTGCTCGGTGTGGTTATGCTCGGTCATGCTGGCCTTCCTCGACCTCGTGCCCGCCGCCGCCTTCTGCGGGCGCCCCGACTGCACAAGCTGTGCACTTCGACCGGGCTGCCCCGGATTGCCCGGCTATGGCCGCATTGAAGCAGTTCAGATGCGCGGGCGGGAGAGCTGGGGCGAAGTGGGCACTAGCCTGCAGCGGTGATCGTACGCGTGGCGGTGGTGCCGCATCCACCACTCCTGGTGCCGGAGATAGCCGCCGGCGCTGCGCACGAGACCGCCTCGCTACGCGAGGCCTGCCTGGTGGCGGCGGGTGCGCTGGCGCAACAGTGCCTGCGCTGGGTGGCGGTGGCAGCAGTCGACCCGCTCGCGGCGACCGGAACCGCCGGCAGCTTCGCCGGGTATGGAGCCGATATTGGCGTGGCGCTGTGTCCTGAGGTGACGGCGGCCGATCGCGTCGAACTGCCGCTGCCGCTGCTGATTGCCGGCTGGTTGCGGGGTCAAGTAGGTGCGGCGCACGTCTCGGTGGCGGTGTGGCCGGTGCCGCCGGGATCCAGCACGGCGCAGTGCCGCCGGATCGGTACCGACCTCGCGCAACGGTTACGCCGGGATGGCGAGCCGATCGGGCTGCTCGTACTCGGCGACGGTGCGGCCACCCATACCCTGCGGGCCCCCGGATATCTCGACAGCAGGGCGCACCGGCTGGACGAAGCGGTGGCCGAAGCGCTCGCTGCGGCGAACCCGGCCGCGTTGCTGGACCTCGACGCGGCGCTGGCCGGCGAGCTGTTGGTCGCCGGCCGGGAGGCCTGGCAGGTCGCGGCAGCCGCGGCCCAGGTGCTGGCTCCTGCGTACCGCGGTGAGCTGCTGTACTCGGCTGCCCCGTACGGGGTCGCGTACCACGTTGCGCTGTGGGATGCCATCTCGCCGGCGAGCCCGACATGAATCCGCGGGTCGTCGCGGTGATCGGGCCGACCGCCACCGGAAAATCCGACCTCGCGGTCCAGCTGGCCCGCGCGTTGGGTGGTGAAGTCGTCAATGCGGACGCCATGCAGCTGTACCAGGGCATGGATATCGGCACGGCGAAGCTACCCGCCGCCGCCCGGTGCGGAGTGCGCCACCATCTCATCGACGTTCTCGACGTCACCCAGACCGCCTCGGTGGCCGCCTACCAGCGTGATGCCCGCCGCGTCGTGGAGCAACTGCTCGCCGCGGGCCGAGTGCCGGTGCTGACCGGAGGTTCTGGGCTGTATGTGCGGGCGGTGCTCGACGAGTTGGACTTCCCGGGCACTGCACCCGAGCTGCGCGCCGAGCTTGAAGACGAGTTGGCCCGGCACGGCGCACCGGCCCTGCATGAGCGGCTGCATAGCCTCGACCCGGTGGCGGCGGGCCGGATCCTGCCGAGCAACGGCCGCCGGCTGGTCCGTGCCCTGGAAGTCATGAGGATCACCGGACGACCGTTCTCGGCGGCGTTGCCACCGCCCGGACCGCCGCGCTACCGGACGGTGCTCGTCGGGCTGGACACCGACGTCGCTGTTCTGGACGCGCGGGTCGGTGCCCGGGTGGATCGGATGTTCGCGCAGGGGCTGGTCGCCGAGGTCGGCGATCTGCTGTCGCGCGGCTTGCGTGCGGGCCGGACAGCGTCACGGGCGCTGGGTTACCAGCAGATCATCGCCGCCCTGGATGCCGGTGCCGACCCGGCGCAGACCGCTGCCCCGATCGCGGCGGCAACCAGGCGCTTCGTACGCAGGCAGCGCAGCTGGTTCCGGCGTGATGACCGGATCAACTGGCTGGACTGCCAGCGACCCGACTTGCTTGATCGCGCACTCGGGCAGGTCCTGGACGGCTAGGCTCACCGGTAATGGAGCAGGGCATCGAATTTCTCAAAGGGCACGGGACGGAGAACGACTTCATCCTGCTTCCGGATCCCACCGGCACGCTGGATCTCACACCGCCCCGGGTGCGCGCACTGTGCGATCGGCACCGGGGCTTGGGCGCGGACGGGGTGCTGCGGGTGGTGCCCGGTGTGTTGATCACAGACGGACCACTGGGCGATTGCCCCGAGGACTGGTTCATGGACTACCGCAACGCCGA
Organism: Pseudonocardiaceae bacterium; assembly: GCA_035252045.1. Lineage (GTDB taxonomy): Bacteria > Actinomycetota > Actinomycetes > Mycobacteriales > Pseudonocardiaceae. The sequence continues at coordinate 5,295 of DATFDO010000125.1, forward strand.
CGGTTCCAGCGCCGAGATGTGCGGCAACGGGATCCGGGTCTTCGCTCGCTACCTGACCGACGCTGGGCTGGTGTCCGGTCCCGAGTTCCGGATCGGCAGCAGATCCGGCCCGCGCCAAGTACGCAGCAACGACGACGGCACGGTGACTGTCGAGATGGGGCACGTGCAGGTCGACGGCACCTCGATGGTGACTGTCGAAGGCGCGGCGTTCACCGGGTGCATCGTTGATGTCGGTAACCCCCATCTGGCCTGCTTGACGGAGGTTCCGGTGGGGCAGCTGGATCTGTCGGTACCACCGGGGCATGATCCCGGGAATTTCCCGAACGGCGTCAACGTCGAATTCATCAACGTGCTCGCCTCCGGACAGCTGCGGATGCGAGTGCACGAGCGAGGCGTAGGGGAAACCCGCTCCTGTGGCACCGGAACGGTGGCTGCGCTGGCCGCGGCGCTCGCGGCCCAGGGCCGGCGGACCGGTGAGGCCGACGTCGAAACTCCGGGAGGCCGCTTGCACGTGGCGATCATCGAGGGCGGCAGCGCCCTGACCGGTCCCGCGGTGCTCGTCGCACGCGGCTGCCTGGCCCCGGACTGGTGGTTGTCGCACTGACAGCTGCATTCACGGCAGTCTGGATGCAGACTGCCGTTATTGGGTCGCGGATTCCGGCAGTCTCCATTCAGACTGCGCATCACGACGAACGACGATGAGAGGCGTATGACAACGTCACCGAGCTACCCGGCCCCCACCGGCGGCCCTGCGTCTCGCGGTGAGCTGGAACTGGAGGAGCGTTCCGCACTGCGTCGCGTGCCGGGGCTGTCCACTGAACTCGCCGATGTCACCGAAGTCGAGTACCGGCAGCTGCGCTTGGAGCGCGTGGTCCTTGTCGGGGTGTGGACCGACGGTTCCGCGGCCCAGGCCGACGCATCGCTGACCGAACTGGCCCGTCTTGCCGAGACGGCCGGTTCCCAGGTGCTCGATGCGCTGATCCAGCGCCGCGAGCGTCCCGACCCGGCTACCTACATCGGCTCCGGCAAGGTCGTCGAGCTGCGCGAGGTCGTGCTGAGTACCGGGGCCGACACGGTGATCTGCGACGGGGAACTCACTCCGGGGCAGCTACGGCAGCTGGAAGCCAAGCTCAAAGTGAAGGTCATCGACAGAACCGCGTTGATCTTGGACATCTTCGCCCAGCACGCCCGTTCCCGGGAGGGCAAGGCGCAGGTCGAACTGGCCCAGCTGAGCTATTTCCTGCCACGGTTGCGAGGTTGGGGAGAGTCGCTGTCCCGGCAAGCCGGCGGTGCCGGTGGTGGCGCCGATGGCGGGGTGGGTACCCGTGGACCTGGGGAGACCAAGCTGGAGACCGACCGGCGGCGCATCCACCGCCGGATCGCCAAGCTGCGCCGTGAGATCGCCGCGATGCGTACCGTTCGCGACACCAAACGGGGACGCAGGCGTGCCAACGAGGTGCCCAACGTGGCCATCGTCGGCTACACCAACGCGGGTAAGTCCAGCCTGCTCAATGTCATCACCGGCGCCGAGGTGCTGGTGCAGGATGCGCTGTTCGCCACCCTGGATCCGACCACCCGGCGGGCCACCACGCCGCAGGGGCGGGAGTACACGCTCACCGACACGGTCGGTTTCGTCCGTCACCTGCCCCACCAGTTGGTCGAGGCATTCCGCTCCACGTTGGAGGAGACGGCCGACGCAGACCTCGTGCTGCACGTGGTAGACGGTGCCGACCCGATGCCCGAACTGCAGGTGGAGGCCGTGCGAGAGGTCCTGGCGGAGATCACCGAAGGGCGCGACACCAGGATGCCGGCGGAATTGGTGGTTGTGAACAAGATCGACCACGCCGACGAGTTCGTGTTGTCCCGGCTGCGCTGCCTGCTGCCGGAGGCGGCGTTCGTGTCCGCGCACACCGGGGCCGGCATCACCGGTCTGGTGCAGCGGATCGCCGACGCGTTGCCTCAACCGCAGGTTGAGGTCGATGCGCTCGTTCCATGGACGCAAGGTGCCTTGGTCGCCCGGGTGCACGCTGAGGGTGAACTGCTGGCGACCGATCACACCGAGGACGGCACCCGGCTACGGGCCCGGGTACGCCCAGATCTCGCCGGCGCGCTGGCCGAGTACGTCGTGCAGGCCTGATACCTGGCCGGTTCCCGGCCGCTCTCACAGCCGGCGCAGTACCGCCACCACCCGGCCGAGCACGGTCGCCTCATCACCCGGTATCGGTTCGTAGGCCGGGTTGTGCGGGAGCAACCAGACACCACCGTCACGGCGCTTGAACGTCTTCACCGTCGCTTCCCCATCGATCATGGCAGCCACGATGTCGCCGTTCTCGGCGCTGGGTTGCTGGCGGACCACCACCCAGTCCCCATCGGTGATCGCCGCCTCGACCATGGAGTCACCCGTGACACGCAGCAAGAACAGGGCACCTTCGCCGACGATTTCCTTCGGCAGCGGAAACACGTCTTCGATCGCCTGCTCGGCCAGCACCGGGCCACCGGCGGCAATCCGGCCCACGACCGGAACGAAGACCGGGCGAGGCCGCCCGCGTTGGCCGTCGGACACTTCCTCGGTGGCGTCCGGTCCATCGTCGGCCGGCCGAACGCCGACCGCGCGGGGCCGGTTGGGGTCGCGGCGCAGGTACCCTTTTCGTTCCAGAGCGCGCAGCTGGTGGGCCACCGATGAGGTGGACGTGAGCCCGACCGCCTCGCCGATCTCCCGGACACTCGGCGGATAACCGAACCGTTCGACCCATTCCCGGATCACCTCGAGAACACGTCGCTGGCGTGGCGTAAGCCCTTCACCAGCCTCGCCGTCCAGGTCGGGGAATGAGTGCAGTCGCGCGGCATCGCCGGCACCCGACATGCTCTGATCCTGTCGATCCGGGGCTGGTGCGCGGGCACCGGCCCCGTCCGGCTCGTCGCTGCGCTGTCGTCCCACGGATCCTCCTCGCCTGCCTGCCGGACGCCACCCCGTCCGTCGCGACGCTGACGCTAACCACTGGCGCCCCAAAGATCAAACGTTTGTTCGAACAACACGCCGCGCGGTCGCCGAGATTGTCAGAGCGCCGTGATAGACACCGCACAACAGTTCGATCGAACTCTCGTTCGATG
>DATFDO010000126.1:0-12008 GCA_035252045.1 Pseudonocardiaceae bacterium
TGGACCGGCCGGCGCGGGCGCCTTCGCCGGCGCCGGGGTGCTGGCGTACGTGCTGGGGATCCGGCATGCCTTCGATGCCGACCACATCGCCGCGATCGATGACACCACCCGGCTGATGGTGGCCCGCGGCCGGCGGCCGGTCGGAGTCGGCTTCTTCTTCGCGATGGGCCACTCGTCGGTGGTGATCGTGCTGGCGATGGTGGTCGCGGTCGCCGCCGCCGGCGTCACCGGCAGTGGGCTCGACGAGTGGCGGGCCGTCGGCGGGATGGTCTCCGCGATCGTGGCGATGTCGTTTCTGGCCCTGGTCGCCGTGCTCAACGCCTTGGTGCTCAAGGGCATCATCGGCTCGTGGCGCGACCTGCGCCGGGGCCGGCTTGACGAGAAGCAGCTGGAGCTCCAGCTGCTCAACCGCGGCCTGGTCAACCGCATTCTCGGTGGCCGGGCTCGTTCGCTGATCCGATCGTCGTGGCACATGTACCCGCTGGGCATCCTGTTCGGCCTCGGTCTGGAGACGGCCTCCGAGGTCACCCTGCTCACGCTGTCCGCCAGCGCCGCGCAAGCAGGGCAGATCGGTCTGCTCGCGACGTTGTCGCTGCCGTTGCTGTTCGCCGCCGGCATGAGCGCGTTCGATACGTGTGACGGGCTGCTGATGTCGCTGGCGTACACGTGGTCGCAGCGGCGCCCGGCCCGGCGGCTGTACTACAACATCGTGACCACCTGGGCGACGGTTTTCGTGGCAGGTTTCATCTCCAGCGTTTACCTGGCCGCCGTGCTCGTCGAGCACGCCGGCGTAGCGTTCCTTGCGGGTTACGCCAGGCTTGCCGATCACTTCGAACTGCTCGGCTACGTCATCGTCGCCTTCTTCGTCGCCGTCTGGGGCGGCGCGGTGGCACTGTGGCGATTCGGCGGCTTCGACCGGCGTTATGCCGGCCAGGTGTTGACCGGCGGTGACCCGGACCACCTCGAGGACAAGGGAGCTGGGAGGACATCCCCGTGAGTACCGGCATCGTGATCGTGCTCGCCGTCGGCGTAGCCGCGATCGTCATCCTTGGAGCCTTGGGTCTACTGCTGATAGCCCGACTGCGCCGGACGATCAAAACGCAGTTCAAGGCCCTGGATGACGTGCTGAACACCATGCGTGCCAGTCAAGGGCGCGATGAACCGGGCGAGGGGCCCTAGCACTGCGGGCGCCGTTAGTCGGCCATGCGTTCGTGCAGGAACGCCAGGGTTCGGCGGATCACTCGCGAAACCTGCATTTGGGAGATGCCGACCTGCTCGGCGATTTGGGTCTGGGTGAGTTGGTCGAAGAACCGCAACGCGAGGATGGTGCGGTCCTGGCACGGCAGTTGGGCCAGTAACGGGCGCAGTGACTCCCGGTCGTCGATCAAGGCGAGCGCGTGGTCCAGGCTGCCGATGATCTCTCCCAGAGGGGCTGTACCGCTGCCGGGGTCATCCAGGGACAAGCACCGGTAGGCTTGCGCACCTTGCAGGCCCTCGATCACGTCCAAGACCGGTAACCCCAACCGATCAGCGATTTCGCTGGGTCGCGGTGCCCGCCCGAGTTGCTGGGAAAGCTCGGCAAGGGTGCGCCTGATCGCCGCGTGCAGGGATTGCAGCCGGCGCGGTATCCGGGCCGACGAACTGTGGTCGCGCAAGTAGGACCGTATTTCACCGGTGATCGTCGGTACGGCGAAGGACAGGAAATCCGATCCGCGAGCGGGTTCGAACCGATCCACTGCATGGATCAGTCCCACGGTGGCGACCTGGACCAGGTCCTCCAGCGGCTCGCCACGACCGGCGAAGCGGCGGGCGATGTTTCCGGCCACCCGCAGGTAACCGCTGATCAGCTGCCTGCGCAGCCGTTGCCGATCCGGATCGCCGGCAGCGGCCTGGGCGTAGCGCCAGTGCAGCGGGAGGAGGTGCCCGTACTCGTCAGATCGGGTCGCATCCGGTGGCACGGCGCTGGTCACAGCTGGCGGGCCGGCCATGCGCTGGTCGGCGACAGCTCGAGCAGGCATCGGCTCGTCCTCCGACGATCTGTCCTTCACCGGGCCCGTGGGGCCCCACCGCGTCTCAATAGACCTAGAATACCCGCAAACATTGCGCGTACGCATCCATTGCGTTAATGCACACTTATGGAGTAGTTCACCATGGGACCAGCTGTGGTACGCACCACCAACCGGTCGACATGCGGTGGAGGCCGGTCGAGAGCAAGGGACACTGAATCATGGGATCAACCCAATCCGACGCGCAGGCGCCTCGTCCCACTCCGGAGGAGGTCGAGGCAGTCATGCTCGCGACCCGGGTTTTGGTCGCGGTCACGGCCCAGTCGGTAGCGAGCGTGGAAGATCAGGTAACCCTGCCCCAACTTCGGGTCCTGGTGATGATCGCCAGCCGTGGTCCGCAAAACCTGGCGTCCGTCGCGCAGGCGCTCGGCGTACACCCGTCGAATGCCACCCGCCGGTGCGACCGGCTCGTCGACGCCGGTCTGATCCACCGCAGTGACGATCCCACCGACCGCCGCAACCTGGTGCTGCAACTGACCCCGTCAGGATGGGAGCTTGTAGAGCAGATGGTCGAGCGCCGGCGCGCCGCGCTGGAGAACGTCCTCGCCAAGATGCCGGCCACGCTGCGCGGCGACCTGGTACCCGCACTGCTGGCCTTCGCCGAAGCTGCCGGAGAGATCCCACCCAGCGAAGCATGGGCCCTGGGCTGGCCCACCGATCAGCCTGACTGCGCAGACCATCACATGCCCAGCGGCACTCCCCGCTGATAACCCGCGGCTGTCAAGGTCCGAGCGGATGCTGGTGCTGCTGCGCCGGGCCGGGGCGTGGATCTTCTTCCGGGCGGCAGCACTGCGCCGCTCGCGGCGCGCTGGCCGGTCCACTCACCGAACTGGCACACTGATCATGCAATGCGCGCGTCATGCCGGCCGTTCGAACCAGGAGAATGTCGCCGCGTCCCGCGCCGGTAAGCCGCGGGAGTCTGCCGGCGCCTGGGAATTGCCGGCAGCATGTGCCGCCCGGTGACGCGCATGAGTTGCGGGGCGACGCGCCGCCCGGGTCCCGGCCGCGAACCTGGCCCGCCGCGCAGCGCTCAGCGCGGCCTGCACCGCCTGCTCCACCGCCGCGGAATACTGCTGATCAGGCGGCGGATCGGATCCTGACGCTGCCGGGCGACCGGGTACCGCCGGCCCACTTACCGGCACATCGGGCGCTCGATGGTGCCCATGCTGACCAACCCGTTGCCGATCAGCGCCGTCGTCCGGCACATCAGCGTTGATCCGTTCCCCACGGAGCTGATCATAGATTGGTGTTTCACTCACGCAGCGACACCGTAGGGGCAGATTCGCTGGTAGTGGTATCAACACGCGGTGGGCTGCGGCACCAGCAGCGCATCGGTGCCGACCAAGTGCGCCCGCAGTGAGTTGATCACTTGACCGGGTGGTGACTCGAAGCCGGCAGTAGCAATGCTGATTCACGCGAATCGGGCGCAATGGAAACCGGCGGGTCCGGATCCGCGCGGACATCTGATCACGTCAAGCGGGCCCGCACGCCTCGCGTTGAGCTCGTCGATGTGCTCAGCGGCTCGCAGCGCAGCGGTGCCGCCACGCACGGAGGTCCGGGCGCCATCCCGGTGCTACGTGACCTGTTCGCCGCTGACCCGAGCAGGCCCCGCCGGCTGATCCACGTGCCTATGAGTCCCGTTCATCACCGCGTCGGCATTCCTGGTCGACAGCGGTATCTCCGGCGCATACGTCACCCCGCTGTGCGGGGCACCCGCGCGCGTCTGGGCCCATCGTCGGGGCCGATGGACGGAGGCACTGTCATGGCGAAGACATGTTTACGGACAGCTAAGAGAGGGTAACTCTATGCAACCAAGATCAGCGTCTCTAGCTGGTCCCGACCACACGGAACAGGGGGGGAGATGGTGCCGCTCAGGCCGTGGTGGTGCTTCTCGTAGCACCGAGGGCCGTAACGCAGCTGGCTGCTGCGTGGTCGGCAAGTTACTGGTTGATCCTTGACTGATCCCTCACCAACTACATGGGATACCGGTACGGAGGAGTAGGGAAATGACTGTTGGATTGATCGTTCTATCGGCATCTGTCCTGGTGGCCATCGCGCTTGGCGCATTGATTGGATACGCCTTTAGCGAGCGAAAGCGGGCGATCCGAACTAGGCGGCAAGCGGCAGCGCAAACGTTTCTCTACAAGCAATTGCACGAACTGCAAGCGGCCCGTCAAACAAATCGCTCGGCTGCACCGCGACGGGATCGTTTTGCTCGAGAGAAGGTGGGATCGTACCCACGAGTTTCGGGCGTGTGAGGCTGTTCAACACCGCACGAGTGTAACGCAGCGTCCCGGCTGTAGCGGCAGAAATCATTCACAGGCGCGATAGTGGCGTCCACACACACCTGTCACCGCGGGTCTCGATTTTGTGAATGAGCGCAGGTACCACGGCAGTACGGTGATGTGGCAGATGGCGCATTCTCGCCGGCTCCGAAATGTAGGCGAAGTAAAGTCCTGACTACGACAAGGAGTAATCATGAAGCACAGCTCGGCACGTCAGCTGATCACGGCGACGACCTTGTCGCTTCTTGTACTGGCAACGACATCAGGCGTGGCAGGCGCGGAGGTATTAGCCGCTGGTCATTCTCGATCCGAACCGGATGGCGCAGCCGGCGGTTCGGCTCCGGCATCGAGCTCAGGTCAGCCGGATCCGACGTCCACTCCTGCTCCCACTCCCGTCCCGCCCCTGCCTGTTCCGGGAGCTTCTGGGTGAGTTCGCAGGTGAGCGCGCGACCTTGATGGCTGCTACCTGCGGCGGGGGAGGCACGATTGGGCCTCCCCCGCCGCTGAAGGCGGCGCACCAGCGCCGCTTCAGTTCATCGCGCACGGAGAACCAGATGCATCGCATGAGACCACAGCAGCGGGGTGGCTACCGGGCCCCACCGCAGCACCCACGGCGCCACCATGTCCGGCGCCTGCGGGTGCTCGGTGCTCTGTTCGGGCAGGTGGCCGTCGGCGCTGAACATCGATTCGACCCAGGCCAGTCGTTGACGCGCGCCGGCGAGGTCACCGATCTCCGCCAGGTAGGTACCGAGCCAGGCGGTCAGCAGCACCCACTCCCCACCGCCGTAGAAGGTGTCCCCGAGGTAGCGGCGCACGCCTCCGCTGGGCCCGGTGAGTTCATCGATGATCCGCGTGACCGTCCGGCACATGATCGGGTCGTCGACGGGTATCACGGCGAAGGGGCTGGCAAGCCACAGCAGGCTGGCGTCCATCCCGTCGTTGCCGGTGTGCTTCACGAACGTCCCAGCCCGCACATGCTCGTCCAGCAGTAACCCACGCAGATCCTGAGCATGTGTGACGGCGGCGTCGTCCCCGATCAGATCGGCCGCAGCCGCCAGGCCGGCGATGACGGCGCCCAGCGTGGAGGTGTGCCGCCAGGCTCCATTCTCCTCCCAGCAGTCGTAACAGTTCCAGGTTCCGGCGACCTGCAGGTACCGGCTGACCAGAGCCACTGCATGCCGCTGCTCAGTGGTCAGCGGGTAGCCGTGACGGACGTGCTGTGCCAGTGCCCATACCCAGGTGCCATAACCGTCGAGCTGGAAATTCGGCCACGGCGCCTGGTCGCTATCGGCTGGATTGCCTGGGTCCACCGGGTGTGCCCTGCCCTGCGGCTGTACGGGCTGCTCCAGATGACCGGTCGGCGTGAAACGCGCCGGGGGCATCTGCGCCACAGGCATCCCGTCGGCGGTGGGTGTGGTGACGGCGTCGAACAACCCCTGGTACTGCAACAGGGTGCGGGTGACGAATTCGTGGAAAGCAGCGGCGCTGCCATGCGCACCGTGCAGCCCGAGCGCGTAGGCGCAGAATGCGCCATCGCGCAACCACACGTAGCGGTAGGTGGGATAGGTGGGGCAGGCCACGTAACCGCCACTCGGGTGTTGCCCGGCAAGCAGGACAGCAAGGCTTGCGTCTATCCGGCCAGTTGGGTCGACGTTTGGGCTCACGAGCGCTGGTCGTCAGGTCGGCCGGTGTTCACTGTCAAAGCCTCCAGTGCGTCGACGTCGCAGAGGGCGGATTCGCCTACCCTGGCACCGTCGACCTGACGGTGCTACTTGCCGACGCTGCCCAGCGTCGACTAAGCCCATATGAACCATCCGGCAAAATATGATGCTGCCCCAGCACACGCGCCCACCGCTCGCAATCCGAACATCACGCAACCGGTAGGCGAAGGCGGTATTCCGGATGTGACCAGCCTTTAATGGCGTCCCTCGAGGCCGACGGCTTCACGCAGGCGGTCCGCGGCGTCGCGAAGGTCGGGATCTTGACGCGATTCCGAACTCATCAGTTCGGCCAGCGCCTCCGCAACCACGTTGAGCTTTTCCTGGGCCGCCTCTTCCGCGCGGCGGCCGGCGTTCTCGAGCAGCGCCACCAGCAACAGCGTGAGAAGACTGGCGACCGTGTGAATGACCGTCTGCCATTCCTTGTGATCGTCCCACAAGGGGAAACTGGCCAGCCAGGCCGCGACGATGCAGACACAGAGCACGAAGAACGGCGCTCGGCTGACCTGGTGGTACGCCGCCTGGACGAACCGATCAAACATCGAACGGCGATCGCCATGCCTGCGGGTCTCTGCGGCCTCGCTGCGCTTCACAGCCAGCAGCCTAGTGCGGTGCGAGCCGGATACTCCCCGGATCGCGGACACTCGTGCTCGTCTGGCACGTACCCTCGGGTTATGAGTGTCACCGCCCGGTCACTGCTGGAGTTCGAGCATTCCTACGCCCGCGAACTGCCGCAGTTGTCCGTGCCCTGGACGGCGGCAGCGGTGCCGTCGCCCACCCTGTTGATGCTCAACGAGGACCTGGCCACGGAGCTGGGTGCCGACGCCGAGGCGTTGCGGGAGCCGGCCAGCGTCGCCTTGCTCGTCGGGAACGCAGTGCCGGACGGGGCGCGCCCGGTCGCGCAGGCTTACGCCGGCCATCAGTTCGGCGGGTACGTGCCCCGGCTGGGCGACGGCCGGGCGTTGCTGCTCGGCGAGCTGGTCGACGACACGGGACGCCGTCGCGACGTGCATCTGAAAGGCTCAGGTCGCACCCCGTTCGCCCGCGGTGGGGATGGGAAAGCGGCTGTCGGGCCGATGCTGCGAGAGTACGTGATCGGGGAGGCGATGCACGCGCTCGGCATCCCCACCAGCCGGGCGCTTGCGGTGGTGGCCACCGGCGAGCAGGTCGTGCGGGAGACGATGCTGCCCGGTGCGGTGCTCACGCGGGTCGCGGCGAGCCATCTGCGCATCGGCACGTTCCAGTACGCCGCCAGATCCGGCGACCCGGCGCTGGTCCGGAAGCTGGCCGACTACGCGATCGCGCGCCATCATCCCGACGCGGCCCAGGCGCAGAACCCCTACCTGGAGTTCTGTCGGCGCGTGGTCGACGTGCAGGCATCACTGGTCGCCCGCTGGATGCTCGTCGGGTTCGTGCACGGCGTGATGAACACCGATAACATGACGATCTCCGGGGAGAGCATCGACTACGGCCCCTGCGCGTTCATGGACCATTTCGACCCTGCCACGGTCTTCAGTTCGATCGACTACGGCGGCCGCTACGCCTACGGCAACCAGCCCGGGATCGCGCAGTGGAACCTGGCGCAGCTGGCGGAGACGTTGCTGCCGCTCATCGACGACAACACCGACGCGGCGGTCGAGGCCGCCGCCGATGCGGTGAGCACGTTCGCCGAGCGCTACGAGGGCTACTGGACCAGCGGCATGGCCGCGAAGCTCGGTCTCGACGCGCCGGACGGACCGCTGATCCAGGACCTGCTGGCTCTGCTGCATGCCCAGCGGGTGGACTTCACGCAGTTCTTCCGGGCGCTGTCGTCGCACCTGCGGGGCGACCCGGCGCGGTCGCTGTTCACCGAGCCGGACGCGTTCGACGCGTGGGCTGCGCGGTGGCAGGCCCTGCTGCCACCGGACCGCAACGCGGTATCGGCAGCCATGGACCGGGTCAACCCGGTCTACATCCCGCGCAACCATCTCGTGGAGGAGGCGCTGACCGCCGCCACCGGCGGCGACATCGCGCCGTTGCGCCGCCTCGTCGAGGTCGTCGCCCGTCCGTTCATCCAGCGTCCTGGGCTGGAGCGCTACGCCGAGCCGGCCCCCCCGAGCTGCGGTCGGCACGTCACCTACTGCGGCACCTGAGACGTGGCGTTGCGGTAGACGGTCTGCATGGTCCAGCACGTCGTGAATCGCCTGCGAAGTGCCCTGTCTGAGGGCCGGCCGAACATGCCGGCGGCTGATTCTTGATTGATTCCAGAAAATGCGGCAGGCTTGGGAGGGTGCCAACGACGGGGGACTTCGAGCGCATGTTGCGCGGGGTTGCGCTGCGTGTGACGCGCCCTCGGGTAGCGGTGCTGTCCGCGGTGCACGACCATCCGCACGCCGATACGGACTCGATCATCGGTGCCGTGCGTGAGGATCTCGGTGAGGTGTCCCACCAGGCCGTCTACGACGTGCTGCGTGCGCTGACGGCCGCGGGTCTGGTGCGGCGCATCCAGCCGACGGGCTCCGTGGCGCGCTACGAGGCGCGGGTCGGGGACAATCACCATCATGTCGTGTGCCGGTCGTGCGGTGCCATCGCCGATGTCGACTGCGCGGTTGGTTACATCCCCTGCCTGACGGCCGCCGACGACTCAGGTTACGAGATCGACGAAGCCGAGGTCATCTACTGGGGCCGATGTCCCGAGTGTGTCCATCACAAGCAACCAGCGAGACAGGAGAAGGACCGACGTGTCTGACCGCGGTAGCGAAAGCGAGAACCCAGTAATCCCCAGCCCCACTCCCCAAGCGCATCGACCCAGGACGAACCGGGACTGGTGGCCGAATCAGCTGAACCTGCAGGTTCTCCAGCAACAGTCGCCCCGGTCCAACCCGATGGGCGAGGACTTCAACTACGCAGAAGAGTTCAAGACCCTCGACGTCGATGCGCTGAAGCGGGACATCATCGAGGTGATGACGACGTCGCAGGACTGGTGGCCGGCCGACTACGGCCACTACGGGCCGCTGTTCATCCGGATGTCGTGGCACGCCGCCGGCACATACCGCATCCACGACGGCCGGGGCGGTGGCGGCTCCGGCGCACAGCGCTTCGCCCCCCTCAACAGCTGGCCCGACAACGCCAGCCTCGACAAGGCGCGCCGGCTGCTGTGGCCGGTCAAGCAGAAGTACGGCCGGAAGATCTCCTGGGGCGATCTGATCATCTTCGCCGGCAACTGCGCCATGGAGTCGATGGGCTTCAAGACGTTCGGCTTCGGCTTCGGGCGAGAGGACATCTACGAGCCCGAGGAGATCTTCTGGGGCCCGGAGGACACCTGGCTCGGAGATGAGCGCTACAGCGGCGACCGGGAGCTCGCCAATCCGTTCGGCGCCGTGCAGATGGGCCTGATCTACGTGAATCCGGAGGGGCCCAACGGCAACCCGGATCCGCTGGCTGCCGCCCGGGACATTCGAGAGACCTTCGCTCGGATGGCGATGAACGACGAGGAGACGCTTGCGCTGATCGTCGGCGGCCACACGTTCGGCAAGTGCCATGGTGCGGTCCCTGCCGACTGCGTCGGTCCGGAACCCGAGGGGGCCCCGCTGGAGGAGCAGGGCTTGGGCTGGCGGAACACCTGCGGCAGCGGCAAGGGCGCCGATGCGATCACCAGCGGGCTGGAGGGTGCCTGGACCAACGAGCCGACGAAGTGGGACAACGGGTTCCTGGACAACCTGTTCTCCTACGACTGGGAGCTGACGGAGAGCCCCGCCGGTGCCAAGCAGTGGACGCCTAAGAATCCTGAGGCGCAAGGCACCGTGCCGGATGCGCATGACTCATCGAAGCGGCACGCTCCGATGATGCTGACGACGGACCTCGCGCTGCGGCTGGATCCGATCTACGGGCCGATCGCGAAGCGCTTCCACGAGAACCCGGACCAGCTCGCTGACGCGTTCGCCAGGGCGTGGTACAAGCTGATCCACCGTGACATGGGGCCCGTCGTGCGCCTGCTCGGCCCGTGGGTCGCCGAGCCGCAGGTGTGGCAGGACCCGGTCCCCGACGTCGATCATGAACTGATCGGGGAGCAGGACATCGCCGCGCTCAAGGGCAAGCTGTTGGAATCGGGATTGTCCATCTCCCAGCTGGTCTCCACCGCGTGGGCCTCGGCGGCCAGCTTCCGCGGCACCGACAAGCGGGGCGGGGCCAACGGGGCACGGATTCGCCTGGCGCCGCAGAAGGACTGGGCGGTCAACAACCCGGGCGAACTGGCCAAGGTGCTGGCGACCCTCGAGCAGGTCCAGCAGGACTTCAACAGCTCGCAGTCCGGCGACAAGAAGGTTTCGCTCGCTGACCTGATCGTGCTGGGCGGGTGCGCGGCCATCGAGCAAGCGGCGCGCAACGCCGGGCACGATGTCACAGTTCCGTTCGTGCCGGGGCGCACCGACGCCTCGCAGGAGCAGACCGACGCCGAGTCGTTCGCCGTGCTCGAACCGACCGCTGATGGGTTCCGCAACTACCTCACGGCCGGGGAGAAGTTGCCGGCGGAGACCCTGCTGGTGGACCGGGCCAACCTGTTGACGCTGTCCGCTCCCGAGATGACGGTCCTGATCGGGGGCATGCGGGCCCTGAACGCCGGGCAATCCCAACACGGCGTGTTCACCGAGGCACCTGAGACGTTGACCAACGACTTCTTCACGAACCTGCTCGACATGAGCACGGAGTGGAAGGCATCCGAGTCATCGGAGAATGTGTACGAGGGTCGTGATCGGGCGACGGGCGCCCTCAAGTGGACCGCCACCGCGGTAGACCTCGTCTTCGGTTCGAACTCCCAGCTCCGAGCCATCTCGGAGGTCTACGGGTGTGACGACTCCAAGGAGAAGTTCGTGCGTGACTTCGTGGCCGCGTGGAACAAGGTCATGAACCTCGATCGGTTCGACCTCGCCTGATCCCGATGTCCAGGTCGGCCACTCATCGGCCGACCTGGACTTTTTCGGTCCCGATCAACCCGGCGCTCTTTACTTGAGGAAGACACCGAACGACGTGACAGCCCGCGGCGTTGGTTCGTTGTCGATAAAGACTGCGACGTCATACCTTCCCTCGGCATGGACGGCGACCGATACCTGTTCGATGATAGTGAAAACTCGCGGTGCACCGGGCGGCGAACCAGCATCCCAACGTACTTCGTAATCGTGTACTGAACCCGCCAGCGGCTCGCCATCCGGGCCTGCGATCGAGATGCGAACCATCGTCGTCTCATGAGGGTCGGGACTGGGGTTTTCCACAACCGCGACAACTGGGGAGGTTATTTCGGCGGGAAGCTGTGGAGGAAAAACCACACCAGTTTGCCCGGTGATCTTCAGTACCCCGTCGACCACATCGGCCTCCCAGGCAACCATGAGTACAGGTACACGCACGTGATAGTGAGTATCGGCCATGTCGGCTCCCTTCTGGTGCGGTTCACCTACCGAACCTAGCTCGCGGCACCGGCTGTACGACACTCAATTACGGGATGAAAACGAGCGAATCTTTTCTGCAACCATCGTCACCATGGCCCAGGGTGGCGGGGTTAGCGGCCTACTACGCGGTAGTGGATGGCCGACGTAGCCGGGATTACCACCGTGGTCGATGATGTCGCGGCATTGGCGGAAGGTGGTGCATTTCTCGCCGTTAGGGTCGGGGTTTATTTCATTGCGGTGGCGAGTTGGTCGCGGGAGGAGATGTTGAGTTTGCGGTAGGCGCTGGTCAGATGGTCGCTGACGGTTTTGGTGGTGATAAACAGTGCCTGGGCGATTTCCCGGTTGCTCATGGCCTGTGCGGCCAGCCGAGCCACCCGTAACTCGCTGGGGGTCAGCGCATGCACACCGCTGGCCCACGGCCGGCGCGGTCGGGCACCGGCGGCCAGCGCCTCCTCACGGGCCCGCTCGACCAGCGGCGTGGCGCCGCAACGCGCCGCCAGATCCAACGCTCGACGCAAC
>DATFDO010000127.1:0-10737 GCA_035252045.1 Pseudonocardiaceae bacterium
ATGTCGCGGCCTCGCGCTCGGGCCGTGCCCGCCACCGGAGTGCGACACACCGGGCATGAGCGCGCGACACACGGGACAGGGGGACGCAACACGCCGGATAGTGCGGTTACGGGCTGATGGCCGGCGGTAGGTGGAATATCGGGTCGAGGCAGGACACGAGTACCTCGGTGGACTGCGGATCGGCTACCACCGAATCGTGACGATCGCGGTACACCAGTTCGCCGCTCCCGTCGATCTCCAGCAGGTAGCCCGCCTCAGCTAGCTGGCTTTCGTCCAGGTCGACCAGCCGCTCGGCGCGGCTGGGCAGCACCCGGTAGAGCGGCCACGGAAGATCACCGTAGGTGCGGTGCAGCTCGTCGATGAGATACGCCATCTGCTGCTGCCACGGCAGGGGCATCGACTCGGCCAGCGCCCGGGGCAATACGACGTAACTCTCGTCGACGCCCAGCTTGGCCAGCTCCAGATGATCCCGTAGCGGTCGCGGGATCGGATCCGACGCGTACACCGTCACCTCCGGATATCAGGCCTTCGCGACCGGCACCCCGGGCCGGACCGCGAGCGGCATCAATTCAGGTTCGTTGAAACTCACAGCTCGCTGCCGCAGCGGGACCGTCTGGTTTGCCGCCTCGACCATGCGGCCGTTGCCCAGATACATCGCGACGTGGTGGATGCTGTCCGGATTGGAGGTGTCGTAACCCCAAAACAGCAGGTCTCCGGGTTGCGCTTGACGCACCGGCAGCTGGGCACCAGCCCAGTACTGCTGCCGCGCCACCCGGGGAAGAGTGATCCCCGCCGACTCGTAAGCACGCAACATCAGCCCCGAGCAGTCGTAGGCATTGGGCCCGGTCGCGCCCCAGACATAGGGCTTACCGATCTCGCCCAGCGCGTAGTGGATGGCCCGGCCGGCGATCTCGGACGGCGCCGGCAACGGCGTGGTGCAGGAGGCGCGGACGTAGGGAGTGACATCCCCGCCCACGGCACCGATCACATTGACGGCCAGCGGTTCCCACTGGTGGTAGCGCGCCGGGAAGGCCGACCGCTCGATATCTTGTGCGGAATCGCCCGGCCGCTGAGTTTCCCAGTCGGGCACCCGCAGCAACACGTCATAGAACTTGTTGATCTCATATACCGGGTCGGTGACCTGCGCCGCGGTGCCCCACCCCTGTGAGGGACGCATCTGGAAGATGCCCAGCGAATCGCGGTCGCCGTAGTGCAGGTTGTGCAGCCGGGACTCGGTCATCCCAGCTTGGATGGCGATTTGCCAGGCTCGGGGCGGAAGTCCGCGTTGTTTCCCGATCGCGACGATCAGCTCGACGATGGCCCGCTGCTCCGGGTCGAGGTCGCTGACGCGCACGGCCACCGGGGGCAGTTCCCGAGGATCGGTGGACGCCAGCACCGAACCGCACGGCGCGCCGAACACGAAATCGCCGGAACCGACGACGCCCAGCAGTGAGGAGATCGCGGCCACCGCGATGAGCCCGCCGAGCAAGCCGACAATCAGCAAGCCGACCAGCCATCGACGCATGGCTCACCCGGCCCGTTCGTAACTGGCGACGCGCCAGCCTGCCGGAGTGGAGACCACGAGCAAGCGCATGATCAATGCCGTGGTGGGCACGTCCACCTCAGCCGCACCAGCACTCACGCTGACCGTCCGGGGCGCGTCGATGATCTGCGCTGCCGGCACGTTGGCCGGGTCGATCGAACGCAGTTCGGGAAACAGGTCGTCGGTGGTGAACGGCCGTAGCTGCTCGACCCACTGCGCCGAGGTGGTGCCCTTACCGACGGTGAGGAAAGCCTGTACCCACGATCGCGCGACGGTGAGCGCGGCAGCTGGGGCCGGGCTAGTCGGAGCCGGTGCGCGGGTCGCCCGCAGGCCGCCACCGGCCAGTGCCGGCGCCGGGACGGATGTGCTGGCCCGTGGACTGGTCGCCGGCCCTGCGCGCGCGGTGGCATCCGGGTGCTTGCCCGGCGTCACCACCCCAATGCCCACCGCGATGACCACCGCTGCCAGCACAGTGACGGTGAGATGGGTGGGTGACCGCACCGGCCAGCCCCAGACCTTGCGGTAGACCGCTGCACGGCCGCGATGGGTACGGATCGGCACAGCGCTGTCCCCCGGATCAGTCCGTGGTCCGGGAGTTGTCGGTACTGGCCGTGCTCGGCACGTCGGAAGCGCGCGGCGCACCCATCTCCAACCCCCCCGAGGGCCGGTACACCACCCACACCGGGCGCCCCGCCACCTCTTCCAGCTCCGCCTGCCGCGGTGTTGCACGCGGATCGCTGACCGCCGACGGCACGTATACCGGCTCATCGCCGGTGCGAGCGCGACCGGTCACACTGAACCCGGCGGGTAACGCCGCCAGTCGATCTGGCTTCGGCGTGGCCGTAGCCGGCCCGGGCAGCGCCGCAGCGCCATCCTCTGAGCCGGGTGAGCCGCCAGAACCCAGCGCCGGAATCAATGCCGCACCGCCGCCACGGCGGTCGGACCGCTGCGCCGCGAGCAGCACCGGCGCGCCGGCCTCTGGACGCATCACAGTGCCGGCTACGGATCCAGTAGTCGCCGCCCCGGGGTCCGACTCCGCAGCGCGGGCCTCCTCCCAGAACCGCTCCGATGCGCTGGCCTCGGCCCCTGGCTGGTGGCGCCGCAGCCGGGCCAGCACACCCGGTGGAGCTGCCGGAAGTGCACCACCTACCGCGCCGACCGCCAGTTCGGTCATCTGCCACATCCGCCGAACCGGGCGTGCCACCAGCAACATCACCAAGGTGATCATCCCAGCGAGCAGCATCTGCGTGAGCACCGAGAGATTGCGCGACGGATCGAATACCCACACCATCACCAGCGTGTGCAGTGCGGCCAGCGCCGAGAGCACGACGATGTTGAGCACCGCGGCACCGACCGCGCGCCCCACCCCACGAAGCACGTCGTGATGCAGGATGGCGATCAGTCCGATGACCGGCCCAAGCAGGATCACCACCCGCAGCAACACCTGGGCCAGGAGCAAGGCCGCCTGGGCGAGCAGCTGGAACAACCCGAACATCACTGCTTGCAGGGCGGCCAGAAAGCCCACCCCGATCCGGTTGCCGTCGATGCCCTGGAAGTAGCCGTAGGCGCTGCCCGTGCGGCCCGCGATGGCCTTGTATTCCTGCTTTTTGCGGTCCGTGACACCAGATGCCGGATCGTCCGCGCCCGCTGCGATCTCCTGCTTGGTGAAGGCCTGCGCTCGGACCAGGTCGCGGCCCAGTTGGGCGGCCTGTGGGCCGTCCGGGGAGCCGAACTCGCCGCGAAGCCAGTTGCGGTAGATGATCTGTTCGTGCAGCAGGGTCGGCAGCGCATCTCGCTGCGCGATACCGACCTCGTGCAGGAACCCGGTGCGCACCTGGTTGCTGCCCTCCACCAGCACGCCATCGAGCACCTGGGTGTACAGCAACGGTGTGAGATATGTCGCCGCCGCCAACCAGATTCCCGCCAGCGCCCAGGCGGCTCGTTTGCTCACCGTGGCCAGGTCACCGCGCCAGATCGAGCGGAATAGCACGATCGCCAGCAGCACCGCGATCACTCCGAACCAGGGCGCGTAGACGCTGTCATACAGCGCCACCGTGCCGGAGACGATCAGGTCGTTGAGAGGGGCGAGCAAGCCACCGTCACCGAGCGCGTAGTGCAGCCCGTTGGTGGCGCCGACGATGACCTTGCCGATGTCGAACAGCAGGTTGCCGGTCCAGGTGTCAATCACCGCGTTGGGGTTGCGCAAGCCTGACGGGCCGCATCCCAGGTCGTAGGTGTGCCAGACCAGCCCGGCATAGCCGACCTCGGCATAGACACTGTTCGGCGCGCCCGATTGCAGCGGCGTCGGGTCGATCGCGCCGACCATGCCGGAGCCGGGCCGTTCCGGATTGGGCGCTTGCTTGCAGTCGTCGACACCCGGGACCTGCGCCGACGCCGGTGCGCCCAGCGCCGACGGCGAGCTGACCAACGCCACCGCCAAGATCAGCCCGAGCAGCGTCACCAGCGCCGCAACCCACCTGCTGCCCTGCGTCCGGATTCTCATGTCCGAGCCCTGACTGCGGCCGCCGGGCCGATCCCGTTACGGGCTGAGCCGTTGCGCTCGCCGGGCATCAGGTCGGTGCCGCGGGGTAGTTCGGGGCTCAGGAGGTCACCGCGGAGGGCGTCGGGAGTGGTGTCCAGCGCGGTGCACAGGTGCTGAAGGTGCGCGCCGGAGAAGTCCACCCGGACCCGTTCCACCCCACCGGCGCCATCCCCGAAGATGAACTGCCGCGGCGCCCGGTCCCGTTCGGTGTCGGCCCCGTCGCCGCCCGGGCGGCGACCCAGCGATGCGATCACTTGCTCATAGCCCGCCCCCACCGGGACCTTGAGCAGGCGCAGCGCATCGGACTGCGCGGGCCCGTCGTCCAGCCTGCCCACGAACACCGAATCCAGCAGGGACACGAAACCCTGGATCTTGAGGAAATCGGCCGGAATCTGCGAGGAAAGCAGAACCCGCACGTTCCACTTGCGGGAGTCCCGAGCGAAGCGGTTCATCAACACCCGGCCGGTCGGAACCTCGGACAGGAAGAACGCCTCGTCGATCCAGACCCCTTTACGCTGATCCCGAGGCCGCTCGTAGATCGATCGCTGGGTCAGCCACGCCGCGAGGTTGAGCAACTCCACGCCGAGCGATTCGGCATCGGTCCAGTGCTCACGGCCGATGTTCTCCTTGGGCAGGGTCAGGCCTGACATGGTGAGCACAGTGAGCCGGTCGTCGCGTACCTCGGTATACGGGTCGGCACCCTTCTCCGGGATCAGCAACGACATGCGCTCGCGCATCTCGTCGAGGAAATCGGCGACGACGATCGCGTGCTCACGGTGCTCGGTGGGATCCCGGCGCAGCATGTCGAAGACCTGCCCCGGGTGCGCATCCGGCCGCCCACCCACCGCCCGGACTGCACGCAGCAGCACGATGCGGGTCTTGGCCATCCGGGCCACCTCGAAGGGCAGCACCCCGGTGAGCACATCGAGCACCAACCGCCGCCGGGTGGCGGCGGTCAGTGCCTTCTCCCGCCGCCAGGCCCGATCCGGGTCGTCCTCGTCGAGGAAGTGCGCCAGCTCGGGTTCGGCGACCACCCGGTAGGGGTTGAGGATCCCGGGCTGGGCGTTGAGCAGGTTGATCGGCCGGGCGTAGGGCCGCAGCTCGGGCAACTCGCACAGTTTGGCCAGCGGACCCGACGGGTCCAGCAGCGTCCAGTACGCCCCGGAGCGCAGCGTCTTGTACACGATGCCGCCCCCGAGGAACGACTTGCCGCCACCCAGGCCGGCTACCAGCGCGGTCAACCCGGAGGAGTCCCGGATCTCCTGGGCCATCCACGGATCCCAGGCGACCGGGCGCCGGGTAGCGGTACACGTCTCGCCGATTAGGATCCCGCGCCGGTCCCCCACCTCCGCGGTGGCGGTAGGCACTGCGGAGGCCGCCCAGATCACCGACCCGCGGCGCAGGTAGGCACCAGAGGACAGCGGCTCGCCGGGAATGAACTCACGGGCCAGCGCGTACTGGCCTTCCGGATGCTCGATGGCGATCTTGGGTTTGTAAAGGTCCAGTAGCTGCTGCGCCAGCCGCAGCGCATCGCGCTCGGTAGGCGCTGACACCGCGACCCGCCACCACGAGCGCACCCGGGTGCCCAGCGCAGTGAACCCGGAGGTCATCTCGTCGTCGATTTCCAGCACCCGGGTGGCCTGCCGAACCAGACTCTGCGGGGGCTCCAGGTCGTGCTCGTCGGTGTAGTGCCGGACCTGGGAGCGCACCTTGTTCATCTGCCGCGCAAGCTCCCCTGAGACTTCTTCGGGCCGGCGCACGTAGATCCGTGCCGACCATTCCACGCCGGTCGGCAGCCGGTCGGACCGCTGCACCCAAGGGTCGTCGATCTCTGGGATCTGCAACCCGTGCATCTGGCCCACGGTGAGCACCACGACGTGCCGAACGGTCCCGGCGTTGGACCCGGTACGACCGCGGACGGTGAGGGTAGGCGCGTAGGGCTCGGTGTGGAAATCCGCGGCGTCGGTGAAGCTGGCCAGATCTTCGGGCTCCCAACTGGCGTTGGGCACCGAAGGCAGGTTGCGCGGAGCGGGCAAGCCCAGCGAGCACGACCGATGCATCAGCCACGACATCTCGCCCGCGGTCACCGGCCTGCCCTCCAGGCCGGCAACGCTGATGACACCGTCGAGATGCTCGACCTCGGCGTCGATCGCGACCAGTTCGGCATCCACGGCGGTGGGGAACACCCGCCGCAGCACCGGCGCGGCCCGTTCCACCATCCGGTCCATCACGGACCGGGTCTGCACCTGGATGCCGAGATAGACCTCTTTCTCGGCCATCGAGTGCCCCAGCAACTGCTGCTGCTCACCGATCATGTAGTCGTCGAAGGACAGCGCGCCGGGAGTGTCGGGCAGCCGCCCCACCGCGTTGCGCACGTGCGCCTCAGCCCACATCCGGATCGGGTATGGGCGAGCGGTGACCCGCAGGTGCAACCACCTGCCCTGCAACTCGGCGTACTGGCCGGCGATGGCGTGGATCAGGTCCTGGCGTTGCGCATCCGAGCGGAACGACCAGCGCTGCGACGCCAGCCGGTACCAGGCGTAGACCTCCTGTCCGTTGCGCACCAGGTGGCCGTCGATCGAGCGCAGGGCAATGGACGGGGTGTAGCTGGGGGCGGCAGACTCGCCGGGGAGTTTGTGCCCACGCCGGTTGGAACCACCGCGAGCATCCGGCATGGCGGGTATCGAATACCCGTGGTCCCACGCTGCGTGCTGGTCGCCGTCACTGCTGCCGGCAGGACGTCGGAGCCCGAACACCCGTGCGCTCCTTCCTGCCACGGTCTGATCGTTGGCCGGGCCTGGGGCGGTGGCGTTCGACCCGGATCCGGGCTGCGCTGGCCGCCCCCCCGCGGACCGCGGTCTGCTTGCGCGGCGCGGTGAGTTCGCGCAGCCACATCAGCGCCACCGCGGTCAACGGCCGTTCATGGCTGATCCGGGAGCCGATCAGCCTGGTGAGCGCGATCGTGATGAGCAATCCCCAGCCCGTCGAAAAGAAACTGAAACCGATGCCCAACTGACGCTCGACGCCGAGAACGACGAGAAACATCACCGTGCCGACGCCCCACGCCACGTACCGCGCCCGCCAGGGGAACGTCGCCCTGGGTGGGCCGAGCCACACCGCGTCTACTCGATAGACGTCGTCGTCAGTGCGAATCCGCAAGGTCGAGTCACCTCCCGGCTCAACCGCTGAACAGGCCGGCGATCCACGTTCCGAGGTTCACCCCTGTGCCGGACACGGCCAGCCCGATGACACCCAACGCGATGATCACGCCCCCGAGTCGCCGCATGACGCCGGCGTTGTCTCCCTTGCCACCGCCGAGCCACAGCAGCAGCACCGCCACCGCCAACAGCAGCAGCGGCACGATGTTGTCCAGCATCCAGGTCCGCAGATTGTGCGTGTTCAGTTCGGCGCCTTGCGCGACCAGGGTCAACGCAGTCATCTCAACCCCCCTGGGGGTTTGATCATGGTCAGCGCCGAGCGGCCGCCCGGCGGGTAGTGAGTAGACCATGCCAGGGTTGCCTGAGAGTACCCGGCTCGCCACGCCCAGTGGTCACCCGGACAGCGGAACGACACAGCGGACACGTGCCCCGAGAAGGCCTGGCAAGTACGTTGAGCAGTCAATCGAACACGGACAGTGCCGTCGTTACGCCCGAGCGTGGCGTCAGTGGCCGATCGGCGGTACGGCGGACACATCCGGTGAACCGCTCGGTTGGCCCAACTTACTCCGGTCAGTCGTGGGGCTGGCTCTTACTGGCGGTGCGCGCTGCTCCTTGGGCGAGCGTGGGCGTCCGAGTAGTCTCGTGGTATCGGCTTGACCGTAGTGATAGTGCGGTCCTGGCGCCGAGCAATGGGAGGGATTGGTCGCAGTGAGCGAGACCTACACCGCGGTGTACGAACGGGACGGGGACGCATGGGCGGTGCGGATCGCCGAAGAGCCTGATGTTCACATCCTGTGCCCCAGCGTGCCCGAAGCGCGCACGAGTATCCGGGACGCCCTCGGTCGCCGGCTGGGTACCGACTCCGCCCAGCTTCGCATTGTCGACAACTTCCCGCTCCCGGCCCCGATCCGAACTGCTCAGCAGTCGGTAAAAGAGACTCGGACGGACACCGATCGGACCCAGATGATGGCCCGCATGACCGATCCTCGCACGGCGATGGACTGGGCCGAAGATCTCGGTATCGCGATGCGTGACCCGGTGACGGTCCAGGCGCTCATGGACTTAGGGGACAAAGAGATTTCGATCGATACCTTCTGCCACACGATCACGATGGCCGAAGAGTTGTCGAGAATCACCGCGAACGAAGCTCGCCGGTCTTCTGCGGACACCACCAATAAGGACTAGCTAGGCGCCTCGTACCTTTTGGCGCCAGTTCAGCCGGTTGGCAAGGTACTGCGCCGCGGTGGCCGACCAGTCGTGCGATGAGCCCGCCGTCGAGCAGCTTTTACACCTCGAGGTGCGCCGCGAGTCGACCGCGATCGTCGTGTTCGCTGACGGCGAGGTGGACGTGCTCACCGTCGGGCGGTTTCGAGCGGCGGTCGACGAGGCACTGAGAGCCGCGGCGGGGCGGCCCGTGGTCGTCGACCTGACTGAAGTGACATTTCTGGGATCGCACGGCTTGGCGGCTTTGGCCGAGGCGGCGTCAAAGGCGCAGCAGCGCCGTGAGCCGCTGCGGGTGGTTGTCGACGAGACACGTGCGGTGATCAGCCCGCTGCAGATAACCGGGCTGGATGAGGTACTAGCGCTGTACTACTCGGTCGACGAGGCGCTGCCTCAGGGAGCGAACCGGTACCGGATAGGGCAGGCTTGGGCCACGATGCCGCCGCCACCATGTGACCATCATCAGCCATCCTCTCAGGCTGGTCCTGAGCCAGCCGATCAAGAAAGACCCCGCACACAGCCTGCACCCCTGTTCGGCCTGACGCTGGCTGCGCAACCGGCAGCGCTGTCATTGATCAGGGAACGGCTGCGCCAGTGGCTCCTGACGCATCGGTGGCCTGATGCTGAAATCGACGATCTGGTACTGGCGGTCAGTGAAGCTGCATCGAACGTTGTGGATCATGCCTACCTGACCGCGGCACGGGGCGACATCGAGATCGCTGGTCGCATCACCGTGAGCTCGGGTGGTACCCGGACAGCCGAGCTGACCGTTCGGGATCGCGGTCGCTGGCGGCCGGCTCCCGAGCAGTCGGAAGATCGCCGGCGTGGCCTCCCCCTGATGAAAGCCGCGGTGGCTGAGCTTGCCATTGACGGCACGGAGCACGGCACCTGCGTGCGGATGCGCGGCCGATCGGTGAGTCAGTAGCGGCCCCGTCCTGTGGCAACTACACCCGCATAGGACTGCGCCTTCAGCTCAGGTTTGCAAGTCGGCATGTGCTGGTCAAGGCCATTATCGCCGCCTGTTCCCCGATCTCAGCTGGCTATGCGGGTGCGTTCCCGTCGCACGCTCCACCTGGTGCAGCAGCGTGGCGATCAACCATCGTGCTGACGGCAACGAGTTCTGTTCGTATGGCGTTCGCCGTTACATACGGTACTGAACAACATGATTAGCGCTGCGCTGCTGATCCTTAGTTACCACTGTTGGTGATGCCGCAATCCCTTGTTCGACTGTTGGACTCCTGTGGGTGGAGATTCAACCGACGTATCCGTCCTGGAAACGATGGATGAGGGTTCTTCGTCGCACCCTCTATCCAGGGGCGTCCAGAGTCCAATGGCGTGTTCTGCGAAGAACGGCCACGTCGTTGAAGTCTGCTGCGCGGTCGTGCCAGTCAGTCGATGAGCGCGTGACACGGTGTCTACCGAGGAAGACAGCGGTGCTCGAGCCGCAGCGTACACGTCTAGCGCACATTCCGTTAAGGGGCTGTTGCGTTAGCGGCGGCAAGCCACGCTTGACGCTGGAGACGGTCTGTGGTCTGGCCAGGAGGCATTAGCCGTCCCTTGTGAGCATTGGCGCAATCCCCCGCTTGACTGCTGCACTTTCCATGTTCGCTTGCGTGGGCGAGTGTTGGCACCCAGGTGGCTTGAGTGGCTAATCCAGGGATACCCGAATGTACTCCCCGTCTTGACCCGAGAAAACAGAGGAGAAAGCAATGCGCAGGCTCATGTCAGCGCTTGGTGTAACCGCACTGGCAGCAGTGCCGCTAGGTCCAGCCGTGCCGTCGGCTCTGGCCGACAACTCCCATGAGGTCTTTGCCTCTTGCAGCCAGGCGTTTGGACCGGACTCCCATGGCCCAGGCATCACTCTCATGGAGCAAAACGGCGCAATCACACTCAGTGGTCATTGCACCAATATCATAGAAGTGTCGCCGCCGCGGGCAGAGAAGGCAGCGTGCGGCGACTTTATTCCTGGCGCCAGCGGCCAATTTGTATTGACCCCGAGCGGCAACATTGAGGGACATTGTACCTTCTCTCAGTGATTTAGACGGCGTCTGCCCAAACGGCTGATGGCGAAATTTTTGCCGTGATCGATACGCCCATAGGATTCAGAGTGGGATGGGTCCGGAACTGTGTAGCCGAAATTGATTGTGCTATCTGTTCCAACCTGCTGGTTCTGCGACCGGCTCCCGTTTTGCTACGATTGGCGGAATCGGCCTGGCATAGCGATTTCCGGAAGCAGTGAGAGCATTCTTCCAGTTGAACCGTGCAGCACCGCA
>DATFDO010000128.1:0-2471 GCA_035252045.1 Pseudonocardiaceae bacterium
TGGTGAGCTTCTATCCCGATCTGTCCGACGAGCGGGTCACCAGCTCACTGGCGCTGGTGCACTCCCGGTTTTCCACCAACACCTTCCCGTCCTGGCCGCTGGCCCATCCATACCGCTTCATCTCCCACAACGGAGAGATCAACACCCTGCGCGGCAACCGGAACTGGATGCGTGCCCGGGAAAGCAAGCTTGCCAGCGACCTCATTCCGGGCGAGCTGGATCGGATCTACCCGATCGCCACCCCGGACGCCAGCGACTCCGCCTCGTTCGACGAGGTGCTCGAACTGCTGCACCTGGGCGGGCGCCCGCTGCCGCACGCGGTGCTGATGATGATCCCGGAAGCGTGGGAGAACCACACCGAGATGGATCCGGCCCGCCGAGCGTTCTACGAATTTCACTCCACGCTGATGGAGCCATGGGACGGGCCCGCGCTGATTGCGTTCACCGACGGCACCCTGATCGGCGCAGTACTGGACCGTAACGGCCTGCGCCCGGCCCGCTACTGGGTCACCGAGGACGGGCTGGTTGTGCTGGCCAGCGAGGTCGGCGTGCTGGAGATCGACCCCACCACGGTGGTACGCAAGGGACGGCTGGAACCGGGCCGGATGTTCCTCGCCGACACCGCGACCGGCCGGATCGTCAGCGACGACGACATCAAGGGCCGGCTCGCCGCCGAGCATCCCTACGCCGACTGGGTCGCCGGCGGCCTGGTCCGGCTGGAGGATCTGCCCGAGCGCGAGCGCGAGGCCTTCACCCACGCCTCGCTGGTGCGCCGCCAGCAGTCACTGGGATACACCTCCGAAGAGCTGGCGATCCTGCTGAGCCCGATGGCGCTGACCGGCGCCGAACCCATCGGGTCGATGGGCAACGACGCCCCGCTGGCGCCGTTCTCCGAGCAACCCCGGCCGCTGTTCGACTACTTCACCCAGCTGTTCGCCCAGGTCACCAACCCGCCGCTGGACGCGATCCGGGAAGAACTGGTGACCTCACTGCAGGCCCAGCTCGGCGCCCAGCCCAACCTGCTGGCGGCCGGCGAGGGCTCCTGCCGGCGGATCGTGCTGCCGTTCCCGGTGCTGGACAACGACGAGCTCGCCAAGATCGTCCACGTCAACGACGACGGCGAGTGGCCCGAGTACCAGTCCTACACGGTGAAGGGCCTGTATGACGTCCATGGGGGTGGCCCGGCGCTGGTGCTGCGGATCAACGAGATCTGCGTCGAGGTCTCTGATGCCGTCGCCAAGGGCGCCCGGCTGATCGTGCTGTCCGGGCGCGGCGTGGACGCAGACCAGGCGTCGATCCCGTCGCTGCTGCTCACCGGCGCGGTACACCACCATCTGGTGCGCGAGAAGACCCGCACCCAGGTGGGGCTGATCGTCGAAGCGGCGGATGCCCGCGCGGTGCACCACATCGCGCTGCTGATCGGCTACGGCGCTGCGGCCGTCAACCCGTACCTGGCGATGGCCACCGTGGAGGAGCTGGCCGAGCGCGGCCTGCTGGGTGACATCGACGGCAAGACCGCCACCCGCAACCTGATCAAGGCGCTGGGCAAGGGCGTGCGCAAGACGATGTCCAAGATGGGCGTGTCCACGGTGGCCTCCTACACCGGCGCGCAGATCTTCGAGGCGATCGGACTGGGACCCGAGGTAATCGACTCCTGCTTCACCGGCACCACGTCGCGCCTGGGTGGGGTCGGGTTCGACGTCCTGGCCGAGGAGGTCGCCCGCTGGCATGGCCGCGCCTTCCCGCGCGACGGGGTGCACGCCCCGCACCGGGAGCTGGCCATCGGCGGCGACTACCAGTGGCGCCGCGAGGGCGAGGCGCATGTGTTCTCCCCCGCCACGGTGTTCAAGCTGCAGCACTCCACCCGGACCGGCCGCTATGAGATCTTCAAGGACTACACCCGGCTGGTCGACGACCAGTCGCAGCGGTTGATGACCCTGCGCGGGTTGTTCGTGTTCCGGGAGGGCGTGCGTCCGCCGGTTCCTCTTGACGAGGTCGAACCGGTGGAATCGATCGTCAAGCGGTTCGCCACCGGCGCCATCTCCTACGGCTCTATCTCCAAGGAGATGCACGAGGTGCTGGCCATCGCGATGAACCGGCTGGGCGGTAAGTCCAACACCGGGGAGGGCGGCGAGGACGCCGACCGCTACACCCGCGACCCCAACGGCGACCTGCGCCGCTCCGCGATCAAGCAGGTGGCCTCCGGGCGCTTCGGGGTGACCAGCGAGTACCTGGTCAACGCCGACGACCTGCAAATCAAGATCTCACAGGGCGCCAAGCCCGGTGAGGGCGGCCAGCTTCCTGGTCACAAGGTCTATCCGTGGATCGCGAAGACCCGCCACTCCACTCCGGGGGTGGGCCTCATCAGCCCGCCGCCGCACCACGACATCTACTCGATCGAGGACATCAAGCAGCTGATCCACGATCTCAAGAACTCGAACCCGTCGGCGCGCGTCCACGTGAAGCTGGTG
>DATFDO010000129.1:0-3047 GCA_035252045.1 Pseudonocardiaceae bacterium
TGGGGCCGACCGGGAAGCTGGACCGCCACGCGCTGCCCGCGCCTGACCGGCTGATGGAGCCGGTGGCCGAGTACGTGGCTGCGCGGACTGACACCGAGCGGGTGCTCGCTGACATCTGGGTGCAGGTGCTGGGCGTGGAGCGGGTCGGGATCCACGACAACTTCTTCGAGCTGGGTGGGGACTCGATTCTCAGCGTCCAGGTGATGTCGCGGGTGCGGGTGGCCTTCGGGGTGGAGCTGTCCCCCCGGGTGCTGTTCGTCAATCCCACCGTGGCCGGGTTGGCAGCAGCGATAACCGAATCGGTGATGCCGGCGTTGCCCGCGATTCAGGTGGCCGATCGCGTGGGTGGGTTGCCACTGTCGTTCGCCCAGCAGCGGTTGTGGTTTTTAGATCAGTTCGCCCCGAACAGCTCCGGATATGTCATCGCCTTCGCGGTGAAGCTGCGTGGCGAGCTGAACCTAGCTGCGTTGTCCGGCGCGCTCGCTGCGCTGGTCGCCCGGCACGAGTCGCTGCGTACCACCTTCGAGACGATCGAGGGCCGGGGAGTTCAGGTGGTGCACCCACCAGCGCCGGTGTCGCTGCCGGTGCGTGACCTGTCGACGCTGCCCGCCTCCGAGCGAGGGCAGGAACTGGAACGGGTGCTGGCCGCCCAACCCAGCCAGGAGTTCGATCTGTCCCGCGGGCCGCTGCTGCGGGTGGGCGTGATCCGGCTGGACGTCACTGACCAGGTGCTCACGGTGGCGATGCACCACATCATCACCGATGGCTGGTCGATCGGTGTCTTCATGGCCGAGCTGACGGAGCTTTACAACGCCATCGTTGGTGGTCACAACCCGCAGCTGCCCGAACTGGCAGTGCAGTACGCGGATTACACGCTGTGGCAGCGGGAGGTGCTCAAAGACGCGGTGCTGGACACCGCGCTGGACTACTGGCGCGAGCAACTCGCCGCGGTGCCGCCGCTGGAACTGCCGACCGATCGACCGCGCCCCGCGGTGCGCAGCACCGCCGGTGCCATCCACCATTTCATGATCCCCGCCGCGGTCACCGACCGGCTCAAACAACTCAGCCGGCGCCAGGACGCCAGCCTGTTCATGACCCTGCTCGCCGGCTGCCAACTGTTGTTGAGCCGGTGGTCCGGGCAAGACGACATCGCGGTGGGCACGGTGGTCTCCGGCCGGGACCGCGCCGAGCTGGAAGGCCTGATCGGGTTCTTCGTCAACACCCTGGTCCTGCGCTGCCAGATCGACAGCCGAGACAGCTTCACCCAATTGCTCACCCGGGTCCGGGAAACGGTGCTGGATGCCTTCGTGCATCAGCAGCTGCCCTTCGAACGGCTCGTCGATGAGCTCGCCCCTGCCCGGGACACCAGCCGCACCCCGCTGTTCCAGGCCATGGTCATCTTGCAAAACGCGCCCGAACGCACCGCAGCCCTTACCGGGCTGGATGTCTCGGGGGTGGAACTGCCGGTGAGCACCACGGAATTCGACCTCACCGTGCAATTCCACGAAACCGGTGACGGGCTGGCCGCCGCTCTTACCTACAACACCGACTTGTTCGACCTCGCCACCATCGAGCGGATGGCGGGGCACCTGCAGGTGCTGCTGGGGGCGATCGCCGCTGACCCGGGTCAGCCGCTGGTCCAACTACCGCTGCTGGGCAGCACCGAACGACATCAGCTGCTGGTGGAACTCAACGACACCAACCAGGTGGTACCGGCCGCCACCCTGCCCGAATTATTCGCCGCGCAAGTAGCCCGCACGCCGGACGCACAAGCTGTGGTGGTGGGGGCTGACCAGCTGTCCTACCAGCAGCTCGAGGAGCGGGCCAACCGGCTGGCGCATTGGTTGATCAGCCGTGGGGTGGGGCCGGATCAGTTCGTCGGGCTGGCCCTGCCGCGGTCGGCGGAGCTGGTGGTGGCATTGCTGGCGGTGACCAAGGCCGGTGCCGGGTATCTCCCCATCGACCCGGACTATCCCCAGGCGCGGATCGCGTTCATGCTCGCCGATGCCGCCCCGGTCATGGTGCTCAGCGCTGCCGCGGTGGCGCAGCGGCTACCAGCTGTGCCGGGAACGGCTGTGGTCCTGCTGGATGAGCCGTCGGTCACCGCTGAAGTGGCCGGCATGCCCGGACACCGCGTCGCCGATGCGAATCGACTTCACGCCCTGGCGCTGTCCCATCCGGCGTATGTGATCTACACGTCGGGATCGACGGGGCGACCCAAGGGCGTGGTGGTCACCCATACCGGCGTGGCCAGCCTGATCGCTGCCCAGGTCGAGCGGTTGGGTGTCGACGAAAACAGCCGGGTGTTGCAGTTCGCCTCGCTGAGCTTCGATGCCTCGTTCTGGGAGCTGTGCATGGGCCTGCTCGCGGGGGCGAGGCTGGTGCTCGCGCCCGCGGAGCAGCTGTTACCTGGTCCTGACCTGGCTGCGCTGGCCCAGCGCGAGCAGGTGACGCATGTGACGCTGCCGCCCACTGCGCTGGCCGCGTTGCCCGCTGGGGGGTTGCCACCCGCGACCACCGTGACGGTGGCCGGGGAGGCGTGCCCGCCGGAGCTGGTCGCGACCTGGGCGCCGGGACGGCGGATGATCAATGCTTACGGTCCGACCGAGACCACGGTGTGCGCGACGATGAGCGCCCCGTTGCCGGCTGAGCTGTGCACCGCACCGCCGATCGGTACGCCGATCGTCAACGCCCGCAGTTACGTGCTCGATGCGTGGCTGCGGCCGGTGCCGGTCGGGGTGATCGGCGAGTTGTACCTTGCCGGGGCCGGCTTGGCACGCGGTTACCTGGGCCGTCCTGGGCTGACCTCGACACGGTTCGTGGCTGATCCATTCGGTGGTTCCGGTGAGCGGATGTACCGAACCGGGGACCTGGCGCGCTGGACCGCCAACGGGGAACTGGTGTACCTGGGCCGGATCGACGAGCAGGTCAAGATCCGCGGGTTCCGGATCGAGCTGGGCGAGATCGAGTCCGCGCTCCAGGGCCATCCCGGCGTGCGCGAGGCCGTAGTGCTGGCGCGCGAGGACGTTTCCGGAGATCGGCGGCTG
>DATFDO010000130.1:0-5594 GCA_035252045.1 Pseudonocardiaceae bacterium
TACCCCGAGGTGAGACGCCTTGCGTTGGCAGGACGAATCTGATCCGGTTCGCTTCGGCTTCCTGAGCGACGCGCTCGTCGACCAGTCGCTGACCTTTGGCCATCGCCTGTACCGCGTCCCCCGCGACAGGGTCAGTGGGTCGGGTCAGCGGGAGATACTCCGGTGCAGGGACCGCACCACCGAGTCCCACGGCGGTCGACGCCTCTTTTGCTGACGCCACCAGAGTGGCGTCGTCGGAAATCGTGGCGGCCGCCTTGTCGACAGTCTGGCCCGCCGCCACGAAGGCGCCCGCGGCGACAGCCGCCACCACGACTCGACCGCGCACAGTGGGTGACGGTGCTGTGATCCGATGCTTCACCCGCGGAGCTTCGACCGGAAGGCCTAAGAGGTCAGAGTCCGGCGGCCCAGAATTCGACAGGTCAGGTTTCGACAGGCCAGGGGTCGACGGGCCAGCACCCGAAGAACCATGTGCCAGCGCGGCCGCAACCACCGGAGATGGTCGTTGGCCGCGTGGCGAACGGTGTCGAGCCAAGACCTGCCTTCCCGCTTGGGAGTGCGTGCTGACGGTGGGTGGGGACCCGCGATGGCTGGTGAGAACCAGCCACTTGGCCAGCCGTACTCGGACCGTGGTCGTGGACCGGCGGAAGGTAACGAAGAGCGACAGGGCCGGGCAAGGCGCCGTTCCGTAATACGTCCGGCTGTATCGGCCAGCGTCCGGTCTGCCGCGCCAGACGGTCGGCTGCTCCGGCTACGAGGAGGCGGTGGGGACGACCTCGCGATGGGTGCCTGAGTGTCGATCGGCTGATTCCGAGACGCTGCCGTGCTGTGAGCGGCTCCCTTCACCTCGGTCAACGCTGCGACCACGGTTCGGGCAGCGCGCGGGTCGACCGCCAGGGATAGGTGGCCCACATCGCAGAGCCGGTGGTTGGTCACGAGGAGGTCCGGAGGGTCCAGCCTGGCGTTGTGCTGAGGCACGATGAACCCGTCCAGCTCGCTCCACAGCCTGATGAAGCGAGTGCGACACCCCGGTGGCGGCGCCGCGAGCTCAGCCAGCATGCCCGAGCGTGGCCGTAGCTGGTAGAGCATGGGCGTGGGCAGCACGTACCCGGTGCACGGCTACCGCGCCGGCTTCCAGCGCCAATCCACATATGCTGGCAGGCCGGGCAATTGTGGTGGCGGTGCGGGATAACGCGCCGAGGGCCGCGGGCATGGATCCGGCCATCAACCCCGCCGCCTGCGTGCCGCGCACGGCCAGCTGGCGCGCGGCGAGCTCGAGCACGTCGGCGGGGTCCATGCGATCACCATAAGTTGTCGCGGCGCGCGCAGCAGGAGTTACGCTGGGCGCAATGAGCGGACGCATCCGGGTGGTCGTCGCCAAACCGGGGCTTGACGGGCACGACCGCGGGGCCAAGGTGGTCGCCCGTGCGCTACGCGACGCCGGCATGGAGGTCGTCTACACCGGACTGCACCAGACACCGGAGCAGATCGTGGAAACGGCGCTCCAGGAAGACGCCGACGCGGTAGGGCTGTCCGTACTTTCCGGTGCTCACATGACGCTGTTCGCGCGGGTCATCGAGCTACTTGAGGCCAAGGGTGCCACCGATGTGCTGGTCTTCGGCGGGGGAATAATCCCTGAGCAGGACATGTCCGAACTCAGCAAGCTCGGCGTGGCCAAGGTCTTCACGCCGGGCGCCACCACTGGCGAGATCGTCGATTGGGTGCGTTCGGCGGTGGCCGCGGCGTCGGTGGAATGATCACGGTCACCGGCGCCGGGCAGCTGCGGCCCCGCCGGGCTGGATAGGGTCGATCGCGTGGATCTGTACGAGTACCAGGCCAAGGACCTGTTCGGCGCTCATGGCGTTGCGGTGCTGCCCGGGCGCGTCGTCACGACCAGCGAGCAGGCGCGAGCGGCGGCTGCTGAGCTGGGCGGCGCCGTCGTGGTCAAGGCGCAGGTGAAGACCGGGGGCCGGGGCAAGGCTGGTGGCGTCCAGCTGGCCCGCACTCCGGACGACGCACAACGCGCGGCGGCGGCGATTCTGGGCATGGATATCAAGGGCCACCGCGTGCACCGGGTCCTGGTCACGCCCGCATCTGACATCGCCGAGGAGTATTACCTGTCTTTTCTCCTTGACCGCGCCCACCGCACGTTTCTCGCGATGGCCAGCGTGCAGGGCGGCATGGATATCGAGCAGGTCGCCGCAACGGCTCCCGAGGCGCTGGCCAAGGTGCCGGTGGATCCGCGCTTCGGCGTGGATACCGCCAAGGCCGCCGAGATCATCGCGGCTGCTTCTTTCCCGGCTGAGGTGGCACAGGCGGCGGCTGACACGGCCCTGAAGTTGTGGGAGGTCTTCGTCGCCGAGGACGCGACGCTAGTGGAGGTGAACCCGCTGGTCCGCGACACGCGCGGATCGATCATCGCGCTGGACGGGAAGGTCACTCTCGACGACAACGCCGCATTCCGTCACCCCGACCACGCGGGACTGGTCGACTCAGTCGGGCAAGATCCGCTCGAGGCGGCAGCCAAGGCCCGGCACCTCAACTACGTCAAGCTTGCCAACGGGCAGGTCGGCATCATTGGCAACGGCGCTGGGCTGGTGATGTCCACGCTGGATGTGGTCGCTGCGGCCGGCCGAGCGCACGGGGGAATGCGGCCGGCGAACTTCCTGGATATCGGCGGCGGCGCAAACGCGCAGGTGATGGCCGACGGGCTGGGGATCGTTCTCGGTGACCCTGATGTGCTGTCGGTGTTCGTCAACGTGTTCGGTGGGATCACCGCGTGCGACCAGGTGGCTGCCGGCATCGTGCAAGCGCTGGACATGCTGGGCGACGCCCCCGTCGCCCCCGCTAAACCGCTGGTGGTGCGGTTGGATGGCAACAACGTCGCCGAGGGTCGCCGGATCCTGGCGCGGGCGGCGCACCCGCTGGTCACCATGGTTGACACGATGGACGCCGCCGCGGACAAGGCCGCTGAGCTGGCCGCAGTGATTTTCGCCAAGGGAGCCTGACCGGTGGCAATCTTGCTGACCAAAGACTCGAGGATCATCGTCCAGGGCATGACCGGCGCCGAGGGCCGCAGGCACACCCAGCGGATGCTGCGGGCCGGTAGCCAGGTCGTCGGTGGAGTCACCCCCGGTAAGGGCGGTCAGACCGTCGACTTCGACGGCGCCTCGCTGCCGGTGTTCGGCACGGTGGCCGAATCGATCGCCGCTACCGGTGCCGACGTCAGTGTGGTGTTCGTACCGCCGCGCTTCGCCAAGTCCGCGGTGCTCGAAGCGATCGACGCCGGGATCGGGTTGATCGTAGTGATCACCGAGGGGATCCCGGTACACGACGCGGCCGGGTTCTGCGCGCACGCCGGCGCCACCGGTTTGGCGGCGGGTGGCGTGCGGACCCGAATCGTCGGTCCGAACTGTCCAGGGGTGATCAGTCCTGGTGCCTCGAATGCCGGAATCATTCCGTCGGACATCACCGGACCGGGCCGGATCGGGCTGGTGTCGAAATCGGGCACCCTGACTTACCAGATGATGTACGAGCTGCGTGATATCGGGTTCTCCACGTGTGTCGGAATCGGCGGCGACCCGGTGATCGGCACCACGCACATCGACGCCCTGCACGCCTTCGAGCAGGACCCGGATACCGCCGCCATGGTGATGATCGGAGAAATCGGCGGGGATGCCGAGGAGCGCGCCGCCGAGTACATCAAGGCCCACATCACCAAACCGGTCATCGGTTATATCGCCGGCTTCACCGCCCCCGAAGGCAAGACCATGGGACATGCGGGCGCCATCGTGTCCGGCTCGTCCGGCACCGCCGCCGCGAAGAAGGACGCTCTGGAGGCGGTGGGCGTTCAGGTCGGCACAACCCCCAGTGACACCGCGGACCTGATGCGCGAGGTCATGAAGTCGCTGCCCTAGTGGTCGCTGTTCAAGTACCGCCAAACCGGCCACCGGGCGTCGTTAACCGCTACCAACGTTGCCGCTACGGATGTCCGAGTACTCCGATCCGGTTACATCCAGGGCGCGTCGGCCCGGTGATCACCATCAGGTCGCTACCCGGCTGCGAGGGTGACAGCTGTGAGCCTGCTGCTGTCGCCGGTAGCTCATGACGAGCCCGCAGGTGAACGTCTCCGCCCTGGGTGGGGCAGTTTGCTCGGCGCTGCCTGCCTGCCGGCGCTGTTCTGTTATGTCGCGATTGCCGTGCTGCTCGCGGCGCTCACCGCAACTGCGGGAGCAGACCCTTCGGTGGCGTGGCTGGCCCGGGTGGGAGCAGCAGGCTGGCTAGCCGCCCATCACATCCCGCTGACCGTCGACGGAGCCCCGCTCGGCGTCCTGCCACTGCTGCTTACGTTGCTTCTCGGCGCGCTGGTCGCACGCGGCGCTGCTGGGATCGCGAAGCGGTCCGGGTTTCACCAGCCCACCGATGCCGGGTGGGTGGTGGGGATGGTCGCCGGCGTGCACGGCATCGGGGGTGCAGCCCTGGCGTTGCTTGCTACCCCAGCGACGATCACGGTGGATCCCGCGCTGGCCGCTGTCGGGTGTGCGCTGGTCGCCGGTGTTGCGGCAGGGGTGGGCCTAATCCGTCCCTGCGGACTGCTGCCTGCGGCGCTGCGCCAGGCGCCGGGATGGGTGCTGCCCGGCCTGCTGGCCGGGCTATGGGGCCTGGCAGTACTGCTCATCACCGGCTTCGCCACGGTGCTGATCGCCGAGATGGTGTCCGCACCCGAGGTCGTCGAGCTGTCGGGTTCCGCCCCGGGGAGTGCCTTCGGGCTGATCGTGCTGTCCATCGGGTACCTGCCCAACGCGGCGATCGCCG
Source organism: Pseudonocardiaceae bacterium (assembly GCA_035252045.1). GTDB lineage: Bacteria > Actinomycetota > Actinomycetes > Mycobacteriales > Pseudonocardiaceae. The sequence goes on from DATFDO010000130.1 coordinate 4,813, forward strand.
GACTGTCCTGGCTAGCCGGACCCGGTTTCTCGATAGGCGCGCTGGCGGTCAGCCCGTTCGGCGTCCAGGACGCTCCGGTGCCGCCGGTGCCGTTGCTCGCCGCGCTACCGCCGGGACCGGCGCAGTCATGGTGGGCCGCGGTCGTTGCGGTGCCGTTGCTGGTGGGCGCCGCAGTGGGGCGCCGTTGCGCCACCGGCCGCGACCTGCCTGAGCGCCTTCGAGTGCTCGGTGTGGCCGGCGGACTGATCGCACTAGGCGGTGTCCTTTGCGCGCTGCTCGCCGGCGGTCGGCTGGGAGCGGCCGCCTTCGATCCCGTCGACATCCCCGCCGGCCCGCTCGCGGTCGCCTTGCTGGGCGCGACGCTGCTCGGCGGTTGCCCTGCCACCCTGCTGCCGTCCCGCCGGCACAACCCGTCTGATGATCTTGACGACAACACTGCGCAGGCGCCGGCGGGTGACCACACTGCGCAGGCGGCGGGAGATGACACTGTGCAGGGGCCGGGAGGTGACGACAGTGCGCCCGTGCCACCGGACGACACCGGGGCGCAGGCTGGCGAGGTCGGCCGTCGTCATGAGCAACACGCCGAGGCGTTGGTGGTACTTGACGAGCTGCCAACGCTAGGGGCGGCGGGGGAGGACGACAACGGCCAGGCCCCCGCGGACGGCAACGGGGTGCGATGACTACGGCGGGAAATGCCGGGTCCACCCGTACACTCGCGGGATACGGCAGTGTGTCACCCCAGCAGCGAGGGAGCGGGATGGCCAGTCGGGCGGGTTACAGCC
>DATFDO010000131.1:0-8557 GCA_035252045.1 Pseudonocardiaceae bacterium
TGGGCTCGGTGACGACCTGGCCTACTGGTCGGGCCTGCCCAGCGATGGGTGGCCGGACCTGCCGGTTAGCCGGGCCGGCGCCAACACGGCCGGGTCTGCCCGCGCGGTGGTGATGCGGTTGGCTCGGGATGAGACCGAGGCACTGCTGCACCGAGTGCCGGGGGTGTACCGCACCCAGATCAACGACGTGCTGCTCAGCGCGCTGGGTCAGGTGATCTCCGACTGGACCGGCCATGAGCGAGTGCTCATCGGGCTGGAAGGGCACGGCCGTGAGGAGATCCTGCCCGGAGTGGATGTGTCGCGCACGGTGGGCTGGTTCACCACCCAGTTCCCGGTGGCGCTGACGATCACCTCCGCCGGCTGGGGCGAGCTACTCAAGTCGGTCAAGGAGCAGTTGCGGGCCATCCCGCACCGTGGCCTGAGCTTCGGAGCGCTGCGCTACCTCGACCCCGCCAGCCCCCTCACCGTGGAGGCCCGTCCCCAGATCAGCCTGAACTACCACGGCCAGTGGGGCGCCGGCGGGCAGGCCAGCGGCCTCTATCACGGCCCGGCCGGCCCGTTGGCGCCGGATCACGCGCCGGATAGCGTCCGGCCCTACCTGTTTGACGTCACCGGGGTCGTCACCGACGGTCAGCTGCAGCTGAGCTGGACCTACTCGCAGAACCTGCACGATGAGCCCACCGTCGTCCAGCTGGCCTCCGGCATGCTCGAGGCGCTGCGCCAGATCCTGGCGCACTGCGCCGACCCCCAATCCGGTGGCGTCACTCCGTCGGACTTCCCCCTCGCCCTGCTGACCCAGTCCCAGCTCGATTACCTGGTGGGCGATGGCCGCGACGTGGAGGACATCTACCCCCTCACCGCACTACAGGCGGGGATGGTCTTCCACAGCCTCGTCGACACCGACTCGGCGGCTTACCTCGACCAGCTCCGCCTGCGCATCTCGGGAGTGTCGGATGCCCGAGCGCTGGGCGCGGCGTGTCAACGGACCGTCGATCGGACACCGGCATTGCGCAGCACGGTGGTCTGGGACGGGGTGGATCAGCCACTGCAGATCGTGCACCGCCACGTGGCGCTGCCGATCGCTTATCACGACTGGCGCGGCCTGTCCGAGGCGCAGTGGGATGAGGAACTGGCCCGGGTGGCGGCCGAGGAACTCGCCGCCGGGCTCGACCTGGCGGTGGCGCCGCTGTTGCGGCTGGTCATCGCCACCCTCGCCGACGACGAGGTCATGCTGGTCTGGACGGCTCACCACGTCATGGTCGATGGCTGGAGCCAGGCCCAGATCTTCGCTGAGGTGCGTGAGCACTATGAGGCGATCGTGCACGATCGGGTGCCTGACTGCCCTGCCCGCAGGCCGTTCCGGGACTACCTGCAGTGGTTGCAGGAGCAGGACGCGGACGAGGCCGAGAAACACTGGCGGCGCATCCTGTCCGGCTTCTGCGCGCCCACCGGCTTGCCCTATGACCGCCAACCCTTCGAGGCGCACCGCGCCGAGTCCGCGGAGTCGGTGCTGGTCGCAGTGCCGGCCGGCGAGTCGCAGCGGCTGCAGTCGGTGGCGATGCGGGCCGGCCTGACGCTCAACACGATCGTGCAGGGCTGCTGGGCGCTGTTGTTGTCGCGCTACAGCGGCGAGCGCGATGTCGTGTTCGGCGCCATCGTCTCCGGGCGCCCGGCCGAGCTGGCCGGCGTGGAGTCGATGGTCGGCATGTTCATCAACACTGTGCCCACCCGGGTGCTGGTCGATGATGCCGCGGACGTCGTGCCGTCGTTGCGGGAGCTGCAGGCCCAGCAGTCGCACTCGCGGCAGTTCGACTTCACCTCACTGACGCAGTTGCAGGCGTGGAGCGATCTGCCTGCCGGGGCCAACCTGTTCGATAGCGTGGTCGTGTTCCAGAACTACCCGGTGCAGCCGGCTCCGGAAGGGCAGCCTGGGCTGCGGATCCGCTCGGTCGATGGCCGGGACACCACGAACTTCCCGTTGAGCCTGCGCGCGTACCAGGACGAGTCGGGCGGGCGGCTGAACTTCGAGCTGGGCTATGACCGCCGGTTGTTCGATACCGCAACGATCGAGGCAATGGCTGCACATCTGCTCCGGGTGGTGACGGTGCTGGCCACCGATCCGGGCGTTCGGTGGGGCGATATCGACATCTTGCCGCCGGCGCAGCGGCACCAGTTGCTGAGGGGATGGAACGACACCCATGCTGTGCTGCCCGCTGCGGTGGTACCGGAGATGTTCGCTGCGCAGGTCGACCGCAGCCCGGGCGCGGCCGCTGTAGTGTGCGACGACGAGGTCTTGTCGTATCGGGCGTTGGCCGAGCGATCGAATCGGCTGGCGCGGGTACTGATCGCCCTGGGCGTAGGCCCGGAGCGGTTCGTGGGAATAGCGCTGCCGCGGTCAGCGGACTTGGTGGTGGCGTTGCTTGCCGTGCTGAAGGCGGGCGGTGCCTACCTGCCTATCGACCACCGCCACCCGCGGGCGCGGATCGAGTTCATGTGTGCGGACATTGATCCGATCGTGGTGCTGGCCGCCGGTGAGACCGCGGACTGTATCCCTGATGGCGTGGCCCGGCTCGTGGTCGATGAGTCGCAGACGGCGACAGAGATCAGTGCGCAGTCTGCTGCGGAGGTCACCGACGCGCAGCGGGTCGCACCGCTTCGTCCCGGGCATGCCGCCTATGCCATTTACACGTCTGGATCGACAGGTGCTCCGAAGGCCGTGGTGGTGGCTCAGCGCAGCGTCGTGAACCTGGTGGAGTGGGCGGCCGGTGAGTTCGGCGCCTCAGGGCTTTCGCGAGTGATGGCCTCGACGTCGCTGTCCTTCGATGTGTCGGTCTTTGAGATTTTCTGCCCGTTGCTGACCGGTGGTTGTGTTGAGCTGGTCCGCGATGTGTTGGCGCTGGGGGAGCCCGGTGCCGATGGGCGGGTGGCGACCTTGATCAGCGGCGTGCCTTCTGCGCTGTCTCATGGGTTGTCCCAGTACGGCACTGGGATGCGCGCCGAGACGGTGGTGTTGGCCGGGGAGGCATTGCCGGCTCGGGTGGCCCGGGACATCCAGGTGGCGACTTCCTGCCGGCGGATCGCGAACATTTACGGGCCGACCGAGGCCACGGTGTATGCCACCGCGTGGTTCGACGAGACGGGCACCCCGATCGAGCAGTCCCCACCTATCGGGTGCCCCATCACGAACACCCGGGTCTTCGTGCTGGATGCGTCCCTGCGGCCGGTCCCGGTGGGGGCGGTGGGGGAACTTTACATCGCGGGGGATGGCCTGGCTCGCGGTTACCTGAACCGGCCCGGGTTGACCGCGGCTCGATTCGTGGCCAACCCATACGGCGCTGCGGGTGAACGGATGTACCGCACCGGGGATCTGGCACGCTGGGCCCGCAACGGGCAACTGTCCTATCTTGGTCGTACCGATGACCAGGTGAAAAACCACGGATTCCGGATCGAACTGCGGGAAATCGAGGCCACCTTGGCCACCCATCCCGGAGTGGCTCAAGTCGTGGTGATTGCCCGGGAGGACGTACCAGGGGCCAAAAGGCTGACCGCTTACCTGGTGCCCAGTACGGACAACGTCCCTGGGCCGGCGGAGTTGCGCGCCCATGTGGCCCGGTCCCTGCCGAGTTACATGATGCCGGCCGCGTTCGTGTCGCTCGACAAGATCCCGCTCAACGTGAATGGCAAGCTGGATCGGCGGGCGTTGCCCGCCCCCGACTGGCGCGCAGACGAGACACGTTACGTGGCTCCCCGTACCGAGGCCGAGCGTGTGGTGACGCAGGTTTGGGCCGAGGTACTGGGGGTGGAACGAGTCGGCGTCGAGGACAATTTCTTCGAACTTGGCGGTGACTCGATCTCGAGTATCTTGGTGGCATCACGATTGCGGGCGATCTTCGCCGCGGAATTGTCGCCACGCGTGGTCTTCGCGCATTCTACGGTTGGCGAGCTGGCCGCGGCGATACCGGCTGGTTCCGGAGCATTGTCGGCTATTGCCGTCCTCCCTCGGGGTGACGAGGCGGCTCCATTCTCGGCCCAGCAGTCCCTCGCCCAGCAGCGGTTGTGGTTCCTGCACGCATTCGAGCCCGACGGCGCGGAATACGCTACGCGAGCCGGGCTGCGATTGCGCGGCCGGCTTGACGTCGATGCGTTGCGTGCGGCGTTCACGGCGCTGGCCGCCCGGCATGAGTCGTTGCGTACCACCTTCGACCAGGCCGACGACCTGAGCGTGCAGGTGGTACACCCACCGGCGCCGGTGCCGATAACGATGATCGATCTTTCGGGCCTGCCCGCGCCGGACCGTCCTGCCGAACTGGAGCGGCTGCTGGTAGCGGCATGCGACCAGCCGTTCGACCTGAGCACCGGGCCACTCATGCGGGTGCGGCTGGTGCGGCTGGGTGCCGGAGACCACGCGTTGATCATGGTGTTGCACCACATCATCACCGATGGCTGGTCGATGGGCGTACTCATCCAGGACCTGGGTGAGCTCTACCAGGCAGCGGTGCGGCATGAGGTGGCCGACCTGGCGCCGCTACCGGTGCAGTACGCCGACTTCGCCGCCTGGCAACGCGCCACGCTGTCCGGGCCGGCGCTGGACGAGGGGCTGGCTTACTGGCGCAGCCAGCTTCACGCCCTGTCTCCGTTGGAGTTGCCGACCGATCGGCCCCGGCCGGCGGTACGCACCTCAGCCGGGGCCACCCACGAGTTCGTGGTCCCCGCCGAGGTGACGGCCGGGCTCAAACAACTGGGTCAGCAGCTGGACGGCACCTTGTTCATGACGCTGGTCGGTGCCTGCCAGGTGCTGCTTTCCCGGTGGTCGGGGCAGGACGACATCGCGGTCGGCACGGTGGTGTCGGGCCGGGATAGGGCCGAGCTCGAAGGGCTGATCGGGTTCTTCGTCAATACCGTGGTGCTGCGTTCCCGGGTGACGCACGGCCCTACTTTCAGGGAATTCCTGGCCGACGTCCGGGAAACAGTGCTGGACGCCTTCGTGCACCAGCACGTGCCCTTTGAGCGTGTGGTCGACGAGTTGGCCCCGGTTCGGGACATCAGCCGATCGCCGCTGTTCCAGGCCATGGTCATCCTGCAGAACGCCACCGGACACGCCCCGGAGCTGGCCGGGCTGGACGTCAGTGGTCTGGACCTGCCGGTGACCAGCGCGCAATTCGACCTGACGGTGCAATTCAACACCGTGCCAGTGCCCGGCACCGATGATCTGCTCGCCGGGGTTATGCAGTACAACACCGACCTGTTCGACGCCGCCACCATCGAGCGGATGACCCGGCACCTGCTGGTGTTGCTGCACGCCATCGCGGCAGACCCGGATCGGCCAGTGGGTGAGCTGCCGGTGTTGACCTCCGCGGAGCGGCGTCGCCTGCTGGTGGAATGGAACGACACCCACCGTGAGGTAACCGCGGCGACCCTGCCTGACTTGTTCGCCGCGCAGGTGGCGCGGACGCCCGATGCGGTGGCGGTGGTGTCGGGTCCGGTCAGCCTGACTTACGCCGAGCTGGATGAGCGAGCCAACCGCCTGGCGCGGCTGCTGATCGGGCAGGGCGCGTCCCCCGAGCAATTCGTCGGATTGGCCCTGCCGCGCTCGGAGCAGTTGATCGTGGCGTTGCTGGCGGTGGCCAAGACCGGTGCGGGATACCTGCCGATCGACCCGGGCTACCCCCTCGCGCGGATCGCCTTCATCTGCGCTGACGCCCGCCCCACCGTTGTGCTGTGCACCCAGCACACCGCCACCTGCCTACCGCCGGATGTGGCCAGGCTGGTGCTCGATGATGCGCCGATCGCTGAGGCGATCACCGCCTGCTCCGGTGCCCAGGTCCAGGACGCTGAGCGGGTCGCGCCGCTGTCTGCGGCCCACCCGGCATACGCCATCTACACCTCGGGGTCCACCGGACAACCCAAGGCGGTGGTGGTCACGCACCAGAGCGTGGCCGACCTCGTGGCGTGGGCTGCGGCTGAGTTCGGTGCGCCCGGATTCTCGAAGGTCATCGCCTCGACCGCGCTGAACTTCGATGTGTCCGTCTTCGAGATCGTCTGCCCGTTGACGGTGGGCGGCAGCATCGAGCTGGTCCGCGATGCGCTGGCCCTCGGCGAGTTCCGGGACGGGGCGCGCGTCGCAAGCCTGATCAGCGGGGTTCCCTCCGCGCTGGCCCAGGCGCTGACCCACGGCGGTGGTGCCGCGGTCCAGGCGGACACCGTCGTGCTGGCCGGGGAAGCGCTCACCGCCCGCGCGGCCCGGGAGATCCGGGACGCGACCAGCTGCCGGCGCCTAGCCAACATCTACGGCCCGACCGAGACGACGGTCTATGCCACGGCGTGGTACTCCGAGCACCCGGCGGCTGCCGACGAGCCGCCGCCGATCGGGCAGCCGATCACCAATACCCAGGTCTACGTGCTCGATGGCCGGTTGCGGCCGGTCGCGGTGGGGGTGGTCGGTGAGTTGTATATCGCCGGTAGCGGCCTGGCGCGGGGTTACCTGGGCCGGGCCGGGCTCACCGCGTCCCGGTTCATCGCCAACCCGTTCGGCGCGGCGGGGGGGCGGATGTACCGCAGCGGGGATCTGGTGCGGTGGAGCCCTGGTGGGGATCTGGAGTACCTGGGCCGGGCCGATGATCAGGTGAAGATTCGCGGTTTCCGGATCGAGCTGGGGGAGATCGAGGCGGCGCTGGCCACCCATCCGGGGCTCAGCGAGGTCGTGGTCACCGCCCGCGAGGACCAGCCCGGTACCAAGCGGCTGATCGCCTACCTGGTCCCGGCCACGGACAGCGTCCCCGAGCCGGCGCAGCTGCGGGCCCATCTGAGCCAGGTGGTACCTGACTACATGGTCCCCGCGGTGTTCATCACCCTTGATGAACTGCCGCTGGGACCGACCGGGAAGCTCGACCGCACCGCGCTACCCGCCCCGGAGTCAGCCGGGCAGCCGGTGGCCGAGTACGTCGCCCCCCGGACGGACACCGAACGGGCCCTCGCCGACATCTGGGCGCAGGTACTCGGTGTGGACCGGGTCGGTGTGTACGACAACTTCTTCGAACTCGGTGGGGACTCCATCCTCAGCCTCCAGGTGATGTCCCGGGTTCGGGTCACCCTCGACGCGGAGCTCTCACCCAGGGCGCTGTTCCTCGACCCGACCGTCGCCGGGCTATCCACCGCGGTCACCGGTTCGACCGTCCCGGGGCTTGCCCCGATCACCGCCGCCGAGCGGGCCGGACAGTTACCACTGTCGTTCGCGCAGCAGCGGTTGTGGTTCCTCGACGAGTTCGCCCCGGGTGGCGCGGAGTACGTCTCGGCATTCGCGCTGAGGTTACGCGGTGACCTCAACCTGGACGCGTTGTCGGCAGCGGTCAGCGCGCTGGTGTCCAGGCACGAGTCGCTGCGCACGACCTTCGAGACGGTGGACGGGCGTGGTGTCCAGGTGATCCACCCGCCCGCGCCGCTGCCGGTGACGGTGCGTGACCTCACGGCGTTGGACCAGGCCGAGCGCGAGGTGCAGTTGCGGGACGTGCTGGCCGCGGAGGCCAGCCGGGGATTCGACCTCGCCGAGGGCCCACTGCTGCGGCTGGGCGTGGTGCGGATCGACACCGCTGAACACGTGCTGACCGTGGCGATGCACCACATCATCACCGATGGCTGGTCGATGGGTGTGTTGATGGCCGAGTTGGCGGTGTTCTACAACGCCGCGGTCCGTGGCGCCGACCCGCAGTTGCCGGTGTTGCCGCTGCAATACCTCGACTACGCGGTGTGGCAACGGCAGCTGCTGTCGGGGCCCGGGCTGGAGTCCGCGCTGCAGTACTGGCGTGAGCAGCTGGCCGGGGTTGCGGTCCTGGAGTTGCCCACCGACCGGCCTCGCCCGGCGGTGCGCAGCTCCGCGGGAGCCATCCACGAGTTCGTGGTGCCCGCCGAGGTCACCGGCCGGCTCAAGGAGCTCGGGATACGCTCGGATGGCACCTTGTTCATGACGCTGGTCGCGGCGTGCCAGCTGCTGTTCGCCCGCTGGTCGGGGCAGGACGACATCGCGGTGGGCACGGTCGTCTCGGGTCGGGACCGCGCCGAGCTGGAAGGCTTGATCGGCTTTTTCGTCAACACGCTGGTCCTGCGGTCCCGGGTTGATGGCAGGCAGAATTTCCGCCAGTTCCTCGGCGCGGTCCGGGAAACCGTGCTGGATGCCCTGGCCCACCAGCAGGTTCCCTTCGAGCGCCTGGTGGACGAGCTCGCGCCGATCCGGGACACCAGCCGGACCCCGTTGTTCCAAGCCATGGTCGTGCTGCAGAACGCCACCGGGCCTGCCCCGGAGCTGACCGGGCTCAGCGCGTCCGGGCTGGAAGTGCCCGTGACCACGACAAAGTTCGACATCACCGTGGAGTTCCGGGAAGCCGGCGACGAGTTGGTCGGCGCGGTGCAATACAACACCGATCTGTTCGATGCGGCGACGGTTGAGCGGTTGGCGGGGCATTTGTTGGTGTTGTTGGGTGGGATTGTTGCTGATCCGGATCGGCCGGTGGGTGAGCTGTCGGTGCTGACTGCCGCGCAGCGTCATCAGTTGTTGGTGGAGTGG
>DATFDO010000132.1:0-4230 GCA_035252045.1 Pseudonocardiaceae bacterium
CATGTGCGCCACGATGAAGTGGGTATTGATCACACCGGACACGCTCATCCAGCCCCGGGCGATCTGCTCTGCCACCAGCGCGTAAGTCAGCAGCGACTCGCCCAGGCCGCCGTACGCCTCGGGGATGGTGAGGCCGAACAGGCCCATCTCCTTCATGCCCTCGACGATCTCGTGGGGATAGGTGTCGGTGTGCTCCAATTCCTGGGCGACCGGGATGATCTCCTTGTCCACGAAGGCCTTCACCGTGGCCAGGATCTCCTGCTGGATCTCGGTGAGACCGTCGGTCTGAGCAAGCCGGGCCATGAAGGGCAACCCTTTCGTTGCAGGCGGCGGACCGGGCCGGCCTGGTAGCGGATTATCCGCCAGTATGACGGGTCGACCGTTGCTGGCGTCCCGCCTCCGTCCGCCGTAATACGGCAGCCGGGTATTGATCTCCGGCAACGGCTCGATATCTCGATATACTGCCGCGGTGCGGCATCCGGGATGCTTCATCACGCCGAGTCTTGCCAACGCGTGGCTGTTCATGCGGCGATACGTCGATTTCCAGCGACTGGCCAGCGCAATGTGTTGCAGTCGCTGACACTCGCCGACGACCTCCGGACTCCCGTCACAACCCAAGGACCCTGTGATGACTGCAGCGACCGCATCCCCCGACCCCACCTTCTACCGTAGCCCCGCCGAGGCGGCTGCCGCGCCGCCTGAGAAGCTCGCCTACGTCGTCGCGTTCGATCGCGCGGGTCAGCGGCCCGATGCCCTCACCGTCGTCGACGTTGACCCGAACTCCTCCGCATACGCCCGGGTAGTCGGCTGGGCGGACCTGCCGAGCGCGGGCAACGAACTTCATCATTTCGGCTGGAACGCTTGCAGCAGCGCACTGGCCCATGAGGGACACGACACGCACGACCTGCAGCGCCGCTACCTGCTGCTGCCCGGGCTGCGCAGCTCTGAGGTGCATGTCTATGACACCCAACCGGATCCGGCCAACCCCACCCTGGTCAAGACGATCGGCCCCGAGGAACTAGCCGACAAAGCCGGATACTCCCGGCCGCACACCCTGCACTGTGGTCCCGAGGGGATCTTCCTGTCCTGCCTGGGTGGCGCCCACGGCAACGATGGGCCGGGCGGGATCGCGCTGCTCGACCACGCCACCTTCGACGTGCTGGGGGCGTGGGAAAGCGACCGCGGCCCGCAGTACCTGGCGTATGACGCCTGGTGGCACCTCAAGCAGAACACGCTGATCACCAGCGAGTGGGGCACCCCCTCCATGATCGAGGACGGGGTCAACCCGGAACTGTTGCTGGGCAACAAGTACGGCCACGCGCTGCACTTCTGGGACCTGGCCGCCGGTAAGCATCTCCAGCGGGTGGACCTGGGCGCCCACCACCAGATGGTGCTCGAGCTGCGGCCCGCGCATGACCCGGAGGCCAGCTGGGGATTCGTCGGCGTGGTGGTATCCACCCAGGACCTGTCCGCCTCGGTGTGGCGCTGGCATCGGGAAAACGGCAGCTGGACGGCGGACAAGGTGATCACCATCCCACCCGAGCCCGCTGACCCGGATTTGCTGCCCCCCGCGCTGAAGCCCTTCGGTGCCGTCCCACCCCTGATCACCGACATCAACCTGTCGGTGGACGATCGGCAGCTGTACGTGTCCTGCTTTGGCACCGGTGAGCTCAAGCAGTACGACGTGTCGGATCCCGCGAACCCGCGGGAAACCGGATCGGTTCGGATCGGCGGCATCGTCGGCCGCGCAGCCCACCCGGCCGAGCCCGACCAGCCACTGGCCGGCGGACCGCAGATGGTCGAGGTGAGTCGGGACGGCCAGCGGGTGTACCTCACCAACTCGCTCTACGGCGCCTGGGATGACCAGTTCTTCCCCGACGGTGTCGGCGCCTGGATGGCCAAGATCGACGCGGACACCGCGGGAGGACTGGCCATCGACCGCGGGTTCTTCCTGCACGGCGACGATTTCCGTGGCCTGCGAGTACACCAGGTGCGCCTGCAAGGCGGTGACGCGTCCTCAGACTCCTACTGCTACCGCTGAGCTGCCCGTGAGTCGGGCCTGAGTCGTCCCGGGGTGGCTGCTGTTCAGATCGCGATTCGACTCCGAATGGCGCAACAGCGAACGCTAGCCTCCTACTGTGGCCACGGCGAGCAGGGTTTTTGCTGCGCGGGTTGCCGGCCTGCCGGTGTTCGGGCCTGACGGCGAGCAGATAGGTAGGGTCCGCGACCTGGTCACCGCGCTGCGCATCGGTCCCCGGCCGCCGCGGGTGCTCGGACTGGTCGTCGAGCTCCACATCCGGCAACGGATCTTCGTGCCCATGTTGCGGGTCACCTCGATCGAGCCCGGCGCAGTGGTGCTGTCGACCGGCACGGTAAGCCTGCGCAAGTTCACCCTGCGACCCAACGAGACACTGGTGATCGGGGAGATCCTGGACACCCGGGTGCACGTGGCCGCCACCGGGGCAGTCGCATTCGTGGTGGATGCGGGGATGGAACCGACCCGCACCAAAGACTGGGTGATCACGAAGTTGGCAGTGCGCGAGCGCACCGGCCGGCTCGGGCGGCGCGGACCCATCGAGGTGCTCGGCTGGGACGAGGTGGTGGGGCTGACGCTGGCCGAGGTCTCCTCCCGCGGGCAGGGCGCCGAGCAACTGCTCGCGTTGTTCGAGGGCATGCGCGCGGTGGAGGTCGCCAACACGCTGCGTGAGCTGCCCGCCAAACGCCGCGACGAGGTGGTCGACGCGCTGGACGACGAGCGGCTCGCCGACGTGCTTCAGGAGCTGTCCGAAGACGAGCAGGCCGAGGTACTCGCCCGGCTGGGCGACGAGCGCGCCGCTGACGTGCTGGAGGCGATGAACCCCGACGACGCGGCCGACCTGCTCGGTGAACTCGCCCAAACCGAGCGGGAGCGATTGCTGCGGTTGATGGCTCCCGAAGAATCGGCACCGGTGCGCCGGCTGCTGGCCTACTCGTCGGACACCGCCGGTGGCCTGATGACCCCCGAACCGGTGGTGCTCACCCCGGACGCGACCGTCGCCGAGGCACTGGCCCGGGTGCGCAACCCCGAGCTGACCCCGGCGCTGGCGAGCATGGTGTTCGTCTGCCGGCCGCCTACCGCCACTCCGACCGGGCGCTACCTGGGCTGTGCCCACTTGCAGCGATTGCTCCGCGAACCCCCGTCCGACCTGGTGGCCGGGGTGCTAGATACCGAGTTGGCCAGGCTCGGCCCGGACGCGACGCTGGCCGAGGTCACCCGCTACTTCGCCGCCTACGACCTGGTGTGCGCGCCGGTGGTGGATCCCGAGGACCATCTGCTCGGGGCGGTGAGCGTGGACGACCTGCTGGATGCCGCGCTGCCCGACGACTGGCGCCAGCAGGAGGCCTGGCTCACCCCGGATAGGCCTAGCGAGGTGACCAGTGACTGAGTCACGATGGCAGTACTCGGCGAGCCGGCTGGACCTACCGCGGAGGCCACGTCGGCTGACACCCCGGGTGGATCCAGACGCCTTCGCCCGGTTCTCCGAGCGGATCGCGCGCTTTCTGGGCACCGGGCGATTTCTGGCCGCCCAGACGGTCGTCGTCGTGGTGTGGATCACGTTGAACCTGGCCGCGATGTCGCTGCGCTGGGACCCCTATCCGTTCATCCTGCTCAACCTGGCGTTCTCCACGCAGGCGGCCTATGCGGCACCGCTGATCCTGCTCGCCCAGAACCGCCAGGACGACCGCGACCGAGTCGCGCTTGAGGAAGACCGGTCGCGCGCCGAGCGCACCAAGGCCGACACCGAGTACCTGGCCAGGGAACTGGCGGCGTTGCGACTGGCGGTCGGAGAAGTGGTCACGCGCGATTTCCTGCGTTCGGAGCTGGCCCGGCTCGCGGAGCTGCGAGAACAGGGTCCACCGGAGCCGGCGGCGGCGGATCGGTCCTCGGATCGGTCCGGCGGGTACCGGCGCGGTAAACGGAGCGGTGAGCGCCTGCCTCGGCAAGCGGGCCAATGAGCGGCCGGCGGCAAAGCGCCTAGCATGGAGATTCAGACCCACACTCAACCGGAAGGTCGGTGCCACCCGTGGCCTCCATCCAGACCGCCCCGTCGGTCGACGCGGTCCGAACCGCGCTGGACGGGGTGCACGACCCCGAGATCAATCGGCCGATCACGGAGCTGGGCATGGTCAAAGACGTGACCGTGACGCCCGACGGTTCGGTGCGGGTAGCGGTGTGGCTCACCGTCGCGG
>DATFDO010000133.1:0-8716 GCA_035252045.1 Pseudonocardiaceae bacterium
AGATCCTCGGTCGGCCTGGGCGGGGGCCACCGCCGCCGGAGAGTCAGCGCGGCTGAGCGCCTGCAACGCAGTGGGAGCGGCCAACGTGTGCGCTCGGTGCCCGGTCGCCGACGGGCCAGCGCTGGAAGCAGGCGCACCGCCGCCGCTGACATAGCCGGGTGCCACCACCGAGCTGTCGGTGGGGATCGGCTCCGATGGTTGCTGCGTCGGATCGGCCAGCTGCGTGTACGTCGCGACGGCAGCGCGGTTGTCGTTGATCGGCGCCGAGTACACGTTGGTCATGATCCGCACAGCTTCGGCATGTGCATCGGACTGCGCCTGCTCCTGCGCGACGGCGTCAATCAGCGCGCCCGCCGCGCCGCCGGTGGTGAAGCTGAACAGTGACTCCCGCCAGTTGTGCGAGCGCGGTGGCGGCACGCCGGCCTTGGCTTGCGCGGCCGAGGACCCGGAATCCGCCATCAACTGTGAGGTGTGATCGGCGATCTCAGCCGCGCTGGCCGACCACTGGTTGATGGCGCCGAGCGGGGCGAGGGCCGCGTCGGCCGACGCGCCGCGCCACCCACCGGACACGGTCTGCTGCAGATCCCGGGTCAACGCGGTCACCAGATCGTCCGCGCTACGACCCTGATTGCACCACAGCTGCGCGGTCTCACCGATACTCGCCGGGTCGACGGAGTGGTCCAGCATTGCGCGGATCTCCTCATGACCCCAGGCCGCCCAGTTGCTCGACCCGTGGTCGTTTCCGCTGGGTCCGCCGAACCCGAACAGATCAGCCACCACGTCCCACGCTCCGGGCATCTCAGCTCCCTGCCTTCGGCAGCCGCGGCTCGATCATCTGCGCGATCCGCATCGCCTCGGCACACGAATCAATCGGCGGCCCGTCATACTCGCCCGCTTGAGCCACAGCCACAGATAACGACACCGGCCCCCCATCCATTAACTGATCGCAATCTGAGCGGTCACTCCGCACTGACAGGTGAGCGCCGGGCCGACCGTTGACGGTGTTATCCACGAAGCTGGTAAATGTCGGCGAGTTCCGCCGGTGGCGGTAAGAGGCGAGAGTTTCCTTGTCGCGTTCCAGGTCCAGCGTGATGCGGGTGCCCAACCACTGGCAGCCGACCGAACCAAGCTCGTTCACCGGCTCGCGACTGCCAAGCTTGGTCCCGAGCTGGGTGAGTTCATGACCGGTCAGTATGGTGCACATATCCACCCGACTGGCGTCGCCAACCGCGGACGACGGAGATGCACTCGATATCTGCGACCCGCAGCCGGCTACCAGCAGCCCCAGCGCCACCACCCCGCGCCTCACAGCGACCGGCCCCGAAACATCTGCTCATTGGCCGCCTCGGTCTCGGCAGCGGTACGCCCGGCCGCTCGGTAAGTCGCCGCCATGTTCTTGAACATCTGCTGGGCGCCGCGCATGGCGTTGACGTACTCCTGGCCAGCCTCGGCGAAGCGCTTCGCAGCCGCATTGCCGTCAGCGTTGTCCCCGAACATGCACCGCGTGGTAAGCCGCTGCGACTTGACCAGCCAGCTATCGATCTCTTCGACGGCCTGATGGCAGCGGGCGGCGGCGCGTTCGGCCACGTCGGCGTCCATCCACAGCTCACCGCCAGTGACCGCGGCCGCCAGCAAGTTCTGCTGCGCAGCGATGTCCGTCAGCTGCGCCCCGGTCTGCTCGAAGCTGCGCGCCATCGCCTACCCTCCTCGTTCGGCCGGGGTGACCGTACTATCTGCGCCCCAGGCTGAGGAGGGCCCATGTTCGATACCGACCGCAACCAGATGCCGCACCGCGTGTCGGAGTGGGCGCAGCAATTCGCCGACAAGGCCGCGCAAGTCAAGGTCATGCGAGCGCGGGTCGAGCAGATCCAGGCGGCGGCGACATCATCGGACGGCGCCGTGCGTGTAACGGTGGACTCGCGCGGTGTACTCACCGATCTGGCCTTCACCGACAAGATCCGGGAAATGCGGCCGCCCGACCTCGCCGGGCAGGTGATGGCCTGCTTGCGGCGTGCCCAGCAACAGCTGGCCCCGAAGGTGCGGGAAGCGATGCAGGCCACTGTCGGCGGCGAGCCGCGGCTGATGGACAACGTCGTCTCGAGTTACCGGGAACGCTTCGGCGAGGATCTCAGCCAGCCCACCAGCGCGGCCGATCCGGGGATGCTGGGCCTGGCCGCGATCGACGAGGACAGTCCACCGGTCCAGCCCAGCAGGCATCGCCGGCCGGCACCGGCCCAGCAGGCAGATGAGGAGTACTTCGCCGACCGGGAGTACCTGAACTGATGACCCAGAAGTATGAGGTAATCGCCGAGGCGCTGACCGTGCACGCCGCGGAAGTCGACTGCATCGCCGACCAGGTTGCACAGGCGGCCGCGGCGGGACAGCAGATGAGCTTGCCGTCGGACACCTACGGCGCGCTTTGCGTGGACCTGACGCTGATGATCAATCCGCTGCAGGAGCTCGCGGCGATCGCGGCGAGTGCCTGCGCGAAGCATCTCAGCAGCACCGCAGGCGGGATCCGGGCGACCGCGCGGGATTACGCAGCCGTCGACGAAGCCAACGAGCTGGCGTTGCAGCGCGCCGGGCAGGTGCGGTAAATGCCGGACAATTCACTGATCGCCGAGGAGAAGCACGACAGCACCCCCTATGCCGGGATCGGAATCCTCGACTCGGCGGCCGGGTGCGGCGAGGCCATCAGAGACGGCGAGTGGATCGACGCAGGGATCGACGCCCTGTCGGTAGGCGTGAGCTACGTCAGCTATCTCGACAACCCGGCCGGGGCACTGCTGGGCTGGGGCGTCGACTGGCTGTTCGAGCATGTCGAGGCACTGTCCAAGCCACTGGACTGGCTGGCCGGCAACCCCGGTGCGATCACCGCACATGCGCAGACCTGGGGCAACATCGCCGATGCGGTCACCGCCGCGCGGCGTGACTACGTGCACGCGGTGTCCGGCGACCTCACCAGCTGGCAGGGCGCGGCCGCTGACGCCTACCGGCGCCGTGCCGCCGACACCGGCTACCTGTTCGAGGCGATGGCCACTGCGGCCGACGCCATCAAAGCCGCTATCACGCTGAGCGGCCAGGTCGTCGCCGCGGTTCGTGACAAGATCCGGGAATGGATCGCCCAACTGGTCGGCAACCTGATCGCCTGCCTCACCGAAGAGGCCGCCACCGCGGGGGTCGCAACCCCGGTAGTGGCCGAGCAGGCCACCATGGCGATCGCCAAGCAGGCCGCGGAGATCGCGCAGCTACTGCTCAAGCTACACAAGACGATCAGCGTCCTGCTGCCGCTGGTGCACCATCTTGGTGTGATCATCAAGGTGCTCCATAGCGCACTGAACGCGCACCATTCCGCCCCAGGTTCGGCCATCTCCCGAGCCCTGTCCGGAGCCGCCAGCTAGCTCGGCGACAGTAGGGCGGTGATGTTGCCTGGCCTCCTCCCGTCTCGATCATCGGATCAGGCGGGTATCGAGGAGCCGACCGGCGATAGTACGGTCGCCCGGCTTGGGCCGGGTAGTGGTTTCCACCGACGATGGGAACGGCGGGTTGCAGTGCGGTGTGTTGCGGCGGTGGCGCTGGGACTCCTGGCGTCCGGCTGCGGTGCTGGTCCTACTGCTTCGCCCGCGGTGGCCGACTCCAGCCGGGTCGATATGTGCACCATTCTGTCCGCCGCGGAGCTGAGCCGGCTCGGCATCACGCCATATACCCGCACGCCGGTGGACCGCGAGGGTTCGGTCGGCTGCGAGTGGGTCGGCAACCAGTTCATCCTGAGCCTGGAACGAGACTCGCAGACACTTGCCTCTTATAAGGCTCGCCCGCGCGGTCCGGCATTCATTAGCTTTGCCGAGAACACCGTGAACGGTCGCCCCGGAGCGCGATTCAGGGTGGATCGCGACGGCACGGACTGCGAGCAGCTGATGGATGGCGGATCGGTGTCGCTGGTCGTGAGCGTGACGCCAGCAATTAGCCGAAACGGACCGTCATCAGTCAATTCGTGCACCGAAGCACTGCGTATCGCCCAAGTAATCGAACCTCGGCTGCCGTAGCCGTGTACTGCAAGGGTTCACCTCGTGCGGCGTTTACCGTAAGACAAAAATGGCGAGATCCGGCGTGCCCACGGCAAGCTCCACATACGAGGCGTTGTCGCGCGCCCAGAGCGCCATCGGATTGGCGGGTACCAGCGCCGACCCTGGCATTTTGGCGGCGAGCCACTTCCGCCATTGCTCCAAATCTCGACCCTGGTACTCGTTGGTCAAGATATCGATTCTGCAGCGGATGTCCCAGTTGAAGTCATCCGCGATGTCCGCTATAGCTTGCATGATTGCACCGATGTACTCGATGGCGTCATCGGCGTTACGCAGCAATTTTTTCCGTGCCCGGTAATTGCGCCTAGGCAGGTAGCCTGCGGCCTCCGCCTGTTGCACCACTGGCGCGTTCGTGTGAACCTTGCCGACGCCCCCAGCACGCCGCGAGAACGGCCACCTCGCGTTCTCCAGAGCCTCCCACGCGATCGCTGCCGCAATCGCGCGGCGGTCTACGCGCCGCCGCCACTCCACATCGACGATCGCCGCTCTGTGCGCCTCGAGCCAGCTCAATACCTGCAGCTGCGGCGCCGACATGTCTGCAAGTCGGGTCGTTGGCCCCGGCAGATCCCATGCATCCGACAGCTCCCATGAGATGGACCTCCACCGCAGAAGCCCGCGTTTGAGTAGCGGCAGCGACGAGACCGAATCTTCGAACGCTCCGCCCCGGTCCTTCGGCAAGGTGATCTGCCAGCTGGCGTTGCTGGGGCTATGGCACCGCATATTGGCCACGATCTCGCTTGGCATCCCATCAAGCTGTCGGAAAGCTGACATTTTCCATGTCGAGTAGATGACAGCGGACCACCATTACGTACCGCGAGAATGTGCCGAACCTGCACAAGCATGGCATCGGTGCGGAAAAGATTTCGAGGAGCGGACAGTATGATGATTTCTGACATTTTCAATCTTGGCGTGCCTGGCCCCGGCGGTGACGACGGCCACGGGAACGGCGGACGAGGGAGCGACCGAGGCCACCAGGGCGATCTCCGACCCTTCAGGTCGCTCATCCGAATCCGGATTCTTGGCGGGTTACACCTTCCTTTCACAGGTGATGGATCGCTGGCCGGGGCCGACTGCTCGATTTTTAGCCCACGGCCAGAGCAACCTTCGGCGAGCGCGCCGACCACGACGAACTTCGGTGCGCCCGCCGGGGTAGCCGTCGCCGACCCGTCCACCGTGAGCATCCCCAGCATCGGGGCTTGTTCTCATCTGATCCCGTTGGGCACACATCACGATGGGAGCATGCAAGTGCCCAGTGTTCACACCCCCGGGCAAGCGGGGTGGTACGCCCACGGGGTCAGGCCAGGAGAAGTGGGGCCTGCTGTGGTCGTCGGTCATTGTGATGGCGCCGGCCAGCTCGGCGTCTTCCACCTACTACGGGATATCGCAATTGGTGACGATGTGTACATCGGCAGATCGGACGGCTCAACGCTGACCTTCCGAGTTGCAGAGATCGAACAGATGCCGAAGGGGTCAAATGTCGGCACGCGTCGTCTCAACGAGGCGAAGATGTCCAAAGTGTTCGGAGACGTCGATCGCCCCGCGCTGAGAGTCATCACCTGTGGCGGTCGCTTCGTGGGCGGCGAACTCGGCTACGCCGACAACATCGTCGTTTTCGCTGATCTCATCTGAAGCGCATTCCCGCCTTCCAGGTGCGCAGACACTCGATGAACCTCTAAACCCTATCCGCCCCGCGCGGTCAGCCCCGCCGCGCCGTCGTGCCCGCTGGGCCGCGATCCTCCTGCGACCTTGGGCATGTCCCTGTTCAACTGGCGTATGCCATCGCCGACGACGTGATTGCTCTCCACTCGGTGACGGCAGTATGCGGTCGGATACGTATTCCTTACTGCTTCGTCGAAGTCCCACGCTTTCAGCGGGCTCAGCTACCGCAGCGAGCTGGGAGTACCCTCACCCGGCGCTATCGAGCACGCTGGTGACCAGCGTGGTGCACCAGACGAGCAGCTCGCGGTCGCGCAGCGGCGCGGCGCCGATGCCGCCTGCGCCCTCGGTCGGGCGCGGCACGGACAGTGTCGTCACCGTGGATTTGTACGTCGCCTGGGGATACAGCCGGTTCAGCCGCACGAGCTGGGAGTCTCGCAATGTGACGGGAGCAAAGCGCAGCCGAGATCCCTGCACGGTTACCTCCGACACCCCGTGCGCCCGGCACACCTGGCGGAACCGGGCGACGTCGAGCAAGGTCACCACCGGTGGCGGCAGGGCTCCGTAGCGATCCCGCAACTCGTCGGTGATGGCGGTCAGCGTGTCGGCGTCCATCGCCTCGGCGATCTTGCGGTAAGCCTCCAGCCGCAGCCGCTCACCGGGGATGTAGTCGTGCGGCAGGTGCGCGTCCACCGGGAGTTCGACCCGCACCGGAGTGGGTTCGGCGACCCCATTAGACGGGGCCGCGCCGGCTGCGCTGCGAAACGCCTCGACGGCCTCCCCGACCAGCCGGATGTAGAGGTCGAATCCGACGCCGGCGATGTGCCCGGACTGCTCACCGCCGAGGATGTTGCCCGCGCCGCGGATCTCCAAATCCTTCATTGCCACCGCCATGCCCGCGCCCAGCTCGGCGTGTTGCGCGATGGTGGCAAGCCGGTCGTGCGCGGTCTCGGTCAACGGCGTCTCGGGCGGGTAGAGGAAGTACGCGTAGCCACGTTCCCGGGCCCGGCCGACCCGGCCGCGCAGCTGGTGCAACTGGGCCAGCCCGAGCAGGTCACCGCGCTCCACGATCAGGGTGTTGGCGTTGGAGATGTCCAGCCCGGTCTCGACGATCGTGGTGCACACCAGCACGTCGTACTCGCGGTGCCAGAACCCGGCGACGGTGCGCTCCAGCTGATCTTCGTTCAGCTGGCCGTGCGCGACCGCGATCCGCGCCTCGGGCACCAGCTCGCGGATCCGCCGCGCCGCCTTCTCGATCGAGGACACCCGGTTGTGCACGTAGAAAACCTGCCCGTCGCGCAGCAGCTCGCGGCGGATGGCGGCGGCGACCTGCTTGTCGTCGTAGACCCCGACGTAGGTCAGCACCGGGTGGCGGTCCTCGGGCGGGGTGAGGATGGTCGACATCTCGCGGATACCGGCCAGCGACATCTCCAAGGTCCGCGGGATCGGGGTGGCCGACATGGTCAGCACGTCGACGGCGGTGCGCAGCGCTTTGATGTGCTCCTTGTGCTCGACGCCGAAGCGCTGCTCCTCGTCGACCACCACCAGCCCGAGGTCTTTCCAGCGCACCCCGGTCTGCAGCAGCCGGTGGGTGCCGATCACGATGTCCACCGACCCGTCAGCCAGCCCGCGCAGCACCTCCGCCGCGTCACCGGGATGCGTGAACCGGGACAGCCCACGCACGGTCACCGGGTAAGAGTGCATCCGGTCGGAGAAGGTCTGCAGGTGCTGCTGGGCCAGCAACGTGGTAGGCACCAGCACGGCGACCTGCTTGCCGTCCTGCACAGCCTTGAACGCGGCCCGCACCGCGATCTCGGTCTTGCCGTAGCCGACGTCGCCGCAGACCACCCGGTCCATCGGGACACCGCGGCGCATGTCCGCTTTGACCTCGTTGATCGCGGCGAGCTGGTCGGGCGTCTCGGTGTAGGGAAAGGCGTCTTCCAGCTCGGCCTGCCACGGGGTGTCCGGGCCGAACGCGTGCCCCGGCGAGGACTGCCGGGCCGCATACAGCTGCACCAGCTCAGCGGCGATCTCCTTGACCGCCTTGCGAGCTCGGCTCTTGGTCTTGGACCAGTCCGACCCGCCCAGCTTGTTGAGCGTCGGCAGCTCGCCGCCGACGTATCGGGTGACCTGGTCGAGCTGGTCGGTGGGGATGTACAGGCGGTCTCCTGGCTGGCCCCGCTTGCTGGGCGCGTACTCCACCAGCAGGTACTCCCGGGTGGCGCCGTGCACGGTGCGCTCGACCATCTCCAAAAACCGGCCGATGCCGTGCTGCTCATGCACCACGTGATCGCCGTGGCGCAGCGCCAGCGGGTCGACCGCGTTGCGCCGACGCACCGGCATCTTCGACATGTCCCGGCTGCCGGTGCCGCCCCGCGCCCCGGTGATGTCGCTTTCGGTGAGGACCGCCAGCCCCAGCGCGGGCACGGAGAAACCGTCCTCCAGGGTGCCGCGCACCACGGTGACGGTGCCGGCCGCGGGCGGCTGCCCCAACCCGGCAACCGCATGCACCGCCGGCACGTCGGCGTCGCGCAGCTGCTCGCAGGCGCGCTGGGCGGTGCCGGTGCCGGGCACCACCAGCACTGCGGCACCGCCGGTGGCGGTATGCGCGCGCAGGTCGGCCAGCGTGCGGGCCACGTCGCCGTGGTAGGACTGCGCGGGGATGAATTGCAGCCGCAGCGGGCCGCGGACGTCGGTGGTCAGCGGGCTCAGCGTCCACCAGGCCAGCCCGGTGTTGCGGGCGTGCTCGGCAACCTCGCCCAGGTCGCGGTATGCCGAGGCGGATAGGTCCAGCGCCGCGACGTCGACTGGAGCGGCTCCCCCACCGGCGGCGACCATCCAGGACGCCTCCAGGAACTCCTGCCCGGTGCGGACGAGGTCGGCGGCGCGAGTACGGATCCGTTCCGGGTCAGCGAGCAGCACGTGGGTCCCGGTCGGCATGGCGTCAGTGAGCAGGGACAGCTGCTGCCCAGCGA
>DATFDO010000134.1:0-26514 GCA_035252045.1 Pseudonocardiaceae bacterium
CCCGAGCACCATCCGGGTATCTGCCGGATCGATCACGCCGTCGTCCCACAACCGGGCGGTCGAGTAGTACGGATGACCCTGGCGCTCGTACTGGGCACGTATACGGTCGCTAAAGGCCTCCTCGGAGGGGGTTGGCTGCTCTTGAAGAGCCCCCTTCCCGGCGGTGGCGGTCCGGACGGCGGTGAGCACCATGGCGGCCTGCTCCCCTCCCATCACCGAGATGCGCGCATTGGGCCACATGAACAAAAATCGCGGCGAGTACGCCCGACCGCACATCGAATAGTTTCCCGCGCCGAACGAGCCGCCGATGATGACGGTCAGCTTGGGCACCCGGGTAGTGGCCACCGCGGTGACCATCTTGGCGCCATGCTTGGCGATCCCGCCGGCCTCGTACTCCCGGCCCACCATGAAGCCGGAGATGTTCTGCAAGAACACCAAAGGAATTCCCCGCTGGTCGCACAATTCGATGAAATGGGCACCTTTCACTGCCGATTCGCTGAACAGGATGCCGTTGTTGGCCACGACACCCACCGGGTGGCCGTGCAACCGGGCGAAGCCGGTGACCAGCGTGGTGCCGTACTCGGCCTTGAACTCCGCCAAGCGGCTGCCATCGAAGATCCGGGCGATCACCTCACGCACGTCGTAGGGCGTGCGGGGGTCCACCGGCACCACACCGTAAAGCCCGTCCACAGCGGGCTCCTCGGTGGCGATCACCTCCCACGGCGCACGCGGGTGCGGTCCCAGGGTGGCGACGATGGAGCGGAGGATCCGCAGCGCGTGGGCGTCGTCGTCGGCGAGGTGGTCAGTAACCCCTGACACCCGCGAATGCAGCACCGCGCCGCCGAGCTCCTCGGCGGTGACCACCTCGCCGGTGGCGGCCCGCACCAGCGGCGGCCCGCCGAGGAAGATCGTGCCCTGGTTGCGGACGATCACCGCCTCGTCACTCATCGCCGGCACGTACGCACCACCCGCGGTGCACGACCCCAGGACCGCGGCGATCTGCGGGATACCGCGGGCGGACATCGTCGCCTGGTTGTAGAAGATCCGGCCGAAGTGGTCCCGATCGGGGAACACTTGATCCTGCTCTGGCAGGTAGGCGCCGCCGGAATCGACGAGGTACAAGCACGGCAAACGGTTGTGCAGCGCCACTTCCTGGGCGCGCAGATGCTTCTTGACCGTCATTGGGTAGTAGGTGCCGCCCTTGACGGTGGCGTCGTTGGCGACGATCACACATTCCCGTCCGGACACCCGCCCGACACCGGTGATGATCCCGGCCGCTGGGGCCTCGTCACCGTACATACCGGTCGCCGCCAGCGGTGACAGCTCCAGGAACGGCGACGATGGATCCAGCAGCTGCTCAACCCGGTCGCGCGGCAGCATCTTGCCGCGCTCGACATGCCGCTGCCGGGCGCTTGACGGCCCACCCAACCGGGCTGCGCCGAGCCGCTGCCGCAGATCGGCCACCAGCGCAGCGTGCGCCTGCTCGTTGCGCTCGGCGGTGTGCGCCGCCGCGCCGACCAGGGCGTCCATCGTCGCTCCTTTCCCGCGTCGGGCGAAGCGCTCAACAACCACGTTAGCCCTGCGGCAGGTATCACCCGGCTACTGGTGAGGCTCTGGTCAGTGGGGCGGAGCAAAGGAGCCGACGTGAAACGCCATATCCAGCACAGTTACTACGTCGAAGGCGAAGGCTTGTGGACCTTCGACGAGAACCAGCAGCCACGCTGCTTGTCACCGGTAGCACCCGCCGAGGTGCGGATGTTCCGCTTCTCCAGGCTGGGACCTCGGGGCACGGTGACCGACCCCGCGCTGAACCAGGAACTCGCCAAGGCGATGACCGTGGCGAAACAGCAGCCGGACTCCTCCGCGAACGGTGCTGACGCCGTCCCGGCCGGGTTCACCTACCTGGGGCAGTTCGTCGACCATGACCTCACGATGGATGTCACCGCGGTGTCGCTGGGCCAGGACGTCACGGTCGATGAGCTGGTCGACGGCCGCTCCCCCGCGTTGGATCTGGATTCCGTGTACGGTCGCGGCCCCCACCATCCCCAAGACCGTCGCTTCTACGCCGCCGACGGGATCAAGCTCAAGACTGGCACCACCGCCGCTGTCGATGTCGGCCCGGCGACCAACCCGAACCCGCCGCGCTCGGGCAGCACCAACGCCAACCGTGACGCCTTCGACCTGCCGCGGGTCGGCACCGGGCCAACGAAGGCCGCGCAACGGGCCGCGCTGATCCCCGACGCCCGCAATGACGAGAACCTCGCGGTCGCGCAGACCCATCTGGCGTTCATCCACTTCCACAATCGGGTGGTGGACACCCTCGGCGCGCACGGCGTGCCGAGCGCGCTGCTGTTCGACCGCGCCCAGGGCGAGGTCGTGCGCCACTACCAGTGGATGCTGCGTACCGACCACCTGCCCCGGATTATCGACCCCGCTGTCGTCGACGACGTGTTCACGCACGGCCGCGCGTTCTTCGAAGTCAGCGGCGGCGGCTACGGCGATGACGGCGCGGGCACCACTGCGGGAGATACCGCGACCATGCCGATCGAGTTCTCGGTGGCCGCTTACCGGCTGGGCCACAGCATGATCCGCGACACCTACCACTGGAACCGCCTGTTCAACCAGAACGGCCCGCTCGGGATCGCCACCCTGTTCCAGCTATTCACCTTCACCGGGACCAGCGGCAACCTCACCCCCACCGCCGATCCGGCCAAACTCGACGACCCCAACTCCGGGACGTTCCTGCGCCTGCCCACCAACTGGATCGTGGACTGGCGGCGGCTGCACGACTTCACCACCACCAGCCTGCCCGAGCCGGTGCCGCCCGACGGGCTGCGCAACGTGGCCAAACGCATCGACACCCTGCTGGTCAACCCGCTCGATCACCTGCCGGCCGGGACCTTCGCCGGGCGCGAGCAGAACCTGGCTATCGACGACATCCAGCGCAACCTGGCGTTTCGCAACCTGACCCGGGCGAACATGGTGCAGTTGGCGTCCGGGCAGCAGATGGCTGACTTGTTCGGTGTCAAGCCGCTGGCCGCGGCGGAGATCCTGGCCGGTGACGGCACCGGCGCCGACCTGACCTCCCCGGACCAGCTCAACCAGACCCAGCAGGACGCGCTGGTCGCCAGTACCCCGCTGTGGTTCTACATCCTGCGGGAATCCGAGCTCAACGGCGGCAAACTCGGAGCGGTCGGCGGCCGGATCGTCGCCGAGGTGTTTCACCGGGCA
Organism: Pseudonocardiaceae bacterium; assembly: GCA_035252045.1. Taxonomy (GTDB): domain Bacteria; phylum Actinomycetota; class Actinomycetes; order Mycobacteriales; family Pseudonocardiaceae. The sequence continues at coordinate 3,232 of DATFDO010000134.1, forward strand.
ATGGAGGTCAGCACCCATTCCATCGTCCGCGATCCCCAGTGGCGGCCCCAATTCGGCCCCGACAGCACCACCTTCCGGATGGCCGATCTGCTCCTGTTCGCCTTCGATGACCTCGCCGGCCTCAACCCCCTAGGCGACGCCTAGCGCCGCCGGTTGCACCGCACTCAGCGGGCTCAGCGAGGTTATCGGGTGCCCGCTAAGCCCGCTGAATGCAGCGACGATCAGACGGCTTGCCGATGTCGGTGAGGGCGTAGCCGACCTGGGAGGCGTCGGCGGTGTCGTAGCCGAACAGCACCATCGGAATCCATCGCGTGAGACATGGCGCCCCTGAGATCGCGGATCTGGAACACCTCCATCCGGGGGTTCGGGCGCGTGCGCACCACCAGCGCCACGGATCGTTCGCGAAGCTGTCCTCGACATGTCACCGGTTCATCACCCGCAGTGAGAGTTACCACGTGATCATCGCCGGGTGTGGAGAACTTTCCGGCCGTGCCCGTCCTGCCCGGGGGGCGGCGTGCGGCGAGCTTGGTCATACTCGGGGATTCCACCGGAGTCGGTCTGGGTGACCCGACGCCCCCTGGTGGGTGGCGTGGTTTCGGTCCGCTGCTCATGGCAGCGCTGGGCGCACCAGGTGAGATTCGCTATCACAACCTGTCGATCATCGGTGCCCGGATGGCCGACTTGCGGCAGCGTCAGCTACCCGGTGCCGTAGCGAGCCGACCCGACGTCGCGGTGATCTTGGCGGGCATGAATGACACCCTGCGATCGGACTTCGACCCGGTTGCCATGGGTGACGATCTGGACGCCGCGGTCTCGGCGTTGCAGGCCACCGGCGCGGTGGTGTTGATCACCCGATTCCATGATCACGGTCAGGTGTTCTGGTTGCCTGGCCCGCTGCGTCGCGCCCTGTATCACCGGGTCGCGCAGCTCAACGACGTCATCGACCAGGTGGTGGCGCAGCGTGGTGCGCTGTGCCTGGATCTGCATGAGATGCCCGGCGCCTATGACTCCGCGGCGTGGAGCATCGATCGCCTGCATCCCTCCGAGCGCGGGCACCGGATACTCGCCGGTGGTTTCGCCGACCTGCTCGCCGGTGCCGGGATCGCAGTGCCCTACCCGGTCGATCTGGCCTGTGCGGGTGGGCGGCAGCTGACGGTCGTCCATCACATTGGTTGGCTGGTCTGCCGGGGCGTGCCTTGGCTGGCACGGCGTGGCCGGGACCTGCTCCCGCATGCCGCCGCAGTCGTGTTGCGGGATCTGTTCGGTCGGCTGCGCCAGCAGGTGGTGTCCTGAGGCATTGTCGCCTGAGTTAACAGGCCCTTTCCCACAAGAGAGGCGCCGTGATCACCGTTTGGGAAGGGAAGACCGCGGCATACGCGGTTTCTCCTTCCCAAATAACGATCAACTGGTCATGGCTGGCATCCCGCGGCGGCGAACCTAACGGCATTGGTCCGGACAGCACGAGGAATTCGCCAGGACTTCCCCGCCGCAACATGGTGCGTTCGCCGCTACGGAGCCCAGGCCCGCCACGGTTCGCGGCATGCGAGTCGCAATCGTGACCGAATCGTTCCTGCCTGTCATCAACGGTGTGAGCAACTCGGTGGTTCGCGTGGTGCAACACCTCCTGCGGTGCGGCCACCAGGTCATGGTCATCGCGCCGGGCGCCGGCCCGGACAGCTACCAGGGCGCCGCGGTGGTGCGGATACCGGCAGTGGATCTTCCTGTGGTCGACTCGGTACCGATCGGCCTGCCCTGTCCCACAGTGGTCACCGCGGTACGGGACTTCAGCCCGGACGTGATGCATCTGGCCTCTCCCGTGATCGTCGGCGCGCTCGGGCTGTGGGCCGCTCGCCGGCTTGCGGTGCCCACCGTGGCCGTCTACCAGACCGATCTGGCCGGGTTCGCCGGCTCCTACGGGTTGGGCTTCGCGGCCCGGACCGTCTGGCGCTGGATCCGGCGCGTGCACAGCAACGCCGACCGCACGCTCGCCCCGTCCAGTTCCGCGGCGGCCGCCCTGGCCGCGCACGGCGTGCCACGGGTGCATCGATGGGCGCGCGGGGTGGACACCGACCATTTCCGCCCATCCCGCCGAGACGACCGTTTGCGTGCACAGCTGGCCCCGGCCGGCGAGTTGATCGTTGGCTTCGTCGGCCGGCTCGCTCCTGAGAAACGCGTTGCTCGCCTTTCTGCGCTGCACGACCTCCCTGGCATCCAGCTGGTCGTCGTCGGTGACGGCCCGGATCGCCAAAAGCTTGCCAAGCAATTGCCCAATGCGATTTTTCTTGGATTCAGAACTGGTGATGCGCTGGCGCGCGCCTACGCGAGCTTGGACGTCTTCGTCCATACCGGTCCGTTTGAGACGTTCTGCCAGACCGTCCAGGAGGCGCTGGCGTCGGGGCTGCCGGTGATCGCGCCGGACGCAGGCGGCCCGCGTGACCTGGTAGCCCACCGCCACACCGGTTTCCTGATACCGGAAACCGGCCGGCCTGACGCTGACGCGATCTTCGGTGCCGGGCTTCGTGCCGCTGTCGGTACCCTGGGCGGCAATCCAGAGCTGCGCACCCTGTGTGGCGCGGCCGCCCGCCGCAGCGTACTGGGCCGCACCTGGCCCGCCGTCTGCGACGAGCTCATTGGCCACTACACCGAACTCACCACCCACCCCGACATGGAGACATATCCGGGTACCCGGCAGGTGGTGTGAGGCCAGTGCGCATCGTGCAGCTGGCGAATTTCTACGGTCCCCAATCTGGTGGGCTGCGGACCGCGGTGCATCACCTGGGTGCCGGATATGCGGCCCAAGGCCACGAGGTCGTGCTCGTGGTGCCCGGACCGCAGCATGCCGACGAGACCATGACCAGCGGGGTGCGGCGAATCATGCTGCCCGGTGTGACGATCCCGCGCGCCGGTGGATACCGCGTGGTCAATCCGGGCGGCGCACGGGCGGTGCTGCACGCGTTGCGGCCGGACCGTATCGAGGTCTCCGACCGGCTCACCCTGCGCGGGCTGGGCCGATGGGCTGCCGCGCAGGCGGTGCCCAGTGTGGTGATCGTGCACGAACGGCTCGACCGGCTACTACACCAGTTCCTGCTGCCTGCACCGTCGGCCCGTTGGCTGGCCGACCGAGCCAACCGGCACACCGCTGCCTGCTTCGACACCGTGGTGTGCACCACCCAGTTCGCCCGGGCGGAGTTCGACCGAGTCGGTGCGCGCAATGTCGTCCAGGTGCCATTAGGAGTGGACCTCGACATGTTCGCGCCGTGGCGGCGAGACGCGGGGTTACGCGCGGAGCTGGCTGGAGACGCCGATGTGGTGCTGGTGCACTGCGGGCGGCTCTCGCCGGAAAAACACGCCGAACGATCCATCGATACGGTTGCCGAACTGCATGAATCGGGTAGGTCGGTGCGGCTGGTCGTCGCCGGCGATGGCCCGTGCCGCACGGCCTTGCAGCGACGGGCGGCTGGCCTGCCGGTCACCTTCCTGGGGTTCGTCTCCAGGCGCGAAGACGTGGCCCGGCTGCTTGCCACCGCTGACGTGTCGCTCGCGCCGGGACCCCACGAGACCTTCGGTTTGGCCGCGTTGGAGGCGCTGGCGTCGGGAACCCCCGTCGTGGCGTCGCGCTGCTCGGCGCTACCCGAGATCGTGCTGCCCAGCTGTGGCGCTGCCGCAGCGGATGACGCCGTCGCTTTCGCCGACGCGGTCTGCCGGCTACTCGCCACGTCTGAGCCGTCCCGGCGTGCCGCCGCCCGGGCGCGCGCCGAGCAGTTCCCCTGGCCCGCAGCGGTAACCGGAATGCTGCAGGCCCTCCAGGTCCCAGCGCAGCGCCGGACGCTGTGAGTCCTGATCAACCAGACAACCCCGCGCCGAGTCGCGGTAGGCCGGTTGTTCACTGACATTCCACCGAGCCGCCACGGCGGTGTTGTTCGCGCTACGTGCTGGACCGCTATACCCAGCGCTATGAGCACACTGTCGCTGTCAGTGAGCACCTCAGCATTCGTCGGTTCTTCTCGATACACGCTGCTCATGGCTCAGCACGAGGCCGACATCCGCGCCGCACAGCGGCTCCGCTACCGGGTCTTCGCCGGCGAGATGGGTGCGGCGTTGCGCACCCCCGAGCCCGGCCTGGATATCGACGACTACGACGCCCGCTGCGACCATCTGGTCGTCCGTGACGACACCACCGGCGAGATCGTCGGCACCTACCGGATGCTGTCGCCCGCGGGTGCCCGCCGCGCCGGCGGGCTGTACTCCCAGACCGAGTTCTTGGTTCCCTTCCTCCCTGACCTGCGCCAGTCCCTGGTGGAAACCGGCCGCTCGTGCGTACATCCGGATCACCGCAGCGGGGCAGTGGTGAATCTGATCTGGGCGGGAATCGCACGCTACCTGCTGCTCACTGGTCACCGCTGGCTGATGGGCTGCGCGTCAGTGCCGCTGCGTAGTCCCGGTTACGCCGAGGGCGCGCTGGCAGCGGGAGTCTGGGACACCGTGCGGGCCCGCCATCTGGCACCAGAGCGGTACCGCGCGCTGCCACGCCGGCCGTGGCACGCCGACCTGGCGCCACGGCCGGCGCGCGCCAGCCTGCCACCACTGCTGCGTGGATATCTCCGATTAGGCGCGTGGGTATGCGGTCCACCCGCCTACGACTGCGACTTCGAGGTGGCCGACTTCCTGGTGCTGCTGGAGCTGGACCGGGTGGATCCCCGGTACCTGCGGCACTTCTTGGGCCATTCCCTGGGCAGGACGCCATGAACCGCCCGCATCCCTGGATGCCGGTGTCTCCGTGCGGTCAGCGCTGCCTGCCACCAGCCGGTGCGGTTGCCCCGGCAACGCGGACCCGCCGGTTGCTCGCTACCGGGGCGCTGCTGCTGGTCGGGACACTGCTGGCGGCGGTCTTGCCAGCACTTGGCTCCGGGCAACGGGAGCGAAGGGTGCGCGCCTGGTACCAGGCGTTGCTGCGGGCGTTGGGTATCCGGCTGGAGGTCATCGGTGGCGATCGCTTCGCCGACCCGGCCGTGGGAACTCTGGTGGTCAGCAACCACACATCCTGGCTGGACGTGATCGCGTTGGGCGCGGTGCAACCGCTGCGCATGGTGGCCAAGCGCGAAGTGCGCCGGTGGCCGGTCGTCGGCCCGCTGGCTCGCCGGTTGCACACGATCTTCGTCGATCGTGAGCGCCTGTGGGCCCTTCCCGGGATGGTTGCCGACGTCGCCCGCGCGCTGGCCGATGGCGCGGCCGTCGGCGCGTTCCCGGAAGGCACTACCTGGTGTGGCCGCGCCAGCGGCCGGTTCCGGCCGGCGGTCTTTCAGGCTGCCGTCGACACTGCCGCCCCGGTTCGTCCGGTGGCGCTGCGCTATCGCTTGGCCGGGGGCGGCCCTACCACGGTGGCCTCCTTCGTCGGGCCCGCCAGCCTGTGGCAGGCCTTGCTGCGCGTGGCCGCTGTGCACGACCTGGTGATCGAGGTGCACCTGCTGCCCCTGGTTCAGGTCGCCGGCGCCTCACGCCACACGCTGGCCAACCGCGCCGAGATCGCCGTCGGGAGGCTCAGCCTGGAGACAGACCAGACGAGCGAGAGTCCCACGGATCATCGTGTCGGTTCGGAGAGCCAGGTTCTCCTCGAGGCTTTGGCGAGAGTGCCTTGGTCGACTTAGACCTGCTGCGCGAGTTCCTCCGCAATCCCACCGGGATCGCGGCCGTGACGCCGAGCTGCACCGCGATCGCCACCCTGCTCAGCATGGCGATTCCCGAAAACGGCGATCCGGTGGTGATCGAGCTTGGCGCCGGCACTGGAGCGTGCACCGACGTGATCCGGCATCGTCTCAGCGGGCGGGGTCGCCAGCTTGCCGTTGAGGTCAATCCCACCTTCGCCCAGCTACTGAGCGAGCGGTACCGGCACGTTGAGGTCGTCTGTGGTGCGGCGAAGGACTTGCCCGCATTCATGGCCGATCGGGGAATCACCTCCGCAGACGTGATCATCAGCACCCTGCCGTGGGCCGCCTTCACCCCATCGACACCAGCACGGCCGCTGCTGGCCACCCTCGTCGAGTCGCTGGCCGGCAGCGGCGTCTATACCCAGGTCGCCTATTCCTGGACCCGCTGGGCGCCCCCGGCCCGCCGGCAACTACGGCAGCTCCAGGCAGGCTTCGAAGAAGTCGTGATCAGTGAAACCATGTGGCGCAATGTGCCGCCCGCTCGCGCCTACTTCGCCAGGCGTCCCCGGAACAGTCCCGCGCCCGGCTGACCCGCGCGGCGGCGAGGATCTCACCAGGATGGACGGGGCCATCGACGCCGCGGTGCTCATGAGCTTCCTCCTGGAAGCCGTAGCGTCTGACCGGGATAAATAAGATCCGGATCGGGCACGACAGTGGCGTTCGCCCCGGCGAGGGCTTTCCAACCGCCAGGCGTGTGGTGCTCCGCTGCGATAGCCGACAAGGTGTCACCAGCGACCACGGTGTAGCTCAACGCAGGGCTTGCCGGCGCCGCCGGTGCCGGTGGCGTGGCGCGTTGCGCCCCGGGCGCCGGTTTGCCGGCCTTTGCTGGCGTACTGGGTGCGTTGTTGTGGGCACGGGCCCCGCAGACCGGCCACGCGCCGATTCCCTGAGTAGCGACAACCCGTTGGGCGACCGCGATCTGGGTATCCCGGCTGGCATTCTGCGGCATTCCGGTGCCACCGTTGGCGCGCCATGTCGACAGCGTGAACTGCAGGCCACCGTAGTAGCCGTTGCCGGTGTTGATCGCCCAGTTGCCGCCTGATTCGCATTGGGCAATAGCGTCCCAGTTGATCGCCGGATCCGCGTAAGCGGTGCTGACCGAGGCAATGACCATCCCGGCGGCGATGCCGAGACCGGCGGTGGCGGTCGCGGCCTGCTGGAGGTGACGAGCAGGGGCGCGGTGGCGGCCGCGGGTGGTGACCCGGCGGTGCTTGGCATGGCTCATGGATCCATTGCGACACCCTCATGCGTCACTTTGAACCCATGAGCACCATTCAGGCGGCGAAAGGTCACAAATTGTCGCTGGGCGGCGTAAAAGGGTTTGCGACCGCAGCCTGCCCGCCAATACGACAATGTGCCGTACAAACCGGCCAGTGACGCATGGAAGTTGACCGGATAAGAACGACACAGCGAACGAGAGACGACCGTCACGGGACGGGTGGACAAAAACGCGGTGCCGGTTTTACGCTATTGCCGCATTAATTCGATGGCGCACATGCCAGGTCCACGGTGCGAAAGGTGGGAAACAGGCCGGTCATGGCGGCCGCACGCAGCGCCGATTGCACGGCCGAGTGCTCATGGTGGACCAGGTTGATCGTCACGGACACGGTCTCGGCACGGGCCAGGGCGCAGTCGAGCACGTGCAACCCGGCGACGCCGAGAAAACTCACGCCTGTCAGATCCAGGACGAGCACGGCAGGCGCATCCTCCAGCGCACGGTGCAGGCTTGCGCTGAGCTTGGGCGCGGTGACTGAATCGATTTCCCCGACCGCGACGATGACGACCGCACCCGCAGCCAGCCGGTCCACCCGAACATCGAACACGTCCGCACTCCAGCCTGTACGCCTCGACCAGGCAGTAAGTCCTACCCGCCGCGGCCACCCGCCAAACATCAGTGTGCACCATGATGTCGTCATGATGGCGTGGATTTGCTCGCCGGGCCGGAACTGGTGAACGACGGGACTGCGCGGTGGATGTGGCACCTGTATGAGCCCATCCACGAGGTCACCTATTTCACGCCGGAGGCCCGGGCCGCCGCGGACGGCCTGGGACTTCGCGGATTCTGGATGGGTTACTTCGCGCTGCGGGCGGCGCCGATAGGTCCGGTGGGGCCGGCCGTGGCGGCGGCGAGCTTCTTCGGCTTCCATCCTGATCGGGTCGCCCGAGCGCTGCCAGACGCCTGGACGTACACCGACCCACACGACGCGCTACAGGCGCGACTGTCCGGTGTGGACGCTGCCCTGCGCCGCCTCTGGGGTGACGTGACCGTCGAATCCCCGCAGGTGCAGGAGGCGGCGGAGCTGGCGTGGCAGGCGGCCACCGCCGCCGACACTGCCGGACGGGTCCTGGCTGCGGCGAACCAGGCGCTGCCCCGTCCTCCCCAGCCGCATCTAGCACTCTGGCAGGCCACCACGACGCTGCGCGAACACCGCGGTGACGGGCACAACGCCGTTCTCCTGGTCCGCGGTATCTCCCCGGTTGGCGCCCACTTCATCAAGGCTGCAACCGGCGAGGCCGACCCCGCGATACTCCGGCAGGGCCGCCAATGGAGTGCCGATGCCTGGCACCGCGCCGCCGAGCAGCTGCGCACCATCGGCTGGCTGGGCGTCGATGGGCATCTCACCCCGGCCGGCGCGGCCCAGCACGACGAGATCGAAGCAGCGACGGACCGTGCGGCCATGCAACCGTGGCGAGCACTCGGTACGCCGGCTACCGCCCGGCTGGCTGAGCTGCTCGCTCCGCTCGCCGCCGCGGTTGTCGGCAGCGGGATCTTGCCAACGCCGAACCCGGTGGGGCTACCCGTGGACCCTTACCTGACGAGTGATCCCAACGGCGACTAAGGCACTGAGGTCCCGGGTATGCCTCGCGGTACTGCCCATCACCGAGGGAGGCGCCCGTGTCCACCACCGAAACCGGTCAGGTGACCGGCACCAAGGACAAGAACTACGACCTGATCTGGTTCACCGAGGCGTGCCTGAGCAACGCGCTGCGCCTGGAGACCTACATCCAAGACGCCGAACGTCAAGGCGACGCCGAATTGGCTGATCTATTCAGGCGCGCGCAGGCCGAAAGCCGCAAGGGTGGCGAGAGGGGCAAAGAGATGCTCCGCCAACGTCTCACCGGCTGACTATGCATCAGCACCGCCACAGCGCACCGCGCAGGTCAGGTTGATCGGGTCGGGCCGGTGATCGGTCTCGATGGTGGGCGGCGACCTCGTCGGGCGACAGCAACGACGCGCGGCTATCTGGCCCGGATGCCTGCGAGCCGGGGAGCCCGGCAGGGGCACTGGCCGCCGCGCGGAGTCCGTGACCTGATCGACACCGTCAGCGGGGACCGCCTACAGCATCCGAGACGCACCATCGGGTGGATGTGTCCGAGCGCCCCGCTGGCGTAGTGCTCAGTACTCGCACGCCCGGCTCACCGGCTCGGATCTGTCCCGGACGGGTTCGCGGCGCAACACGCGGCCGGATAGCGAGGTGCCGAAGACATAATCCCAATACGGCGCGCTGACCCCGAAGTCTCCTCGGGAATCCGCAAAATGGTGCCGCAGGTGCCGCGCTCGCAGCCGGCGAAGCAGCGCTGTCCTGGGCTTACCCACGTGCAGGTACGCGTGCAGCAGGTCATAAGCGAGATACCCGCCACCCCAGCCGGCCGCGAGCGGGATCCACAGCGCCCCCGGCAACAGCAACCAGAGCAGAAGCGCCGCGGACGCCCCGATCGGAACGCTTGCCGCCGGCGATGTGACGACCCGGCGCGGGTCGTTGGGATGAGCGTGATGGACGCCGTGAATGGCCCACACGAACGCCTCGCTGCGTGGGCCGCGCGGCTGGAAATGGAACACCGCACGATGCACCCAGTACTCCGTCAGGGTCCACGTGAGATAGCCCGCGGCCATCAGCGCGATCGAGATCAGCCCGCCAACCCGTTGCACGCCGACCATCGCCAGCGTCACGATCACCGGCCCGTAGAGCACCAATGGCACGGCCGGGTGCGTGCGGATGAGCGCATTCAACAACCGTGACTTGAACACCGGAGGCGAAGCGCTGAGGATCTCCGCTCGCGTCGGCGACATGTCACCATCATTCAGCAGACTTGGCGTAGTCCGCTGCGGCAGACCAGTCGAGAGCGACGCACGGCTCATCACCGACGATCCACGCGTCGTGTCCCGGTGAGATGACGAATGCATCGCCAGGCCCGAAGTCGGCCTCGGCGCCGTCGTCCATCACCACGTGCATTCGGCCGGAGATGATGTAACCGGTGTGGGCAGCCTGGCAGGAGTCGGTGCCGGCCACCGGCTTGACGTCGTTGGACCACCGCCAGTCAGGCTGAAAAACAGCCCTACCCACGATTGTCCCAGGTAACGTCACTACCCCAAATTCGCCATTGTTGAACTTCCGAACCTCATCCGGGTGATCCAGATTCCTGGACTGCAAGGTCATGGTTTCCTCCTCGCGGTAACGCCGGCCCGCAGCCGAGCCGGGGCTTCGGTTCAGACGCGTCGCGCCGGCGGCCACTAGGTCTAGGCCCCGCTCGACTGATGCGCAGAACCAGGTAGGTGAACGTTACGTTCACGCCGAGGCCCTAGGACAGGGCCATCTGAGTGCCCCCGCCACCTGAACGAGGAACTGATTTGGTCGAAGACTCAGGTAATGAGTCACTGGAAGTAATAGCTCGACCCGATCGCGCCGTTGAAGAGGGTCGCCCACAGCACCTCGCGGCGACGATCACGAAACGCCCGCGCGAGCGGCGCACTACCGGATAGATGGCGCGGAGGGCATCACGCCGCCCATGTCACCGGAATGGCTGGTAGTCCGCGGGGCAGGTGGCTCCCTCGCCGGGAAGTTGGAGGGTGACGAGGTAGCTGGCTTCAGCGGCGCTGGCGCAGGCACTGTGCACGTTGAGCGTGGTGTGACCGTAGCCCTCGATGACCAGGAGACGGGCGTCGGTGAGCTCGTCGGTGGTGGCTTGCGCGTTCCACAATGGCGTCTCGGGGTCGTGGCGATTGTTCACTACCAAGATCGGGTGTGGCCGGTGATGGTTCCATGGCCCCAGGTAGCGGTCGTGGTCGGCGGCCGGCCAGGCGATGCATTGCGCCATGTCGAACAGCGACGTCAGCCCGAAATATGGTTGACGCCGGTCCTCACCCGAAATGAGCCGCTCGTAGGCAGGCTGGTCGCGTGGGTAGTCGCTGTCCGCGCATTGGGTAGCGAGAAACGCCGCGGAATGGCGGGGTACGTACGGGTCGAGCGTCGGCGGTTGGCCCTGCGCACCGGCACCTTCAGGCCGTAGCGAGCTGTAGAAGCGCTGCAGCGACGTGGCCATGCTGCTCCAGCGAGTGGAGCTTTGCAGGCCACGGGAAACGGTACGCAGTACCGAGTCAAGGCTGGTGGGGCCGCCGCCTTTCTTGAGCCTGGCCACCATATCGGCGAACTTGCGCTGCGGGTCACCCGGCGAGAACGCGCACTTGGGGCCCGCCTCCGCGCAGCGGTCGAAGAACGCGTCGAGTTCCTCGGCTTTCGCGCGGGCGGTGTCCGCGTGCACGTCGACCGACATGTCCTCCTGACCGGGCTGGCCCGTCGAGTTCGCCACCAGATCGAGTGCTCCGTCGAAGACCATGGCGCGGGTGCGGTCGGGAAACAGGTTGGCATAGACGGCGCCGACGTAGGTGCCGTACGAGTAGCCCAGAAAGCTCAGACCCTCATCGCCGACCGCTTGCCGCAGCAGCTCGAGATCGCGCGCTGTGTTGGCCGACGAGGTGTGCGCGAGCAACTCACCGGACGCCGCGGCGCAGTTGCGTCCGAGGGCAGCGCTGCCGGCGAAGAACTGCGCGCGCTGGTCGGGCCGCACCGGCGAGCCCGCCGGCTCGTCGTCGGTTGCGCCGTTTCCGGCGCAGCGGACCGGTGTGCTGCTCGCGACGCCACGGGGATCGAAGCTGAGCAGGTCGAACCGCTGGCGCAGCAGGTCGGGATACCCTGGGCCGATGCGCTCCAGCTCGCTGACACCGCCGGTGCCGGGGCCACCGAAGTTGATGAACAGTGAACCGATGCGGTGTGCCGGGTCTGCCGCCGGCAGTTTGATGACCGACAGCCGGATCGTCGCACCGCGGGGTTGGTTGTAGTCCAGCGGCACCGTCGCCGTGGCGCACTGAAACAACCTGGCGCAACCACTCCACTGCAGTCGCGGGACTGCCGCGCCGTTGACGCCCAGCGGTGCAGGTGCAGCCAACGGTGGTGGTGGATCCTGCGACGGCGGATCCAGCGCCACAGCAGCGCCGAGATCCTGGTGGGGACTGCAGCCCGGGATCGCCCACAGAGCGAGCACGACCAAACCTACGGCGAGCCGCAACGCCGGGCAGGCCGCGACTTGCAACAGCGCACAGTCGCGCAACGCTCGCATTGCTGTCCCTTCGAGCCCGGTCACGCGCCGCAGGAGGCCCTACGATAGGCGGGCCCTGCGGCCGTCGATCATCGCGGGCCGGTCCCGGATGTTTACAGAGCGTTGAGCCTGGGTAACTGAGCGTCGTCGAAGACCGAGGCGGCGCCACCACCTGCGCGCCGCGTGAACTGGGAGGGACACCCCGATGGCTATCTCGTCACCTGAGCTGACCAAGGCGGCGCCCGTGCCGGCATTCATCGAGGGCAGGCTGCACGCCACCAAACAAGCCGTGCAAGCGAAGGCGGAACAGGTCAAGCAGCATCTGCCCACGGGCCGCAAGACGGTGCTGGACAAGACCGGCGTGTCCGAACTCCCAACGGCGCTGTCGGGGCGGGTCGGGCAACTGGCAGACACTGTGCGCCACCGACCCGTTCCGGCCGCCGCGGCCCTGTTCGGTGTTCTGGTGTTGCTGGTACTGCGGCTCGTGCTCCGCCGGAACGCGTGACGGCAGCCTCACCGCACGTCGGTCCCCGCTGGCCGAGGCGACCTCACAGGTGCGCCCGGCCGGCGGGGCCTCTGCTGAGATGGCAGCATGGAGCTGAATCGACGTCAGTTCATCGCAGGCGCCGCTGCCACGGTTGCTGCGGGTACCTTTGGTCTGAATGCGTGCGCGAACCGGGTCGCGGTCACATCCGCCCCCGGCGTGCTGCCTCCCGCCGAGGACTCCGGGATCGATCATATTGTCGTCGTGATGATGGAGAACCGCTCCTTCGATCACTACCTCGGATGGTTGCCTGGTGCAGACGGTAAGCAGGAAGGGCTGCACTACGTCGACAACAGCGGCAATCGCCATGCCACGCATCATCTGGATACCTTCACCGGCTGCGGCCACCCCGACCCGGATCACTCCTACCAGGGCGGGCGTGTCCAATACGGCGGCGGCGCTTGTGACGGTTTCCTGCGGTCAGGTCGCAACGACCGATTCGCCATCGGCTACTACGCTGATACCGATCTGGCTTTCTTCGGCCACGCCGCCCGCGATTGGACCACATGCGATCGGTACTTCGCCGCGGTGATGGGGCCGACCTTCCCGAACCGTTTCTTTCAGCACGCGGCCCAAACCGACCGCATCTCCAATATCATGGCGCCGACCACCATCCCCACCATCTGGGACCGGCTCGCCGAACGCGGCATTCCGGCAAAATACTACTTCAGCGACACGCCGGTGACCGCGCTATGGGGTTCGAAATACCGGAACATCACCTATCCGATCGCCCAATTCTTCATCGACGCCCGGGCCCAGACCTTCCCCGCCGTGTCTTTCGTCGACCCGCGGTTTCTCACCGGGTCCGCCGGCACCTCCGGTGACGATCACCCGTTATCTGATATCCGCGTCGGCCAGTACTTCCTGAACACTGTCTACAATGCGGTCATTTCAGGCCCGAATTGGGAACGCACCGCACTGGTGATCAACTATGATGAATGGGGCGGCTTCTTCGACCATGTGCCGCCGACCACCGCACCAGACCCGCGACCCGACCTCGGCACCGGGCTGCGCGGTTTCCGGGTGCCGTGCCTGGTCATCTCGCCGCGAGCGCGCCGGCGGACGGTCGTGCACGGCAGCTACGATCACACTTCGGTGCTCAAGATGATCGAGTGGCGATTCGGTCTCGAACCGCTCACCGTGCGCGACGCGGCCGCCAACAACCTTGCTGAGGTTCTCGATTTCGAGGCGCAACCGGACCTCACCGCGCGCCGGTATGACGTCCCAGACATTCAGGCCTGCGGCTGCCAGTTCACCGGTCATACCGTAGGCGACATCCACGGTGGTCATGACTGGCCCGCATTGCGGGCCTGCGCCACCGACCTCGGCTACTTCCCTGCCTGACCCGTAAGCGGCGGTGACTCGACGAAGTGTCGCCTTAGAGGATGCCCGCACCCAATGCCAAGCGTAGGGCGGCCAGGACGCAAGCCACGATACTGATGTTTCGACCGGTGGTGTGTTTACTCAGCAGGCCGAAGACCAGCCCGATAACGCCGATGACCAGCGCGAACCAAGCAAAAATTGCCCCAATGACGGGCACAATACCTGTCAAAATCACGATGAGAATGGCGAGGATACCGAGGACGACACCAACTACGTTCATACCTCCACTATGCGCCGCGCCTCCCACGGCTGCCACCACCTGCGACCCGTGCAGGACCTGCCCGATGCAGGACAAAGCCCCGTGACACTGCCGGGTCGGGGGTCCAGCAGCATCACGGGGCTCTACCCGTCCTATCGCCGGCGCCTACGGGGATGTTGCAGGGTTTCCCATGATTCACCAAGTAGACGGACGGGACATCCATTTCGCTACGCAGGGTAGTCGCATCCCGCCGACTTGGTGCCGTTCGGTGCCCTGCGGGAGGATCGCGCCGTCGAGTCTGGCGACGACCACGATCATCAACCTGGGCAGGGGGCGCAAGCATGGCCATGCGGCGGACGCGGTGGGTCGCTGCGGCCGGATTACTGGTCCTCATCAGCGGATGCGGTGGCGGACCTCGAGCTGCCTGGCCGGCCACGCCAGCACCCACCTCATCGGCAGAGCCGACGACATCGCAGGCCGCCCCGCAGCCCGTCCCGCCGGCAGACCGGACCACGATCAACACCACGGAGATCACCGGGCCGTTGCAGGGCGCTGCGCTGGTGCAAGCACTGCGTAAGGGCGGGTTGCTGCTGTGGATGAGTCCTACCGAGCGGGACGACCGATCCGGAGCAGTCACTCCCGAGCAACTGACCAGCCATGACTGCGCCGCGCAAAGCGAGCTGACTGCCACTGGACGCCAGCATGCCAAGCAGATCGGCGCGGCGATACGCGCGTTGCAACTGCCGATCACCGCGGTGCACACCGCTCGGCTATGCCGCACCCAGACCACCGGCCGGCTGTTACGCATCGCCCCGATGACCGATGACGCCCGGTTGGACGCCTCCAGCACCTGGGGCAATCGTGGCGGTGCCGCAGCCCAGCAGCGAGCGACGCTGCAGGTCCTGTCCGAAGCGCCGCCAGCCGGCACGGACGTCGTGTTGATCTCCAGCGCTGTCGACATCCCGGACATTCCTGCGTTCCAGCCCGCCGTGTTGCAGGACATCGGCCCCGGAGAGACCGTCGTTTTCCGTCCCGGACCGGCCGGGAACGCCACCCTGCTGGCCCGGATCGGTGAGTCGGCCTGGCCCGAGCTGCTGGAGGCCGTCATCGCTCCCAGCGCCCCCACAGCAACTCGATGACGCCGCCGTCTCTCCCGATGAAGCGGTCACTGCGCTACTGGTCGTGGTGGTGACTACCCCCGGATCGGCCAGTTCGGTGCGGGCTTGTTCGTTCCACCCCGAGACGGCATCGGTGACCAGCACGGCTCGGTAGTCGCGTCCACCTGGGGACGCTCGCCCGCCGGCTGCGCATACTCGGCGTCGACACCGCCTACCGCAACGGCGCCGGCGACGTCGCGTTGGTCGATCAGGCCGCCGAACAGCAGCGGGTGTTGCTCACCCAGGACCGCGGGCTGCTGATGCGGCGCGCGCTGTGGGCCGGCGCGTATGTGCATGGCGGCCGAGCGGACGCGCAGCTAGACGACGTCCTGCACCGCTTCGCGCCGCCGCCGGCGCCCTGGACGCGGTGCACCGGTTGCAACGGCGAACTGGCCAGCGTGCCCAAGCACGAGATTGCCGACCAGCTCGAGCCGGGCACCCGCGGCGCTACGACAGCTTCGCCCGGTGCCGGCAGTGCGGCCAGGTGTACTGGCACGGCGCGCACAACCGCCACCTCGAGGCAATCGTGCGGGCGGCTCGCGAGAAGTCGATGAAGCGCCGCGCTATCTTTGCCAGCCGATGTTCTCAGGGGTGGCGGTGAAGAAGCGCCCACTGCCGTAGTTGGCCAGGCCCTTCTTGACGGCGACGATCTCGGGCAGGGTCAGCGTCGGCATGATGCCGTACGTCTTGAAGGCCTCGGCTTCGATAGCGTTGCCCTTGGCGAACTGCTGCTGGGCCGTGGGCAGCGCATTGACCGACTTGACCTCGGCGTCGAAGGCCGGGTTGTTGGTCCCGGACAGGTTGAGCTGGCTGTCCGAGCAGTAGATCTGGCAAAGGTATGCCATGCCGAACGGGTCGTTCTGGGCGAAGCCGCTGTAGAACATGTCGAATTTACGGCCGATGATGACGTTGGAGAAATCGCGGTTAGCCACCTGCCGGATGTCCAGCTTGACCCCGATGTTCCGCATCATCGCGACCACGGCGCCGGCGATCGCCTTGCCTACCGGGTCGTCACCGGTGTTGACATAGCTCAACTCCAGCGGCTGGCCGCCCTTGCTGCGCATCCCATCGGGTCCGGCCGTCCAGCCGTCGGTGTCCAGATCCCGCTTCGCCTGTTCGACATTGAAAGTGATCGCCTGGGAAAAGTTGTCGTGATAGCCGTCTTGGAAGGAAAACAGGACCAACGACCCGGGTGGGGTCTCGGTGAAGTTCAGGCCCTGGAAGGTGATGGCGGCGATCTGGTTGCGGTCGATCCCCTCGAAGACCGCCTTACGGACCTGCGGATCAGCCAGCATGGGCGAGCGACTGTTCAGGGTGAACAGATCGCTGTGCAACGAGATTCCCCTGCGGATATCGATCCCGTTCATGCCCTGGACCTGGGCCAGCCGGTCCTTGGTGCCGACGTCGACGGCGTCGAGCTGGCCGTTCTTGAAGGCGTTGATGCTGGCCACGTCCTCCATGGCCAGGAAGATGCGGCTGTCGAGCTTGCCCTTCTTGCCCCACCACTTCGGGTTGCGGGTGAAGATCACGGTGCCGTTTTGCTTGTCGAACTTTTGCACCGTGTACGGCCCGGCGCCCCACTCCGGATGCGGGCTGTCGATGTAGCCCTTGTTGAACACCTCCGGCTCGAGGGCCTTCGGGTTGAGCAGCGAACCGAACAGCCCCTGCCACCATACGTAGACGCCGTTGAACATCACGACTACTTGCCGGTCGTCCACGCCCCGGGTCAACGAGGCGATGCGGTCGTAGCCGGAGCTGGAGTTGACGATGTAGGCCGCATCCCGCCCGTTGTTGGCGTTCCAGGTGGCCTGGAACGCGGTCCAGTCAATCGGCGAGCCGTCGTTATAGGAGGCTTTGGGGTTGATCGTGTAGGTGATCCGCGTGTTGCCGTTGACCGTGTCGGCCTTGACGTCGGTCAGGTAGTCGGAGTCGAACGACACTTTCCCATCTGCCGAAGAGGTGGACAGGACAGGGTTATACCAATTCCATAAATACAGCGCATACTCGGTTGTATTGCCTTGGAAGATGTTCCACTGGGTGGAGATCTCCGGCAGGGACGTGGTGAGGGTGCCGCCGTCCTTGACGTTGTCATAGGGCTGCGGGTTGTACTGGGCCTGCTCGGCGAAGGACTGCGCGGTACCGCCTGCACCGCTGTTGGCGCTCCCACCCCCGCCGCACGCAACTAGGGTCAGCGATAATGCAGCGGTGGCCGCCAGTGCGGCGCATCCTTTCACCACAGACATGAAATGTTCTTTCTGTTGGCCGCCCTCAGCGGAAGTGACAGGCGTTACGGTGACCGGTGTCGCCCTTGCCGGTCAGCGCCGGCGTCTCCCCGGTGCAGCGGGCCCGCTCGGCCACGTCCAGAGTCACGTGCAGCGGGCAACGGCTGACAAAGCGGCAGCCGGGGGAGGAGTCGACGGGGCTGGGCAGGTCACCGCGCAGCACGATCCGCTCCCTTGTCCGCTCCACCCCGGGGTCGGGTACCGGGATCGCGGACAGTAACGCCTCGGTGTACGGGTGCTGCGGGTTGTCGAACACCTCGTCCACCGCGCCGATCTCGACGATCCGGCCAAGGTACATCACGGCCACCCGGTCGGAGATGTGCCGTACCACCGCCAGGTCGTGGGCCACGAACAGGTAGCACAGGCCGAGCTTGGCCTTGAGCTCGTTCAGCAGGTTGATCACGCCCGCCTGGATCGAGACGTCGAGCGCGGACACCGGCTCGTCGAGCACCAGCAGCGACGGGTTGGTGGCCAGCGCCCGGGCGATCGCGATGCGCTGGCGCTGCCCCCCAGAGAACGCAGTCGGGAACCGGTCGCTGTGCTCGGGCTCGAGGCCGACCAGGTCCATCAGCTCGTCCACCCGGGCACCGATCGCCGTCCGGTCCGTCTCGCCGATCGCCTGCAACGGTTCGGCGAGGATGTCGAACACGGTCATCCGCGGGTCCAGCGCCCCGATCGGGTCCTGGAACACCATCTGCAGCGTGCGCCGTAGCCGGCGTTCGGCGTCGCGCCCCCGCAGCTGCGCGACGTCGACCCCGGCGACCCGGATGCTGCCGGTTTGTGGCCGGCGCAGGTTCATGATCTCAAGCAGGGTGCTGGTCTTGCCGCAGCCCGACTCGCCCACCAATCCGAGCGTCTCGCCTTCCCGGATGTCGAACTCGACGTCCGACACCGCGTACACCCAGCCCACCCGCCGCTTCAACACCGCCCCTTTGACCAGCGGGAACGTCTTGCTCACACCGTTGAGCTCCAGCACGGCGCGACGCTGCTCGCGGGCAACGTGCGCCGCCGGGGCGTCCGGTATCGGCGCAACCGGGTACACCGGGCGCCCGTCAATGCGGCCGTCACGGATCTCGTGAGCCCGGATGCAGGCGGCGCGGTGGCCGTCTTGGGCCTCACCGGGAACCACCAGGTCGGGTTCCCGGTCGCGGCACGCGGGTACCGAGATGGGGCAACGCGGCTGGAACGGGCAGCCCGGCGGTAGGTCCACCAGCGTCGGGGGGCTGCCCTGGATCGGCACCAGCGGCCGGCGTTCGGCAATGTCAACCCGGGGCACCGCACCGAGCAAACCGATCGTGTACGGCATCCGGGGCCGGGCGTACAACTCGTCCACCGGCGCCTGCTCGACCGGCCGCCCCGCGTACATCACCAGCACATCGTCGGCGACGCCGGCCACCACGCCGAGGTCATGGGTGATCAGGATCAGGGCCGCCCCGGTCTGGGCCTGGGACAGCCGCAGCACCTCGAGGATCTGCGCCTGCACCGTCACGTCCAGCGCGGTGGTCGGCTCGTCGGCGATGAGGACCTGCGGGTCGTTGGCCATCGCCATGGCGATCACCACCCGCTGGCGCATCCCGCCGGAGAACTCGTGCGGGAACGCCCGGGCCCGCTCGGGCGCGTTGGGGATCCCGACCAGATCGAGCAGCTCCACCGCCCGCTTCCAGGCGACATCGCGGTCCAGGTCCTGATGGATCTGCAGCGCCTCGACAATCTGGGCGCCCACGCTGAAGATCGGGGTCAAGGAGGACAGCGGATCTTGGAAGATCATGCCCACCTCCCGGCCGCGGATCTGGGACATCTGCCGGTCGTCCAGCCCGAGCAGCTGGCGGCCGGCAAGCTGGATCGAGCCGGTCACCGAGGCGTACTCGGGGAGCAGACCCATCACTGCCAGCGAGGTGACCGACTTGCCCGAGCCGGATTCGCCAACGATGGCCAGCGTCCGGCCGGGATACAGGTCGAAGTCGACGCCGCGCACCGCGTCGACCCGGCCGGCCTCCGAGGGAAACGAGACCGTCAGGTTCCGGACCGACAGCAGCGGCCCAGCTTGTGGCAGGGCAGTCATGCTCGGCCTACCGAATACGACATGGGGTCCAGCGCGTCGCGCAGGCCGTCCCCGATCAGCGCCATGGAGACGGTGAGCAGGGTGAGCAGGGTGGCCGGGAAGTAGAACAACCAGGGCGCGCTGGTGACCGTGGCGGCGCCGTCGCCCAGCAGCGAGCCCAGCGACACGTCGGGCTGCTTCACGCCGAACCCGAGGTAGGACAGCCCGGTCTCGGCCTGCACCGTGGCGACCACGCCGAGGGTGAACGAGACGATCAGCAGGGAACCGATGTTCGGGATCAGGTGGCGCAGCACGATCCGCAGCGAACTGACGCCCATGAACCGGGCTGCTTGGACGTACTCCCGCTCGCGCAGTGACACCGACAGCGACCACACCACCCGAGCGCCGTACACCCAGCCGATCGCGGTCAGCACCACGATCAGCACCTTCCAGTCGCCGCCGGCCTTCTGCGAGATCAGCGCCAGGAGTAGGAAAGAGGGCACCACCAGCAGGAAGTGCACGATCCCGAGGATGACCTTCTCCGCGGTGCCACCCAGGTAGGCGGCTGCCGCCCCGATGAACGCCGCGATGAGGGTGGTGAGCGCCGACACCACCACACCGATGATCATCGAGCGCTGCAGGCCGTGCGCCGTCTGGACGAAGGTGTCATTGCCGGTGCCGTTGGTGCCGAACCAGTGCTGCGACGACGGCGCCGAAGTCAGGTTGGTGAAGTCGACGTCGGTGTAGGTGTAGGAGGTCAGCATCGGGCCGGCGATGGCGAACAGGATGAGCAGGGCCAGGATCACCAGCCCGGCCACCGCGCCCCGGTTGCGCAGGAATCGGCGCGTGTAGAGGCGGCGGCGGGACAGGTGCTCGCCACCGCGGCGAGCCGCACGTTGCTTCTCCGTCGGGGACTCGGTCGGAGACAGCCCAGGAGCCAACACCGTGTCGACGGGCGGGTTGGTGGTCATCAGCTCACCCGCACTCTCGGATCCAGGGCCACGACGGCGATGTCGGCGAGGATCGCGCTGATTGCGGTCATCAGTGCGCCGAAGGCGGCCACGGCGACCGCGCCGTGGATGTCGTTCTTGCTGATCGTCTGGTAGAAGTACTGGCCCATGCCCTGCCAGGCGAAGATCGTCTCGGTGATCACTGCCCCGGTGAACAGCGCCGGGATCGCGAACGCCACCGTGGTGGCGACCGGGATCAGCGATGTGCGCAGCCCGTGGCGGCGGATGGCGGCCTGGCGGGTCAGCCCCTTGGCCCTGGCCAGCCGGACGTAGTCGGCGTTGATGTTGTCGAGCAGCAACGAGCGTTGCAGCAGGTGATAACTGGCGTAGCTGATCACGGTGAGCGAGATGGTCGGCAGGATCAGGTGCCGCACCCGGTCTGCCAGCAGCGCCCAGAATCCACTCACCGTGGGCGACTGGGCGCCGGCGACGAACAGCCACGTGCTGCCCACCGACTGGTTGAACGTGGTCGCCAGCAGGACCACCGCCAGCGAGGCGACTACCACCGGAATGTTGAGCGCAATGATCGACAGGCCCTGGTAGAAGCGGTCGGCGAAGCGGTACTGGCGGGCAGCGGTGTACACGGCCAGGCCGATCCCGATGAGCGTGGACAGAACCAGCGCTCCCAGCATGAGCTGGGCGCTCACCCCGATCCGGAAGCTGATCTGGGAGTTCACGCTCTCACCGACCGGCGAATACCCCCAGTTCCAGTGCACGACGATGTCGCTGAACCAGTGCCACCAGCGGTCCAGCAACGGGGTGTCCCGGCTGAGGTTGTACAGCGCCAGCGAGCGGCTGATCTGCTCGGGCGTGCGAGGTGGCCGCAGCTGAAGATAGTTGGCCCGCGGATCCAGGAAGAAGTTCGCCAGAAGGTAGGTCACGTTGGTGGCCACCACGATCATGAGCAGCCAGCCAAGAGACCTTCTGAGGAGGTATCTCGCCACGAGCCCAGCGCCCACTTTCTCTCGCGCGGATCGGTTACGCACTGTACCCGACCCCCCGTCTTGGTGAACGCCGGGACGCTCACGGGGGTATCAGCGGCACCATCCGCACCACGCGGTGTGTGGTCAAGCAAGCTACCACGGAAAGTTAAGCAACCATTTTCGGCTGGCCAGTGCAGCCAATGAGAAGTGACCAACCATGGTGTCGGACCCGGCGACAACACCGCGCCAAAGATCCACCGGACGCACCCTGGGCTAGGCGTTCCAGAGCTCGGTGAGCAGCGCCTGCACCGCTGGGTGCGCACTCGTAGGACGCGAACAGAATCGATCCTTGAAAGCCCCGCTCATCACGACATTCTTCGCCTCGGCGCGAATCGACGCCGGGTCGTAACGGCCGTACTTGTAGACCCACATGAGATACAGGGCGCCGCGGGCGTAGCCGCTGCCGGGCTCGAACTGCGCGTCCATGCCGTTGGGTGTACCCGCTGCGCCGGTCCACGCGGTGCACGAGGTATGGCCAGGATCGCCCGGCTCGTTGTGGCGGCTCTCGTGATGAAAAGGTATAGGGAGTGGATGTACGGCGTGACCACGGTCGGCTGCGCCGGATTGTTCGACCACTGGGTGAAGGTACGGTTCAAGTTGATCGTGCCGCCGCCCGCCATGTTCACGGCGGTACCCAGTGATACGCGAATCGTGGTGGTGTGTAGCCGTATCTGTTCGTAGGCGCTTGGGGCGGTTCCGAAAGGCAGCGGCTGGAGGAACCGTTGATGCCGCAGCGCATCGAGTTTGCAGATGACCGCGGTCCGTGACGGGTTGGCGGAAGTCTGGTCGAATGGAAAGCCGGGATACGTTGCCCATCGCTGGGTGGGATCACCGGCTGCGCCGTCCACCCATTGAAAGGTGAAGTCGCCGAGCACTCGATTGATCTCGGCCTGCGCCGCTGATGAATCGCTCTCCCGCGAGCGGACTCGTGATGTTCATCGACCCGCCGAACCACGGGGACATGCTGATCGCGGCATGGTTGAACGCGTAGCCGAGGCCCATGCGGTCGACGACGCTGCCGTTGAGCGCGAGCGTCCAGACCGGGAAAAGCCGTCGGCCTGGTTGGCCACGAAGTAAAGCCGCGTCGTCGGGTTGTACGCCAATCCCGTCAGCGCCTTCGTCCCGATGGGCTGCTGAGTGACGGTGCCCTGAATGTCGATCCTGGTCCAGGTGGGATTGGTATTCGGATGTTGGGAACCAATCGCGTACAGATCAATCATGCGAACTCCCTACGACTCGCGGATCGCCACCGTAAGGAGCCCCACCACGTTGAGTCTGATACGCCACGGGCGCGTCCCAGGGCTACCTGCCGCGACCCGGCCGCCCTGCTGGCCGGCGTCCGACTTGGACAGTTCCATCAACCAGGGTGTCGAGCTCGGCGACAACGCGGCGCCGAAGATTCACGGTGGGCTGCGCCGTCCGCCTCGCAGAGTGGCCGTGACGCACCCGATACCAGCAGGCCGAGCGCGAGTGCGCCGAGCACGACGAGCAGTGCTCGTAGAATCCCGGCGCTGTCGGCCAGCACGCCGATGAGCGGTGGACCGGCGAGGAACCCGGTGTAACCGATCGAACTCGCCACGGACACCCGGGCCGCCGCCCGGACC